>CALHZK010000007.1 GCA_938040655.1 uncultured Candidatus Saccharibacteria bacterium
CATCAGCGGCTCAACTTCCTGGCGAACCTCCTCGCCATCCTCAACGAAGCTCATCTCGAGATCCAGCTGATAAAACTCACCGTACAGTCGATCAGCCCGCGGATCTTCGTCGCGAAAACACGCCGCCAGCTGATAATACCGCGGCACGCCGCCAACCATCAGCAGCTGTTTGAACTGCTGCGGTGCTTGCGGCAGGGCGTAAAACTTACCTTCCTGCAAACGACTGGGGATGAGAAAATCACGCGCACCCTCGGGGCTAGAATTTGCCAGAATTGGCGTCTGAATCTCAATGAAATCATGGTCGTCCATGTACTGATGCATCCGCCGGTACATCTCAGCGCGTTTTTTCAGCATCTGTTGCATTGTTGGACGGCGCAAATCAAGGTAACGATACTTAAAACGCAGGTCCTCGCCCGCTTGGTTTTCCTCAGCAAATGGCTGGATCGGCAAGGTTTCAGCACGGTTAAGAATCTCCAAGTTTTCCACCACAATTTCCACATTGCCGCTGGCAATATGTGGGTTCTTCAAACCTTCGCCGCGCTCCGTCACCAGACCACTGGCCCGAATCACAAACTCATCGCGCAGGCTCTCCGCCAAACGAAAGGCCTCCGCCCGCTCAGGATTAATTACCAGCTGCACCAACCCAGTATGGTCACGCAGGTCAATAAAAATCAGCCCGCCATGATCGCGCCGGGAGTGCACCCAGCCAGCCACTGTGATAGTGTGACCCGCCATTTCAGGGGTAGTATGCGCATAAACTCTCCGTCTCATATCGCTTAATTATAGCATACCTTCACCAGGCCTACACAGTGTGGCCAGCTTCTGGCAAATTGTTTTTGCGTGGGTTGTAGGCTGCCACCTGCCGCAGGTCATCGTAGGCATCAAACTCATCATTGATTTTACGGCCCAATAACGCCTCTAGAACATCCTCAAGTGTCAGCAACCCAACCGTCTCGCGAAACTGATTGACCACAATGAAGAGATGGTGGCGCACCCGGATAAAGGCGGCTAGCGCATGCTGAAGTGATTGGTCCTGCCGGATATAAAACACTTTTTTGTCCATCGCTGCCTTGACTGTTTTGACGCGGGCGCGATCACTGGTCTCGAGTAGATCCTGCACATACAGCATACCGACAATATGGTCGATATCACCCTCGACAACCGGGAATCGACTATAGCCGGTTTCGTGAAGCTCTGTCAGGACAAGCGGGCCAAGCACCTCATCAACACTGACTGTCGCGATCATGCTTTTTGGTGTCATCACCTCGCTGACCTGCATTGTATCAAGATTAAGGCCGTTGGCAATCAGTCTTTTTTCATGAGCAGTCAGCACATCACCAGACTGTGCCACAATCGAGCGAAGCTCCTGTTTTGATTCGATATCATACGTGTCACTCGGCACTGGCGCGACTGACCGAATCATCCGGAACAGCCAGCGGTGATGTTCGATAAAGCCCAGGATTTTGGCTTCGTAGCGGCTATAGAGTTTTTGTGAGCGACTCTGGAGTGGCGGCAGGCTAGCTACCGCACCAGACTCAAGCGCAATAATAAACGATACCACCAGCCCAACCGCCCAATGAAACAGCTCTACCCCGGTGACGCTCAACACCACCAATAGTGTCGCTACAATTACCCGCTGCAGAGAGAAGATGTCCGCAAGCAGTGCCCGCCGCTTCAGGAGCAACGCCGCCTCAGTGTCTCCGGCGCGAGCTCGCCGCCGCAGCTCAAACCGACTATGCGACGACAATTGAGGATGAACCCCGAGCACCACCACCAAGGCGACTAATGCCGCGACAAAAACCCCCGCTTCGATCATTTCCATACCGCTATTGTATACTTTTTATGCTATAATGGCTAGGATAACTGGAGGAATCATAATGAATAAAAAATCGTGGAGTGTCTTTGCGCTTATTGTCATCGCTATTATTGGTGGTCTTATCTATATGTCACTACAAAACCGGCTCGATGTGAGTAATATCAGCCAAGACCGTATCAATGGCGTGCTCGCAGGTGAAGAGCGAAACGGTCATATCGGCGACCACACCAAAGGTAATAAACAAGCCAAGGTCCGCCTCATCGAATACGGCGACTACCAATGCCCGGGCTGCCGCACTTCGACCGAAGAAGTCGATAAGCTGATGAGTAAATACCAGGACCATCTCGAACTGGTATTTCGCAACTTCCCTATCCCAAGCCTTCACCCAAATGCGCGGGCAGCCGCTGCGGTAGCTGAGGCAGCTGGCCTTCAGGGGAAATATTGGCAGATGCACGATCTTCTCTACAAAAACCAAACCAGCTGGTCAACCGCTAGCTCCAAGGAGCGATCTGACGCGTTTCTTGGCTATGCCAAGCAGCTCCAGCTGAATGAACAGCAGTTTACCAAAGATCTTAACAGTGCGAAGATCGCCCAAAAGATCGACTACGACGTCGCGATTGCTCGCAAACAAAATATCACCGGCACACCAGCTTTTTATCTTAATGGCAAGGCAGTCCAGCGCCAGAAAGACGGCGACCTAGAAAAAGCTGTTGTCGAGGCGCTCAAACAGGCCGGCGTCAACCTAGATACAGCGCAAAAAACCGAGGGTCAGTCTTCGGCTGAATCGACCGAGACCCAATAATATACTCATTTCTTGAGGGATTTTTCTGAGGGTCGCGGAGCCGACACCTCAGCGCAGCGGCGTCATATATCCTTTATAAAAAATCACCCCGGTGCCTGTGGGGTGATTTTGATGTCTTGTCTACGATGTTTTTAGTGCTCTATGTATGTTTGCCACGCGGCGGGCACCACATCCACTGCGACCTTTTTGCGCCGAGACGACACAAAGGTAATAGTGATTGACATGGGTTACTCCTCGTCATTATTGTTTGTCTCGCACACTCTGACGCATACTTCGACCTTATACCCTTATCGACCTTAACCCTTATCTTGCGTACGCATGCTCCTGGTGAGAGACACATAGACTATCGTAACAGACATTTCTTAGTGTGTCAATCGAGGACCTATTGGCCTGAGCTAATAAGGCTTAAAATAAGCGCAGCTTCTTCGCGACTATATAAATAACACCGATCAAAGCCACAGTGAAACTGACGATCACCGGATAGGCCCAGGGCTCACCCTGGAATGGCAGCGCGATATTCATGCCGTACATACCATAAAACACATTTGGAATAGCCAGCAAAATAGTAATAGCAGTCAGCACCTTCATCCGCTGATTAAGTACATTATTAGCGATGGTCGAGTAGGCATTTTGAATACTATTGATCGTCTGCGTATTAGCGGCGACCATCACCAATAGCTGCTTGACGTGAAGAATGAGATCACCCAATGACTCTATATCGTTTGCACAAAAAAGGTTATGACGATTCAATAACAGCTGGCCAAGTACACTCGCAGACCCCTCCAGGCTAGAATGAAACTCATTGAGACTATCCTCGATCGCCACAAATTCGACAAAATCAGCATTTTTGACCTCATGGCGAGACAATCGCTGGCGAGCAGCCGCAATCTTGCTGGCAAGCTGGTGGATTGACTGCTCGTATGCTGCCACCACACAAGCAAACGTCGCGACTAAGAGTCCGCCGGTCTGAGGAGTTGCCTCAGCCACGTACTGCTCGGCAGACTGGGGCGAAAAACTATTCGTTGGACTGATCGTCACCAATTGCTTCGCCGAGACGGCAGCCAGCAGCGGCGCTGTCTTGACCGCGCCTGCCCGCACAACCGGCAGGCGCATAAAGATATATTCTACTGGCTCTTTAAATTCGACTCGTGGCAATTCTCGCAGGTCAATCACATCACGAATGATATTACCATCAAGGCCTAGGTGCTGCGCGAGTGAGGCTGGCTCAAACTGGCCACCAACGTGCACCCACAGATCATGATACTGTTGCGATAGCTGTGGCGTGGTATGTCGAGCGGTAGACTTAGTCATAGTATGATTATATCGTAGCGGTTATGGTTTGCCAACGCAGTATCAACCACGTAGTCGCTTTTCGCGCACCGGGATAACCAGCAACATCGCCATCATCATCAACCCAGCACTGATCAAGAAAATCTGGTGGAGCGCATCAGCAAAAGCCTGCAGGATAGTCTTGGTGAACGCATCCTGCTGCTGGTGAAATCGCTGTTTTGCCACCGCCTGGGCTGGTGCTGGTAGTCGCTTGAACCCTTGGTCTGCCCCATTGGCGATCGTCTCTTTTTGAGCGTTCAGCCGCAGCAATACATCGGCATTTAACTCACCAGACAGCATCTGCTGGGCAGCCGGCGAGCGCTGCAGGCTCTGAATATATGGCAGCTGATGCGGATCACCGATATGTGCCAAAATACCAGCGGTCAGCACACCCGAAAACACCGCCGCACCAATCGTCGAGCCAAGCCCACGGAATAGCTGCACGCTGGACGTTGCCGCACCGAGATCTTTTTGCGCAAACTCATTCTGCACCGCCAAAGTCAGGATCGGCATCGCCGCGCCCAAGCCCAGCCCCGCCAGCGTCATCACTATTGCCTCGTGCCAGTATGGCGATTCTGGCTGCAAGATAGTCAGCGCCGCCACGCTGGCAGCAGTCACGCCGAAGCCGCCGACAATCCAGCGCTTATACCTCCCCGTCTTGGCAACCAGCCGGCCAACTGTGATCGAGCTCATCATGATGCCCGCCACCATCGGTAGCAACATCAGCCCGGCCTGCGAGGCGGTGGCACCGAATACTTGCTGATTAAACTGTGTCAGATAGAGAATCGCCCCCATAAAAGCCGCACCAAACAAGCTCGCCGCCACCATGATCAAACGATATGTCCGATTCGCAAAGAACCGTAGCGGCAAAATCGGCTGTGTGGCCCGCCGCTCGACCAGCACAAAGATAATCGCTGCAGCCGCCGACACCGTCAGCAACACGCCCTGAATCAGCGCCAGGCTGACACCGCTATCTATCAGCCCCTTAAAGATCGTCTCCGTGTTGTCTACCGCCAGCACCAACGTTGCCAGGGCAATGGTGATAAACAGCGCCCCGAGATAGTCAGGCTTGTGCGTGCGGTCGTGCTTGATCTGCGGGCAGTAGCGGATGATGAGTAGAGTAGCGATCACGCCAATTGGCACATTGAGCAAGAACGTCCAGCGCCAATCACTGACCATACCAAATAGCGACACGCCATCAGTCAACCAACCACCTAGCAGCGGCCCGGCTACCGAGCTCACGCCAAACACCGCACCGATCAACCCCTGCCATTTACCACGCTCTTTTGGCGGGAAGAGGTCGCCAACAATGGTAAAGGCATTCGCGGTGATGATACCGCCACCGATACCCTGCAGCGCTCGCCAGCCGATCAGCCATTCGACTGTCGGCGCCAGGCCGCTCAGTAATGAGCCGATGGTAAAAATACTCACCCCAGCCAGCAGTAGCGGCTTGCGGCCGTACATGTCGCTCAGCTTACCAGCCAGCGGCACCGTCACCGTGGTGGTCAACATATAAGCGGTGACAATGAAGCCAAGCGATGAAAAGCTATTGAACTCCTTGACAATCGCCGCCAGCGCTGTCGAGACAATCGTCTGATCCAGCGCCACCAAAAACAAGGCGCTCATCACCGCGCCCATGACGATTAACTTATTGCGAATTGAAAGCTCGTGTAACATCTATACCTCCTCTGTGCCCTTCAGCGAATCCTGCAAATGATAGAGTTGCCGACCAAGCTGATCGACCATCTGCTGCGCTTGGGCTTCTGTCACCAGAATAGCCGCCTGTGCGTCTTTGTTATATAGTACTATCAGCTTATCACCTGGTCGAATATGACTATTGTTGCGTACCTCCGCCGGGATAACCACCTGGCCCTTTGGGCCCACAGTCACTGCCCCGACTAATGAAACATTATGTATACCCATAAGTAGTACATGTTATACAAATTATACTACTGTGTCAAGACACCGCCTGAAAAATACGCAAAAAGCCTACTTCGGCCGAGAAGTAGCCGGCCACAAGCGATTTATCACAGCGTACGGCAGCTGCTTATACCGCCACCAGCTGCCAAGAGTGATCAGCACCAACAGCGGTAGCGGCAATAGCCCGCTCAGCCAGACCACAATATAGCCAAACCGCACCAGGTAAAACAGCAGCCGATGCAGTGGCCGCCAGTCGGCAGCATCAAGCGAAATGCCAGTCGCCCGCCCGCCAGGAGTGAAGCCACGAAATAGCAGCGGCACGACCAGTTCGATTATCAGCCAAGCCGACCAGTGGATAGCCAATCGCCACACCCTCAGCTGATCAAGCGGCACCTGCACGACGACATGAAGAAATGCCACCACCAAGACCGTCATGACATAGACGATGATAGTATCGATCAGAAACGCCACGCTTCGCCGCACCAAACCGGGCTGTCGAATTACCGCTGCACCAGGCGTAATATTATAAAGATCCGGGAAAACCCTCCCAATCAGAAAACCGATCACCGCACCGACCGCATTAAGCATGATATCATCCACGTCAAACAGCCGATAGCTACACGGGTACAAGCCAAATGCACCAGTCAGCTGTGCAGTCTCGATGACAATAGATAGGCTCAGCCCGACCAGCAGCGCCGCACTGAGTCGCCAACTGGTCAGCGAGCGGATAAACACCCCTAGCGGGACAAAGAACAGTAGATTCATCCCCACCTGAAAGATAGCCCGTAACCCCTCGTGGGGTATTGCGGTGATCGAGCCAAATGGCATCAGTTGAGGGGCGAGGTGATAATCAGCACAGAATCTTGCCGGATTATCTGGCACCGGATACAGCGTAAACAAGACCAGCGCCAATAGGTACAGCATAAGCGCATATATGGTCACCGCCCGTGGAATAGAGACTCGACGAAACCGCCTATACTGGGCGACCAGCATCGGAAAGGTGCATAAACCAGCAACCACCGGCCATGCCACCAAAGCCAACATAAATGACTGCGAAAATTTACCAAATAACTCAAACATAAACAATAGACGTCAGGCGCACCTCACCTGCCAGCTACTCCCAGCGAAATAGCTTAATCGCCGCCGCATATACCACCACAGTAAAGGCGATAACCATACCAATCTGTGGCAGCACTGCCATAACGCTGGCGTTCTCTGTGGTAATCAGCCGCAGCCCATCAACCACATAGGTCATCGGGATACACCGGCTCACACCCTGCAGCCACTCTGGGAACAGATACGCCGGGAAAAAGGCACCCGATAAAAACATCATCGGAAAGGCAACCAGATTACTAAGCGGCGGTGCCTGATTCTCATTCTTGGCCCAACCACCGATAAGCAGCCCAAAACTCACCAGCAGCGCCGCCGAGAGCACCGCAAAGCCACTAAACAGCAACCAATTCCCCTGCATATTGAAATGGAATACCGCAATGCCGACCGCCATCATCATCGCAGCACTAATTACCGAGACAATGGTGTAATGAATGCCCGCCGCAATAATCAGCTGGCCAGAGGTAAACGGTGCTGCCCGCAAGCGCCGGTATGAGCCTTTTTGCTTTTCGGTCGGCATCGCATTCGACAGCCCAAAGATACCCATACTCATCAGGCTAAACGCTAATAACCCAGTAAACGTGTAATCAAACGATGTCAAACCCTTACTGCCAATAGCGGTTGCCGCCACTTTCAACGGCGGCTCGGGTTGGCCCATGCCCTTGTTGATGTCATCGATGATTTGTGTCATGACCGCGGTCAGTGTCTTCCCTGACTGTTCGGAGCCCTTTTGGTAGAGTACCTGCAGTGTCCCATTTGGCCGGTGGTCGCGGCCTGGAGCACCAAAATCAGCCGGCAGTTCAATGATCCCATCAATCTCAGAGCGCTTCATCTGCTCTTTTGCCTTTGCCATATCAGTGGTGTGTTGGACTTTTAGTGGCGACTTTGTGCCATCTGGGGCGCCTTTTTTTGCCTGCTCGACAAACTGCTTGGCAAACTCGGTCGATGAGTGATTGATAATCACTACTTTGAAATTAATTGTCTGATTATTAAAAATTGAGCCAAATACAAACAAGAAAATCAACGGAAACAAAAAAGTAAAAAATAGCGACGTTTTATCACGCAAGAAGCGTTTTTGTTCGGCCCGCACTTGGCCAAATACCCCCATCCAATATCTCTTCATTAGTCTCGAATCGCCTTTCCTGTTAAATCAATAAATACATCTTCAAGGTTGGCTTGCTGCACCACCTGCTCTTTTTGAAAACCTCGATCAAGTAGTTGCTGAATCAAATTGCCAGGGCTGTCAATAGTGATAATTTTGCCGGTATCCATGATGGCAAGTCGATCACACAGCAGCTCGGCCTCTTCCATGTAGTGAGTAGTGAGCACGATAGTGATCCCCTCATCACGGATCTGCTTGATCAACTCCCAAAGATTGCGGCGAGCCTGTGGGTCAAGACCGGTCGTTGGTTCATCCAAAAATAGCACTTTTGGGTTGTTGACCAAGGTGGAAGCGATGGCAAATCGCTGCTTTTGCCCACCAGAGAGCTGCTCAACATAACTTTTGGCCTTGTCGGTCAGCTGCACTTTCGCGAGGAGCGCATCAGCATCTACCTTCATACCGTAGAGGTCAGCACACATTACCAGCAGCTCACGAAGTGTCAGCCGGTCGTAAAAGCTCGTCGATTGCAGCTGAATACCAATGATTTGCTTGATCTGCTTGGGGTGTACGGCAACATCGATGCCATCGATCACCGCTTGACCACCGTCAATTGTCCGAAGAGCTTCTAGCATCTCCAGGGTCGTCGTCTTGCCGGCGCCGTTTGGCCCTAAGATACCGAAGATTTCACCGCGATTGACGGTAAATGATACGTCATCGACGACTGTATTAGCCGCATAACGCTTGACGAGGTGTGTGGCGGTAATAATTGGTGTCGTATGGTTCACCACAGACTCCTTTCTGTGCGCCCGGCGCACTGTGTCTCGATACCTTATCACTTTACTCCAGATATCCGCTTCGACTTCTACTATATAGATTATTGCCCGCTCATACAAGCCATGTATCGTGGAGTATGTATTGTATATTGCTTATGTTTTTGTTATACTAAGCGAGAATTTTATCATACGTCATCATGAAGGGGGTTTTATGATACGCACAACCAATACACAAAATACACGACGACGCGGCCTTGTCATCACCGGTATAGTCGGGGCTCTGATGGTCGCTTTCACCTTTACACCGACCTTCGCAGGGTTCGTCGCCAGTATCCAAAACAGCCTAAACACCGCCAGTACTGGTACGCTCACTATGCGAGAGACCTCTGGTGCTGCGACCTGCAATAGCACTGACGGCTCAGGCTCTAGCACGAATACGGCGACCTGCGCAACTATCAACAAATACGGCGGCACAACCACACCATTAATTGCCGGTGGCGCACCAAATACCACAACCATTAACCTACAAAATACCGGCTCCACCGCAGCAACCTCATTTAGTCTGACGCCAGATGCTTGCAGTCAATCAGCGGTTGCCGGCAGCTCGATGAGTGGCAAGGCAACTGACCTATGTAGCAAGATAAAAGTGACGATTAAATCTGGCTCAAGTACTATTTTCACAGGTACCGCAGCCCAGCTCCAAACTGGCGGCGCGATTGACCTCTTGGCAAAATTAAGCAAAACTTCGATCGCCCCAAATGAAACCGTGCCGGTTACCTTTGAGGTATCACTTGACGCAAGCGCCAATGCCACTCATCAAGGACTACAAGTTTCGCAGCCACTGACCTGGGCGTTTGGCGCATAGGCAACACGTAGCGCAAGAAAGGCTCATGCGTCGACTCCCAGTTATCCTCTCTGTTGCACTAGGCCTACTGATCGGAGGCCTAGTGCTGCTATGTTTAGTAAGCGGCTTGCGATTATTCTTGGTCAATACTCCGAGTATGGCCACTGCTGCCCCAGTCGGTTCACTAGTCATCACACAGCCAGCATCATCCTACCAGCAGGGCGACATCATTACCTTTCAGCGACACCACAAGACATACACTCACCGAGTCATTGCCAGTAACGGTCAGTCGTTGACTACCAAAGGTGACCTCAACCGCGGCGCTGACCCGCTGCCAATCACACCAGACCAAATAATCGGTAAGGCGATCTTTATTCACCCATGGCTCGGCTGGGTGTGCCTAATGCTCCCGTGGCTGATCATCGGCTGGCTACTAGTCCATTTGCTCACTGCTCGGGCCAGACCAGAACGGCGGTGGTATTATCGGATACTTGGCGTCACGCTAGTCCTCTGTGCTATCTCGCTATGGTTTCACCCCTGGGTTAATTTTGGCGTACTTCATATCGCCCCAGCGCAGCGTGGCGCGGCGGTCCACATCGTTAACACCGGGGTCTTCCCGCTCAATGCTCACGATACTACACTGTTTCCAGGAGAAGATACTCATCTAACCCTCACCGACAAAGACAGCCACGGCCGCTACTCCTTCACGCCAACCATTCATTTCACCGGTTGGGTTATTCTGGTTATCCTCATGCTGTGTCTTATACCATTTTTGGTTATGCTCTATGGAGTCTACCAGCTCTCACACACTCAGCAAGCCGACGACACCATGTTGCTGCAGCGATTACCTGCCTCGCATATTATTGTCGGCGCCATTATCGCAGTGGTGGGGGTATGTTTGATCGTGTTTCATAATTTCTACCTGACAATGGGCGCATTCACTGGCCAGATCACCAATAATCTTAACAATTCTCGGACACTTCTTTATAACTGTGCTGATGCTAATAAATTGACAAGCCCCTCGGGCGCATTATTCATATACGGCATGACATTCTTTGATACCGGTACAAGAGAGCGAGACCTCTCTGGCAATAGCAACGACGGCAGCTGGCTCAAACGTTCTGCCAAAGATGGCTCGCAGTCTTACGCCTGCCGCCGTGACCGGCAGCGCAGTACCTTTTTCACCGACAACTGCCTCACGTATCCGACACAGCTATCTAACCCACACAACTTCACCCTTTCGACATGGTTCAATACGACACTGGCCGGGCTCAATAACGGCCGAATCGCCGGATTTACTGGCACACCTGGCGATGGCACCGACTCAAGTGTTGACCGAGTCGTCTATCTCGATAAAAGTGGCCGTCTCGCCTTTGCGGTATGGCCAAATGCCACTCGTATCGTCTTTTCGCCGGCTGGCAAAAATTATGCTGACGGCCAGTGGCATCATGTTGCTGTATCGTTGTCTGACAACGGGATGACCCTCCATGCTGATGGTGAGCGAGTGGCCCACGACCACACGGTCACTCAGGCGGAAAACTCTCGTGGTTATTGGAAATTTGGCTGTGGCCGATTTAGCCAATGGCAAAACGGGGACGGCTCCATTCTTAATAGCAGCAAGAAATTTTTCAGCGGCGCCCTGCAGTTTGCGGCGGTCCACACTACTGCCCTCAATGACGCACAAATCAAAGAACTCTACTTATCAGGCGTCAATCGATAAATAGAGCCCTTCGTTTGCATCTGGCAATCTTCGCCTTTATACTAGGCATATGGTCCAGCTTTCACCGCAGCGCAGCCCCCGCCATGTCATCATCGGCAGTGCGCTCATCATAAGCACCCTGATAGCAAGCTATCTTCTTGGCCGAGCAATTGACTGGGGCAAAATTTTCAGCTGGTCACATCGCACCAGCCAGGTCGTCACTACTGACTCATCGTCTGGCAGCCAGTCATTTCCAGCGATCGACACCAGCTCACTCAACCCAACCCGTCGACGAATCATCGAGCTGAGTAAAGCTGAATTTGACACCCAATCTCCCGGTACGAAATTCAGTCAGGGAGTCCAGGAGGCCTGGTGTGCCGACTTCGTCAGTTGGATATTGTCTCACGCCCAGGCGCCACTAAAAAACCCGCACACCGGTGGCTGGCGCATTCCGGGGACATTCACGCTCCGGGAATATTATCAGGCCAACGGCCGCTTCAGGCCGGCTAGTTCTGGCTATCAGCCGCAGCCTGGCGATGTGGCAATTTATCGGCACTCACCAGTCTTCGGCAACCACATCAATATTGTCATCAAGAACGATCACGGCGTCCTGACCACGGTCGGCGGCAACGAGGGGAACCGAATCCGCGTTTACCAAAACAGCCAAAAACAATACGACGGCCTCCTGGGGTATGGGGTCTTGGCAGAATAGGGTTCGCATATGATACAGCATCGTCACATTACTACCAATCTGATCAATGCAAGCCGCGGCATCAGGCGAACACTGGGCTCACCACGAGTCATAGGTTGCAGTATAGTTGTCGCGGGGCTCTTCGCCCTTGTCATCTTCTTTTTGACCAATAGTAACTTCTATGGCCCACTTCTATTCTCTTCTCTACCCCTCACCGACAAGATTGGAGTGATCGGCACCATGATCAGTCAGCTTCTTCATCAGTCTGTCAGCTCGCCAGTCGGCGCGCTCCTGATCATTGTCTCTTTGCTGCAAGGTGTGTCGATCAGCTTGCTATACGTGACTGCTCGCTACAACAGGCATGATCAACGAGCGGTTGGGCGGCAGCTCACTCTTGGCGGTATCGCCTCTCTCGCAGCGACGCTAGGCCTCGGGTGTGTACCCTGTGGTACCTCGCTGATTGTGCCGATTGTCGCAGTATTCTTCTCTGGCACCGCCGCTGCCTCTGCGACCACGGTGGCTCATGCGGCCATGCTGATCCTTGCCCTATTCTTGAGCCTTGTGTCGCTCTATAAATCTGGTCAAATCGCTTTTGTCTACACCGAATTAATTCATCAGGAGGAATCACATGCAGCACCGACAACAGGGCGCTAGTCTTATTCACATTTTGTTTAGCTTGGTGGCGGTTGGTATCGCCGGACTATTCATCTACCATGTCGTCAACCGACCACCGAATCAACACATCGGTGATAAGCAGCCCTGGCACACCGCCATGTCGCAAGGTAGCCTTCAAGCGCCTCACGTCTTCATCGACTACACTGATTATTTCTGCTCTTACTGCGCTCAAGTCGAGGCGGCCACTACAACACCACAGTTTCAGCAGGACTATATTAAGTCAGGCAAATTACGCTATGAGCACCGCGTTGTAACAGTCCTCAAAGACATTGTGCCGAATAGCGAGCGAGGCGCCGAGGCTGCTTTTTGCGCCGCCGACCAACATAAATACTGGCAATATACTCACCATATTGTCCCCCGCATCAAGGCTGACTACTTTGACAAGGGTATCGGTGTCAAGGGGGTCACCGTACCAAAGGAGATCCCGTTACTTCCAATTAGCTATTTTGAGCAGTCGGCGCACGCGATCGGCCTTGATACCGCAACTTTTCGTGACTGTATGAGTGGCGAGAAACATAAGCAAGATATCGCGACAAATACCCGACGAGCTATCCAGCTCGGCATCAGCGGCCTTCCCTACATGGTCATCAATTCCTATATCAGCAGTGGCTTTGCTGGCGGTGAAAACGGCCTGAAGATGCTCCTTAAAGCCGGCGGCGTGAATTAGTCCGTGAATTAGTCTTTTATCGGCGGCGCAAGAAATAATACCCAATCGCCAATGCCGCCATCACGCTGACCCCGGTGATCTTCCAAAACATACTCGGGTCGTCAGCACCCGGCACCGGCACGTTCATACCGTACAGCCCAGCAATCATCGTCGGGATTGTCAGCGCCACCGTGATCACCGTCAGCAATCGAATCGTTTCGTTTAGCCGAGTATCCATCACCGCCCGGTAGCTATCACGCACATTCGTAATCGTCCGGAGTAGCGACTTACAGCGGCTAATCACCTGCTCTAGGTCGATCGAGATGTCTTCGACGTCATCTTTATCATCTGCCTTCAGCCGTAAGCTACGGTTAGCGATCAGCCGCTCAATTGCCCAGTTCATCGGCAGGAGGGCATCAAGATAGTCATTCAGTTTACGCTCATACTCTGTGAGCGTGACGATGTCGCGCGCCCGCAAGGTGTGAATATCATCAGTCGCTGCTCGCATCTGCCGGTTGATCGTCGCCACACGCCGCTGATACTGATTTGACACCGCCTCGATCATCGCCACCACCAGCTCAATCCGCCGCGAGGTAGCGATACGCACCTTGTCGATAAATGGCTGCCACAATCGACCCAGGCTATCACGCGATAAGGTCACCACATAATCCTTATGGATGCCAAACAAAATCGGCGTCGTAAAATCGTTGAAGTCGTCATCTGTATCTGGTAGCCGGGCGATCAAGTATGTCCATTCACCATCAAACTCAATACGCGGCACCTCATGAGGGTCAAGTGCGTCACTAATGATGTCGACATCCATCCCCAGCGTCAGCAGTTCAGCTACTTCTTCTTCATTTGGCCGCTCACAGCGCAACCACGAACCAAGCTGCAGACTATCCTGCAAGAGAATCGACTGGTCAGTGCTCGAACGCAAATATTGAATCATAAAAACACTATATCATATTAGAGATAAAATACAAAAACCGCCACGCTCAGTACGTGGCGGTGTGTGCGAGCCGTAACATATCGACCCTAGCTGATGATTCGCGTCCCCGCTCTGCCCTTGATCGCCTCGGCAGTCTTAGCAAGCGAAGTGATGATTGCTGTCCGGCCAGGCGCTTGACTAACGAACTGGATAGCTGCTTGCGTCTTGGGGAGCATCGACCCAGCCGCAAACTGACCATCATCAATATACTGCTGCAGTGCTGCGACAGATATATCACCCAATGCATATTCATCTGGCTTACCAAAATTGATACTTGCTGCATCGACCGATGTCAGGATCAACAGCGTGTCAGCCCCAAGCATATCCGCAAGCGTAGCCGCGCCGAAATCTTTATCGATCACCGCTGCCACGCCGTGTAGTTGACCGGCGTCGTCTTGCAGTACCGGTATACCGCCACCGCCAGTCGAGACAACGGTCACACCAGCATCAACCAGCTGTTTGATAGTCGGCGCCTCGACGATAGTCTGCGGTTTTGGCGATGGTACTACCCGGCGCCACCCCCGGCCAGCATCTTCAACCACAGTGTATCCACGCTCGGCGGCTACACGCTGTGCTTCTGCCTCGGTATAAAATGGGCCAATTGGCTTAGTAGGGTGCTGAAAAGCTGTATCTGCCGCATCGACCACTGTCTGCGTGACGATACTGACCGCGTGATTATCCATCTGGTGAGCAGTGAATGCATCGTGAAAAGCTTGCTGTAGCCAAAAGCCGATTAATCCTTGGCTCATCGCACCGCAATCTTCAAGCGGCAGGCTCGGTACGTCTGCGGTGTTAATAGCTTCTTCATGGAGGACGATATTGCCAACTTGCGGGCCATTCCCATGGACAATCGCCACGCGATGACCATCCTGAATGAGTGGTAGCAACTGATGAACGGTTTGGCGGGCGACACGCTGCTGCTGCGCCGATGCCGCCTCACCCTGCTGCTGCAAGGCATTGCCGCCGAGCGCCACTACAATGGTTCGCGGCTTATCCATGGAATGCTCCTGCCGCCGCGATGACTCCGATGCTAATCACCGCAAAGACAGCCATAATTGGCAGCGTGCGCTTCAACCAAGTCCGGTAAGAGACCCCTGCCAGCGCCAGGCCACCCATCAGCGATGCAATGGTTGGTGCCATCATATTCAGCAAGCCCGAGGCGGTGGCAAAGGCTGCCACAATGGCGTCTTTGCTTGAGCCGACGAGGTCTGCCACTGGCGCGATGACCGGCATGGTCGCTGCTGCCAAGCCTGATGATGATGGAATGATAAAGGTCATCGGCAGGTAGAATACGTAAGCCAAAACTCCGACAAGACCGCCACCGACATGCTTAAGGGTTGCCTCACCCCAGCTGATCAGAGTATCCTGAATGGCACCATTCTGCATCACAACCGACACGCCAGTCGCGACAGCGATAATCAGTGCCACGCCAAGCAGGTCAGCTGTCCCCCTCAAGAAGGTGTCTGGTACCGATACATCGTCTTTCTTAAACTCAGGGTAGTAGATAGCCGCGATGACGATCGCCGAAGCCAAGAAAAGAGTTGAGATTTCTGCGAAATACCAATCACCAAACGGCACAGTATGGCCAAGGCCAAGCATCGCCCCTAATACCGGTACACTACTCAACCAGTTATGAAGATCAGCAAACAGCGTCACGTGCCAGCTACTCCATGGCATCAACGAAATAATCATGATGACAAACGTCAGCGCAAAAATCGTCATCACCACCTTGCGCCGGCCAGTCAGCTTTGGCACATTACTCATATCGAGCGCGGCAGTAGCTGGCTTATAGCGAACGTCATCTTTGTAGCCACCAGCTTTGACCTTGGCAGCATAGCGCATAGTGAAGATGGTCGCCGCGATCAAACAGAGCACTAAGATAATCGCTTGAATAGCCATCAGTTTACCGCCAAGATTAACCCCGGCTGCCTCAGCGGCAATACCAGTCGAAAATGGGTTGATCGTTGAACCCAACACACCAGTACCGGCGCCCAGCACGATAACCATCACTGCAGTCATGGCGTTGTAACCAGCCGCCATCATGATCGGCACCACCAGCGCATAAAAGGCCACGGCCTCTTCCTGCATACCGTAGGTGGTTCCGCCTATTGCAAACAGTGTCATCAAGATTGGGATCAGCCATTTTTCCTTGCCCTTCATCTTGCGCAGTAGCGCCCCCAGGCTTGCATCCAGCGCTCCGGTCTTCATGGTAATACCAAGGAAACCACCCAAGATGAGCACGAAGACGATCACATCAAGCTTTTCGGTCATCCCCTTCACTGGGGCGATCAATGCATCCCACAATCCCTGGCGTGAATCAACCATCTCTTTTTGCTTGGTTTTGTCGTTTTCGACTTCGCGGACCTTCGCAACCTGCTGGTACGTACCTGACACCCGAACTGTCTTCTCAGCATTATTCGGGTCTGGTTTGGTCTGGTAGGTACCAGACGGAATCAACCATGTCAACGCTGCCATCATGGCAATCACCACAAACAGCACACTAAAGGCTGACGGTGAGCGCAACTTCTTTTTGACTTTTTTCATTTTTTCTACCATGTCACGGAGCCTCCTCTACCCCTGTTAGGACATCTACAACGTTAAGGCCATAACGGCTTTAATGGTATGCATGCGGTTTTCGGCCTGGTCAAAGACGATCGACTGAGCCGAGCGGAATACCTCGTCTGTCACCTCCATCGCAGTGAGGCCAAATTGCTGCTGAATCTGCTGACCAATCGCTGTCAGTGTATCGTGAAAGGCTGGCAGACAGTGCATGAATTTGACATCTGGGTTACCGGTCAGTTTGAGCATATCCTGATTGACCTGGAAGTGGCGTAGTTGGTTGATTCGCTCAGCAAACTTCGCCTCCTCGCCCATCGATACCCATACGTCCGTGTAAATGACATCTGCTTGAGCCAGTGCTTGCTCAAAGTTGTCGGTAATCGTCGTCGGGCCGTGGCCATAGCGAGCTGATAGCTCACGGGCGCGACTGACTAGCTGCTCATCTGGGAATAAATCACTTGGTGCTAAGATCCGGAAGTCCACCCCCATGATCGCCGAGCCAATCATCAGACTGTTGGCCATATTGTTGCGGCCATCACCGACGAACACCAGCTTTGTCCCCTTGAGAGACCCGACATGCTCCTCAATCGTCATGAAGTCGGCCAAGATCTGCGTCGGGTGAAACCGGTCAGTCAAGCCATTCCAAACCGGCACGCCGGCATACCGAGCCAGCTGCTCAACCGTCTCGTGGGCAAAGCCACGAAACTCAATACCGTCAAACATCCGGCCAAGCACCTTGGCAGTGTCTTCGACCGTTTCTTTCTTGCCCAGCTGAATATCATCTTTGCCAAGATATTCTGGTGCAACCCCGAGGTCATTAGCTGCCACCGTAAATGCACAGCGAGTGCGGGTCGAAGCTTTTTCAAACAGGAGAGCGATATTTTTGCCTTGATGAATCCGGTGTGGAATCCCCGCATATTTTAGTCGCTTATACTCATGAGCAGTTGTCAAAAGTAAGCGAATATCACTCGCGGTAAAGTCGCTGAGCGTCAGGAGTGATCGGCCTTTGAGACTTTGTGCCATACTAGACATCCTCCCGTACTAGCGGCATGCTCATACAGCGCGGGCCGCCACGGCCACGGCCAAGCTCGGAGCCGCTGACTTCGATCACTTCGACACCAGCATCGCGTAGCCGCTGGTTTGTCACGTAGTTACGGTCGTATGTGACCACCACCCCTGGTGCGATAGCCAACGTATTGCTTCCGTCATTCCACTGCTCGCGTGCCGAGGCGATTGTATCACCGCCACCGCACTCGATAAGCGTCACCTGCGGGAGTGCCAGCGCGACGCGCAAGACATGCTCAAGGTCAGTCTCATGAGTAATCTGTGGATACGGTTGACCCTCAACCTTCTCGAGTACGAAGCAATTCATCTTACCACCGTTGTCACGAATCTCTGGGTGAATCGTGAACTTATCACGATCAATCATCGTAAAGACGGTGTCAAGGTGCATAAAGGCGTGGCTCTTAGGGATTTCCATAGCGATAACTTTCTTAAAAGGCGAGCCAGCAAACAGCTTGGTAGCCATTTTCTCGATCGCTTCTGGCGAGGTCCGCTCTGATATACCAATCGCCATGGTGTCGTGGCTCAGGATCAGCTCATCACCACCCTCTATTGAGAATTTTTCATCTCGGTTATACCACACTGGTACATTTTTGCCGGCAAATCGTGGGTGATGATCAATGATATAGCGCATAAACAGCGACTCACGGCGCCGAGCCGGCCAATGCATTTTATTGATCGTCAAGCCGCCGCCAATAGTTGCCGCTGGGTCGCGGGTAAAGTAAAGATTTGGCATTGGGTCGAGATAGAACGGATAGTGATTTTGCTGGACCATATCATGAAGCTGCTGATGGTGCTCTGGTGGCAAGGTGACTTCGTCTTTGCGCACTCCAGCCATCAGTTTGCGCACCATAGCATGTGTCGGGAGGTCAAGCAAGAATTGTCGTAATACTTGGGTCACGCGCCGGCCAGACTGCTTCGAGTTCGCCAACATTTCATCGACAAACTGCTCACGCAGCTCATCTGAATGCAGTGCTTCAGCGACCAGCTGGTCAAGGTACAGCACCTCGATACCACGCGAGCGCAGCACTTCAGCAAAGGCATCGTGCTCAGCCTGGGCTACCTTTAAATACGGTATGTCGTCAAACAGTAGATCGGTCAGATATTCTGGTACCAGATTCTCCAACTCCTCACCTGGTCGATGCAGCAAGACCGTCCTAAGCGTGCCGATTTCTGATGTAATATGTAATGGATCCATCCCCTATCCCCTTTACTTAGGTTACTCCATTTTATAGTAGCACAAGCAATATATAACGCAAGCGACACCCTCAGCACCGTGAGTGGTCACGGCCCGAATGAGGCAAATTTTTACCGGGGATAGTCAGGATTGCCAGCGACTGCTCGACTCGTTGTGGCACCGGGTGGTCCTGCAGCCATTCATCGACCGCTCGAGCCGCTCCTGGCAGTACCTCATTGGCATAATCATCGACCACCACCACTGCCCCTGCACACAGCCGTGGCCAAATGAGCCGCAGCGAGTCACTGATCGACTGGTAATAATCACCATCCAAAAAAGCAAAACTAATCACGGGCGGCAGCTTGTCGGGTGAAATATCAGCAAACCAGCCCTTGACAATATGCGGTCGCGGCATACCCGCCCGCACAAAGCGCTGCTCGACAGACGCCCTGCGAGCGCACAGTTCTCCAGCTTGAAACTGCCACCCCACCGGGCTTATATCCTGAGGCGTCTTCTCTGGTAAGCCGACAAACGAATCGTACAGATAGAGCTGACGTGGTGTTTCCTGGCTCTGCAGTAGACGACCAAGCGCAAGACTAGTCACCCCTTCGTAGCAGCCAAATTCCACCACATCACCAGCGACACCCGCCTGCAAGACCTTGGCAAGCTGCCGCAAAATAACCGTCAACTCAGCAGCCGAAAGCTGATCATTCTCTACCCGATTCGCGATAATTTTGGCAATAGTTGATTCCATATTTCAGGCATAGCATATATGGCAGCCTGGTGGCAATACTAGACTAACCCTAGCGAGCCCTTGCTATCAGGCCTCTCTTCATCGTGCTATACTAGAAAGGATGGTAACGTCAAGGAGTTCTCATGAAAAAAAGCCTCAAATTAACTATCGGTAGTATCATCTTGGCAATACTCATAGGTGTTGGCGTCTACTTCCTCGTACAGTCGCTCCAGCAGAAGCAGCATTCACAGTCAGGCTCGCACAACGAAGACATCACAGCACTCCTAGCCCACCCGCCAAAAATTGCCGACACGAGCAAAGAGTCACGCACTATCACAACCGTCGTGACATCACTCAAAGATAACAAGCCCGGCGATCAGTCCACGACTATCACCAAGACTGATGGTAACGACATCGTTAGCTATAAATTCAGAGATGCAAAAAAACCAACCGATCAGAACTTCGTATCAAGTGATTATCACATTGCAGACAAAGAATACCACTGCAGCCACAATGAGCTCGGTGCCAGCCGCTGCCAAGCTGAGACCTATGGCCTATCTTCGTATGAGCTCAAGCGTGTCAACGACTTGATAAAACTTATCAGCCAAGACGCCAAGCCAGAAAAAATCGAACGGTGCCCAGACGGGGCACAGGCGTGCTATGTGTACAACTACAAAAAAGAAGGTCGGGGTGGACTATCGCGCTCCCGCCGAGTGAACTATCTAGTTGACAAGCAAGGCCGCGTGGTCAAGATACAGCAAGAGCATTTCAGCAAAGAAACCTTCACTATCACCTACCAGAAAAATCCCAAAATTGCCCTACCGGCACCGGTCACCAAAAAGGAGTTATAAGGAGCTCGTATGAAAAAGTCTCTCAAAATTACCCTTCTATCTCTCATCAGCCTCCTGGTGGTCGCTGGTATTGCAGTAGCAGTTTATTTACTCACTCGCCCTCATACACCATCAGCAGGAGAACCAACCGGCCCTGAGTCGACACAGCAGCTTGTCAAAGACGAAGCAGCTGGCCCAGAGCCAAATGAGCCACCAAAAATCGTCGATACCTCTCGCCAGGCTCAAATCCGCAAAGAAACCAACCAGCAAACCGGCTACAACGAGGCGAACACCGAAAAGACCGAGGCAATCTACACCTTAGATGGCCACGGCAATTACCGAATAGACTTCAAAGCGTTGGCTGGTGCAACCGGCCAGGCGACTACTTACGTAGTCAGTGGCAAGGGTATCATCTGCTACAAGCAAGATAACAGCCAAGCATTTGCCTTTTGTCTAGAAAAAGATTTGACATCAAACACCACCTCCTCGAAGCAAGGCAAGAATACTACACCTGAGCAGGCCAGGCAGCAGAATACCTACTTCTACAAGATTCAGCAAGATCCAAAAATACAAAAAATTCTCAAACCAGCCGGCAAAGAGTCCTGCCCAGGCAGTACGGCGACCTGCTACGTCTGGGAGGGCAGCGATTCAACCGACCGGATGACTGGCTACACATACCGCTACACCGTCGACAAAAAAGGCCGACCTGTCAAGATAACCAAAAAATCAGACAGCAGCAAAAGTAAATCGCTCTACACTACAGAGATCACCTACTACAAACCAATGAAGCCTATCACCCTGCCAGCAGACAAGCCGCTTGGGCAATAGCCAAGCTCATTTAGCCAGCCAAACACTTTACCGCTACCCCGGTTTATCGTATAATCAAGTCGGCGCCGGGGTGTGGCGCAGCTCGGTAGCGCGCACCGTTCGGGACGGTGAGGTCGCTGGTTCAAATCCAGTCACCCCGACCACATTGTGGGCTCTGGTGGGCAAAAGATACACTATTATTCAGCATAGGCGAGGATGTTGTATGAAAAAGATGAAGAAATCAACAAAAGTGGCACTATCGATCACTCTCCTATTGGCTGTCTGCCTGGCGATCGGTTTGACGGTGTACCTGATGACGCGAAAACCGGCCCATAACGCACCAGCAAATGGCGGAGACTCACACCAGTCTGCCAACATCGACCTGACCAAGACCTTCAAACCTGTCAGTATCATCAAACTACAACGTGTCGAAACATACACCACTAAGCTATCGACTGGCGCGACCTACACTACAGTCTCAGAGTATGACGGTAAGGGCAACTATAAATCAACCCACCATAGCACGGGCGACCCTCTGAGCAATACTTCCTCTGAATCGTACGCCGTCAATGGTGCGTATTATGAATGTCAGGCTGGCAAATGCAAGAAAACAACTGACCTCCAAAAAACAACCTTCAATGCCAATGAGCGCAACCAGGCAGCCAAAGAGATACAGAAGTTCACTGACAGCATGAAATACGTCGGCAAAAAAGACTGCACGGCTGGCAAATGCTTCGTCTGGGAGACCGACAAGCAAAAGAATGCAGGTGGCTCCCCTATGGTCTACTATCTCGACGATAAAGCTCGGGTAGTGAAAATTGAATCACTCACCAATAGCGCAGATAAGAAGATTATCTTCGAATATCAATACAAGTCGGTCCCAGAAATCAAAGCTCCTCAAGTGTAGGCAGTAGGCTCGGTGAAGGCTACCATTTGCCAAAGATTATTGACCCTGACAGCCTACCACCGTGGAGCGCGAGAACCGAGCTGCACCACACCTTAGCCAAAAAACTTCTTAGCTCGGGCGGTTTGCGGGTGATCCATCACTTCAGCTGGCGGACCATCCTCGATGATCTGCCCCTTATCAAGAAAGATCATCCGTGTCCCAACTTCTCTGGCGAACTTCATCTCGTGCGTGACAACCACCATTGTCATGCCTTGAGCTGCTACCTGCCGGATGACATCCAGCACTTCACCGATCATCTCTGGGTCAAGCGCTGAGGTTGGCTCATCAAATAGCATGATCTCCGGCTGCATCGCCAGAGCTCGGGCAATTGCGACCCGCTGCTTTTGGCCGCCAGATAAACTTGTAGGGAATGCTGCAGCCTTATCGCGCAGGCCGACATCGGTCAGCAGCTTCTTGGCTAACTGCGTCGCCGCTCTGTCAGAGAGGCCTCGCAGCTTTTTAGGCGCGAGTTTAATATTATCGAGCACACTGAGGTGTGGAAATAAATTAAACGATTGAAACACCATGCCAACCTTTTGCCGCAGCCGGTTTAGATCAACGCGGGGCGAGGTGATGTCGACCCCATCAATCATAATCTGGCCCGATGTCGGCGTTTCCAATACATTCAGGCAGCGCAAAAATGTCGACTTACCAGAACCGCTCGAGCCGACCACCACGATCACTTCTCCTCGGTCAATGTGCAAATTTATACCCCGCAGCACAACATTCTTGGCAAAGGTTTTTCTGAGATTTTTAATACGAATCATCCTGTAATTTCCTTTCTAGCCGGGCTGCGACTCGGGTAAATATAGCAGTCAGCAGCAGATACATTACTGCTGCGGCAAACAGTGACTGAAACGCCGTCGCCGTCTGAAACCTAATATTATCAGCGCCACGCATGATATCGTTCAGGCCGATCCAACCGACCACTGACGTCTCCTTGAGCAGGGCGATAAATTCACTGATCAGTGCCGGCAACGAATTCTTAAGAGCCTGTGGCAAGATGACAAATCGCATCGCTTGCCAGCGACTCAGCCCAAGTGAGCGAGCTGCTTCCATCTGCCCCGCATCAATACTAGTGATACCGCCGCGGATAATCTCGGCGATATACGCACCGCTATTGATCCCAAAGGCAATGGCAGCAACGATGATCTTCGGCACTAATTGATAGGAGCCAAACACCACATAATACATGATCAATAGCTGAACCAATAGCGGCGTACCCCGGATGAGATCAACGTATAGTTTGCCGATCCAGGCAAACGGATTCCAGCTGCTCAGTCGGCCGAGCCAACGACTCCCCTGTAGTCGCCGAAACGGTCGTACGTCAGATGTCCGCAGCAGCGCGACAATCACGCCAATCGCGGTGCCAAGTAGTAGCGATAAGACGGTCAAAACCAGCGTCACCTCCAGGCCATGCCATAGGTAGAGCCAGCGATTATCTCCAAAAATAACCTCCCAAAAGTTCATCACCAAGCCCCCCTTACCATCAGGCCAGCGGTGTGCGGTGGAAGCGCCGAGCTCGACTGGCCTGACGACTGCGATGATGGCTGTGTACCAAAGTGTTTACGGATGAGATTATCGTAGCGACCATCCTGCTTCATGGCGGCGATCACTTTATTGACCTTATCAAGCAGCTGACGGTCAGTCTTTCTGAGGGCGATCGCATAGCTTTCTTCACTTAAGCTGCCTGGCAAAAGCTCAAGCCGCGGAAACCCAGTCAAGTAGCGAGCAGCTGGTGCGTCATCAAGGATTGCGACATCAACCCTGCCGGCATTCAACTCAGTCAATACACTCGGCGCCGTGGGAAACTGGCTGACCTTGACTCCAGTGAGCTTGGCGGCTAGTGTATCACCAGTGGTGCCGAGCTGGACCCCAACTCTCCGGCCGGTCAGCTGAAATTTATTACGAATCGGGCTCCCTTTGGCCACAATCATTCGCTGAGCCGCCGAATAGTACGGGTCAGAAAACAAAGCGTTTTTGGCCCGCTCTGGCGTGACCGACATGCCAGCGACTACCATATCGACCTGACCAGAATCAAGGGCGGGCAGCAGTCCGTCAAACGACATGTCTTCGATTTTGAGCTGTTTGCCGGTCGCACGGGCAATCTCTTGTGCCAAATCGACATCAAATCCAACCACCTGGTCTCCCTGTTTATATTCAAACGGCTTGAAACCAGCGTTTGTGCCCATCACCAAGACGTCTTCACCGCGACCGAAGCCGCCCTCTCGCTGCAGCACATCGACAAGCATCCAGCTTATAAGAGCCAAGAAGACCGCCAGGCCAATCCACCAGCTCCTCCCAAATTCTTTATGTGTATTGCTCATGCTTTATATTATACCTCCTTTTTACTGCGTATGCCACCAGAGGTGTTATACTAGATACTATGTCAAAACGTACCTCTTTTGTTCTGCGGGCCACTCAAGTCGTCAGCATCATCCTCCTGGCACTCGCCGCAATCTTTATCATCGCCAGTCAATACAAGCAAGCTCAATTTGGCGGCTCCAAATTTGATGAAATCGTCTTCTATATCCGAAACGGTATGGGCGATGGTCGCTCAGAGAATTTCCAGCTGGCCGCCCTGCAGCATCTGCCATGGGCGATCGGATTATGTATACTCTTCCTGCTGCCTCTGATCGATCGGTTCCGCCGGGCTGTTTATCGCGTTGGCCGCGCCATTGGCCGGCGATTGCGGCGGCGATCGTCATCACCCGCAGCTGAGGCCGCACCGTCACGATCGGCCAGCCGACGCTACTTCCGCTGGCGCTACAAGTTTTTGTACGCAAGTCTCATTTTTTTGGCGAGTGGCTGGTACTTACTGCAGACATTCGAAGTGCCCGCCTATATTCAGGCATTGACGCAGTCGACCAAATTATACGAGACCCATTATGTTGACCCCAAAACCGCCCACCTCACCTTCCCGGCTAAGAAGCGTAATCTGGTCTACATATACATGGAGTCAATGGAGAATAGTCTCCTCTCAAAAGCTCATGGTGGCCAAGCTGATAGCTCAATCATCCCAGAGCTTGAGCAGATCGCCCTGCGCCACACCAATTTTTCACACACCCAATCCGGTATCGGCGGTGCACTGCCAGCGACCGGTACTACGTGGACAGTCGGCGGTATGGCAGCACAATCTGGTGGCGTACCACTGAAAGAAACGTTTGCCGGCGGGCGCGATCATAATTCACTTGGCGACTTCGACAAGTTTCTTCCTGGTGCCTACACCTCTGGCGATATCTTCAAACAACAGGGTTATAATCAAACGTTCATCATGGGGTCAAGCGCCAAGTTCGGCGGGCGCGACAAACTATTATCGCAGCACGGTAGTTACCAGATTCAAGACTATCAATATGCACTCGACCACAAGCAACTACCTTCAGCCAACTACAAAGTGTGGTGGGGCTATGAGGATAAAAAGCTCTTCACCTTTGCTCGCCAAGAGGCGACTCGGTTAGCCGAGCAAGATAAGCCATTTAACCTCCAACTCCTGACTGCTGATACCCATTTCACCGACGGGTATCTCGACGAAACTTGCAAAACACCGCACCAGCAGCAGTACGATAATGTCTACGCCTGCTCGTCCAAACAAGTGGCCGAGTTTGTCAAATGGCTACAGCAGCAGCCATTCGCTGCCAATACAACCATCGTGCTCAGCGGTGATCACTTGGGTATGCAGACCGATTACTACCAAAAAAAGATCACCTCACCAACCTTCCAGCGCACAGTCTACCACGCCTTTATTAATCCGGCGGTCACCCCAACCAACAGTCATAATCGACTATTTTCGACCATGGATATGTATCCATCAACCCTGGCGGCCCTCGGTGTGACAATCAAGGGTGAGCGGCTCGGCCTTGGTACTAATCTCTTTTCCACCAAAAAAACACTCGTTGAAGAGCTCGGTGGTATCGACCAGCTCAATGCTGAGCTCGCCAAGCGCTCCTCGTATTACGAGCGGCGAATTATCTCACATTGATAGCGCTAAGCTGTCGCACTCACCGGTTATAAATTAGCACTCTTGCACTGAGAGTGCTAATTTGCTATGATAGATATACACATCACTCCCCGCTGATTATCTTTGCCGCGGCGTTGTTTCTTAATCATCCACACAGGCGCATCACATCGCCTTGTATCAATCTTCAGATCAAAGGAGGGTCTATGCCACCAAATATCAACCAACAAGACAACCAAAAGCCCCTGGAGCAGTTCGGCACTGATATCACCGCGCTCGCTCGCCAAGGCAAACTCGACCCAGTGATCGGCCGAGATGAAGAAATTCGCCGCACCATGCAAATCTTGAGCAGGCGCACCAAGAATAACCCCGTGCTGATCGGCGAACCGGGCGTTGGTAAAACCGCCATCGTCGAGGCCTTGGCGCAGCGCATCGTCAAAGGCAACGTGCCAGCCTCGCTGCAGGACAAGCGGCTGATTAGCCTGGAGATCTCCAGCTTGCTGGCAGGTGCCAGCTTTCGTGGCCAGTTTGAAGAGCGCCTGAAAAGTGTGCTCAAAGAGGTAGAAGAAGCTGCTGGCAAAATTATTCTCTTCGTCGATGAAATCCATACGATGGTCGGCGCTGGCAAAGGCGAAGGCAGTATGGACGCTGGCAATATGCTCAAACCCGCCCTGGCCCGCGGCAAGCTCCACATGATTGGCGCCACCACGCTGGCTGAGTACCGCCAATATGTCGAAAAAGACGCGGCACTAGAACGGCGCTTCCAGCCAGTCTATGTCGGCGAGCCGAGCTTTGACGACACCATCGCTATCCTGCGCGGCCTCAAGGAAAAGTACGAAGTCCACCACGGTGTCAAGATTGCTGATGATGCGATTGTAGCGGCAGCGCGGCTGTCCACCCGCTACCTGCCTGATCGCTTTTTGCCTGACAAAGCGGTCGATTTACTGGATGAAGCGACTAGCGCCCTGAAGATGCAGCTAGAGAGCGTGCCGATTGCTCTGGACCGGCTCAATAACCGCCGCTTGCAGCTGGAGATTGAAGAAGCCGCGCTCAAAAAAGACAAATCCGACCACGCCAAGGCCCGCACAGCAGAAATTAAACAGCAGATCGCTGACCTTCGAGCCCAGGCTAAGGTAATTGACAGCAAATGGCAGCACGAAAAAGACATCCTCCAGACCGTCAATACCGCGACCGAAAAAATGGATAGTTTGCGCTCACAACTGGAAATCGCTGAACGCGACGCGGATCTCGCTACTGCCAGCCGTATCAAATACGGCGATATGCCAGAGCTAGAGAAAAAGCTCGCGAGTGCTCGCCAGGAACTAGCGGCCATTCCACCGGCCGACCGCTTACTCCGCGAAGAAGTCACACCCGACGATATCGCCAGCGTGGTGGCACGCTGGACGGGCATCCCCGTCGAGCGGCTTATGGAAAGTGAGTCCAGCAAATTAACTAAGCTTGAAGACTCAATCAGCCGCCAAGTCATCGGCCAAGACCGCGCCGTGGCTGCCGTGGCCAGCGCTATTCGCCGCTCGCGTGCCGGCCTCAGTGATACCAACCGGCCAATCGGCTCCTTCCTCTTCCTCGGCCCGACTGGGGTTGGCAAAACAGAGGTAGCCCGCAGCCTGTGCCGCGAATTATTCGACGATGAGCACGCCATGATCCGCATTGATATGAGTGAATACATGGAGCGTCACGCCGTCGCCCGGCTGATTGGCTCGCCGCCAGGCTACGTGGGCTACGACCAGGGCGGGCAACTCACCGAAGCGGTGCGCCGCCGCCCCTACAGCGTGGTACTATTTGATGAAATCGAGAAGGCCCACCCCGATGTCTTTAACGTGCTCCTCCAGGTACTCGACGACGGCCGCCTGACCGATGGCCAAGGCCGGACGATCGACTTTAGTAACACCATTATCATCATGACGAGCAACGTTGGCTCACAGATGATTATGGATTTTTCTGGCGACGATTTGGCGGCGCTGGACAATAAGATGCTTGAGACACTGCGGCAACATTTTCGCCCAGAATTCCTCAACCGTATCGACGACATCGTGATTTTTGACCGAATCAAATCAGAGGCCATGCGAGCAATTGTCGATGTTCATTTGACCAAAGTGGCTCGCCAGGTCAAAGACAGCCGCGATATCACGCTGCAGTTTGATGAGAGCGTCCGCGACATGCTGGCCCGCGATGGCTACGACCCGAGCTTCGGTGCCCGGCCGCTCAAGCGCCTAGTGCAAAAGCGTATTCTTGACCCGCTGGCGCTGGAGCTGATCGACAACAAGCTGCACGATGGCGACCTGGCAGATGTCAGTGCCCAGGATGGGCAAGTTCGTTTTCGCCGCTCCTAGCTGAGAGCCTGGCGGCCGGCGGCAATCGCCTCCCCGACCAGCCTATGCTATGCTCGTAATATGAAACTATCGAGCACTGCTTTTGAAGACAACGGCAAGATTCCTAAGATTTACTCGCGATTCGGCGGCAATCAGCGGCCACCGCTTACTATTGCCAATGTGCCACCTTCGGCGCAGAGTCTCGTGCTCATCTGCCACGACCCTGACGCACCAGGCCGCACCGGGTTCTACCACTGGACAGCCTGGAATATACCAGCGACCACGACGAAGCTCAGCAGCACGAGCCTGCCCGACAGAGCTGTTGAGGGCGTCACAAGCTGGGGCACGCCAGGCTGGGGTGGGCCACAACCACCGTTTGGCACACATCGGTATCAATTCTCGCTGTACGCGCTTGATCGGCAGCTCACGCTCTCTCAGCAGACGGATCCACAGACCTTGCGATCGACAATCCAGCCCTACTGTCTCGAGCAGACGATGCTAACTGGGCTGTTTGGTGTGTTTGATATATTCCGCCGCTAAGCAATACTCCCCTACGCCACGTAGGGGAGTTGCGGTATTACCCGGAGAGGACGCTACTCTGTTTGGTTGGCTTCTGGCGAGGTGAGTCGCTTGATCATTGGCAGCACCAGGTAGATGCCCACAACGGCTGCCACCAGACCAGTACCAACGACTATAAAGTAGGTTGGGGTCAATGTCGGTTTCAGTGACTGTGAGAACATACTGGTGAACACAGCCCCTGTCCACACGCCGATCGCACACGAGAGGAATGACACACTCAGCAGCGGCACCAGCGACTCAAAACCAACCAGCCGCTTCAACTGACTCAGCCGCATACCACTCAGTCGCAGCGTGTAGAGCGACCGGCGGCGCTCAAGCAGCCCACCAACTGTCGAGACAATCAGGCTAGCAACCGCCACAAACAGTGTGACACCCATGCCGATATACGCCAGGTCGGCAAAGTTGCGGATCAGCGGGTTAATCACTGGCTGTTTTGCGATCTCACCAACCACCACGAAGACAAGGTCGGTATTGAGCGTGTGGCTACCAACCACACTGCGCAGCTGGTCAATCGTCGCACCTGTAGTCTTTAGCTCAACTAGGTAATCTTTGGCTGCGTTGGTATCAACCGCATCAATTAGCTCCACCTGATTAACGACCGGCTTATCAAAGATAATCTTGGCGAACTGCTCCGGTGAAGCACTCTGTGGGCAGCTGTACTCAGTATAGCGAGCGACATCCTGGCAGCGAAGAGCGTTGCCGCCATCCTTCAGCCGATAGGTTGCCGCCGCCTGTGTCACATATGACTGCTTTTCTAATACCTGCTGCATATTTGAAGGAAGGCTCTGCCCCGCAACGATAGCGGTATGCGACTTGAGTTTTGAGTAGCCGTTGTCGCGAATCGACTGATCGCTCAATGCCTCTATACCACTCACCGAGGTCAGATAAAAACTCCCCGCAAATAGCGCCAACACCACGCCACTGACACTGCGGAAGACGGCCTGTGAATGTACTGCGATACGCTTGCCGGCGATCAACATCGAGCCATTTCGTGCCCCACGAGCTAGTAGCCGAGCGATCTTGTTGGTAAGCCAGCTGCCCGCCATGATCAAGCCAAACATGATCAGTAAGAGACTTGGCAGAATAAGGAAGATCGCTGCCTCTTGGTGCTGCGCCTGCCAGCTATGACCGGCTGGCGAAGATAGCCAGGCGACAATCCCAATGCCCATCAAGAGCGGGACGATCCGGATAGCACGCAGCTTCTTTGATTTTTCCTGTGAGCGAGACACGCCAAGCGGTGATACCTGGGCACGGCGCATACGCCGCCAGCTCACCCAAAGCGTCAAGCCCAACGTCAAGCCAATCACCAGCATATACTGCGGAATACTCAACTGAATATCCGCCGACCAGAACCGTAGTCCATTCATCGGGAATTCTAATAGTGGGGTTTGCAATAGCCAAAATGCAACCAAGCCAATAACCACGCCGACGACTGCCGCCGCCAAGGACTCGAGCAGCAGCATTTTTGTCACCTGGCCTTTTGTCGCACCAATCAGGCGTAGTGCTGCATAGCGCTTTTCGCGCTGGGCGCCACCCAGCTGGGTCGCCACCGCCACAAAGGTAACAATCGGAAACAGGAGGATTGTCCCACCAATGGCCAAAATAAGCGTGGTCACCGGATCAAGTATCGGGCCGTTGTGAGCTGCTTTGTCTGTTTTATATACATCACTGAAGTACGGCAGTTGGTGCCTCTCTTTGGCGATTGCGTTCGCCTGAGCGACTTCGTCAGCACTGACACCACGGACCAGCATCAGCGAATCGGGGCTCGCGACATACTCATCCGGAATAATCCCCGCGTATTTCGTACTGCCATTAAATCGCCCTATAATGTTATCTTCTGGGTGCTGCTTAATCGCTTTGGCCAATGCCCGAGAAACATAGTACTCACCCGGCGCCGGCGTCTTCATGTGAGAGAAGCTGACCGACTTCTCGGTACCATAGATCGATAGCACATCGATATTTTGATTTCGCCATTTGGTCAGGTTACCCAGCCAAAAATTAGCGATTTTGAGCGGTTCTACCCCTGATTGATCTTTTGACTGTTGACTCGAACCGTTTCTCGCCTGAAAGCTAGAGGTAGTAAGTGGTGTACGGGCGCCTCTGCCTACCAAACCATTGAAACCCGCGACAAAGTAGCATAGCAAGACAATACCAAGCGCAATCGCTGCTGAGGTCAGCGCTAACCGAGCGACCGACTGGCGACCAGATTTCCTTAATAATAACCAGCTGACACTCATTGTACTTCTCCTTGTGCCACCCCTTTGTGGCGAGGTGTCGCTAGCTGAGCAGTCGGGGTGTGCTGCGCGGCATCAGCACCAGCGATCTGGCCATCGCGCACGATGATTTCTCTATCAGCGTACGCAGCAATCGTCGGCTCATGTGTCACCATGATAACGGTGGTGCCATGCTGCTTGGCCATTCGGATAAACAGCTCCATCACCTTCTCTGAGTTGAGGCTGTCAAGCGACCCGGTCGGCTCATCGGCAAACAATACCTTTGGCTCAATCACCATCGCCCGGGCGATCGCCACTCGCTGCATTTGCCCACCAGATAGCTCGCCGAGCATGTTGTCTGCTTTGTCGGCTAGCTCGACTTGGGTGAGCCAGTGCTTCGCCTTTTTATAAGCCTGGTGGCGGCTGATACCATTGAGTAGTAGCGGTAAGGCGATATTGTCCAGAGCAGTCAACTCTGGGACTAGCTGACCAAACTGGAAGACAAAGCCAAAACTGGTCCGTCGCAGTACACTGCGGGCGTCGTCATTCATCTTGTCAATTCGCTTACCCGCAAAATCGATCTCACCATCATCAATACCGATGATCGCCGCCAAACTATGGAGCAAAGTTGACTTACCAGAGCCGCTGGGCCCCATAATTGCCAAGACTTCGCCAGCCATTACGTCAAGCGACACACCCCGCAGAGCCTGCGTCTGGCCAAACGACTTTTTGATCTGCCTGGCACTAATAATTGGTTTGTTCATGGAATAATTCCTCCTTTAGTTTTGTTAAACGCGAAATAGTCAACTCGATCCAGCGTAAATCTGCTTCCAGATGAAATAGCGCATGGTCGATCAACAGCATGTCTGACAAGGTGCTTTCACGGCGTTGCGCCGTCAGTTGACGCATCTGCTGTACATGCGCGATCCGCTGATTATCTAGATACGGCGCGGCATCACCATCTTTCAAAATAGCCAACACTGATTTGATGTACATTGTCGCCTGGAGCTGCGACGAAGATGGCTCGGGCGCCTCTAACCACTGCTGCAAATCTTGCCGACCCTTCTCGGTGATCGCATAGCGAACCCGCTGTGGCCCACCAGATGCACCAGCATCAGCGATTTCTTCCACCTTGCCGTCTCGTTTCAACCGCGACAACGTCGAGTAGATTTGACCAGCTAAAATTGGCTTATCCTTGCCAAAATAGCCGTCGTATTTCTTTTTTAGCTCATAGCCATACCCAGGCTGGGTTGCCAAAAAGCCAAGTAATACATATTGTGCGTTCATATCCTCACTATACACCATGTGATTAGTTATGGCAATACTACTATACACCGAAATTATAGTTACTATACACTTAGTTAATAGATATTAATTTTTAGACAAGGCAACCCAAACCGGTTATAATCAGCCCATGGCGAGATTACTGTCGTGGCTACGATTGGTAGTATTGACTGTGGCTGTCTTAACTGGTGGCTACATGATTAGTCGTGCATTTATCTCAATCATCCAGCAGTCAGCCCATAGTCAACAACCACAAGGACTACCTGGCTATCGGTTCCTCAATAGCTCATATCGTAGCCACTGGTCAACCTATATACCCCGGCAGCCGCTATTTCGACAGCCCCCTGCTAGCTATCCACTCACTAATGCACCGCGGGTCAATCAATTCATTACCCACTACCTTACTGACTACACCGCTACCCGGCTAGAGCCAGCACAGCAGGCTGGCACTCTCAGTGTACCGGCGACACAGCGTATCCGTTACCAAATTACGCATCAGTCTGAACACTATGTATCAATCATCGTACACGTCACCTCGTACCCGTTTGAGTTGTCGCCACCGCTCCTGAAATTTTGGACGTTCGACCGAGCCAGCGGCCAGCCTATTACAACCAAGCAGCTGTTTGGTGATCGAGAAGAACGCCCCTCTGCAGCACTGGCTGAGGTGCAGCGAATAGCCGCGGATTATTTGAAGCAGCATCAGATGGATAGCGATGTAGCTGGAGAGGCAATTACCGCACAAGATATCGAACAATTCGTCGTGCTCGATACTCATACCATCGGGTTTCCCTTACAGGTGGGCACGCTACTACCAATATCGGATGGGCTAGTCGGTGTCGCTGTATCGGTCAAAACACTGATGAACGAGCTACAGAACCCGCTTGCTCGTGCAATCTTCAACGTCCCAGCCCTCCCCAAGCCGACACCACCAGTACCAAATATTGCGACCGCCAGCCAAGAGTGCCTCCCTCAGCAGTGTCTTGCGATCACCTTTGACGATGGGCCAGGCCCCTATACTGAGCAGCTGCTAGAGACCCTGCGCCACTACAATGCAAAAGCCACCTTTTTTGTCATTGGCCGTAATGCGGCAATCTACGAAAACACTTTGCGCCACATAATCTCAGCTGGCCACCAGATTGGCAATCACACCTGGCACCATCCAGACTTGACCAAGCTCGATGCGGCGGCGATCGAGGCAGAAATTGTCGAGACCAACAGTGTGGTTCACATGGCGACCGGTCAAGCACCGACGATCGTTCGGCCACCTTATGGGGCGATCAATCAGTCAGTTCTGGCAGAGCTAGGTAGGCTCGGTATGGCCTCGATATTTTGGTCAGTCGACACTCGCGACTGGGCAGACCGCAACAGCGCTATTGTCTGCCAGCGAGCAGTTGAAGGGGCGCGCCCTGGCTCGATCATCTTGCTGCATGATATTCACAAAACGTCTGTCGAGGCAGTGCCGTGCATATTAAGCCAGCTCAGCCAAAAAGGCTTTCGCTTCGTGACTGTTCGCCAACTTATCGGCCACATCGAGCCAGGGCGTAACTATACGTCGGGGTAGGCATATGCGGATCCTTATTGTCGAAGATGACCAAGAACTGGCAGCATCACTCAAGAAAGGATTGGAGCTTTCTGCCTACGCGGTCGATGTGGTTTTTGATGGCGCCACCGGCGAATCCTATGCCCTACACGGTGAATACGATGCCGCGATCGTCGACTGGATGCTGCCCGAGCAAACAGGTATTGCACTTTGCCAGGCAGTCAGGCGGGCGCGAAACAACCTACCGATTATCCTCTTGACCGCCAAAAGCACCGCCGAGCAAAAGATTGAAGGCCTCGACGCCGGTGCCGATGATTACCTCGCAAAACCATTTGCCTTTGGTGAACTACAGGCAAGGCTACGCGCCCTACTACGGCGACCAGCCACGCTGCTCCCGGCAACTCTATCCGTAGGCTCTTTATCATTTGACACGGTATCGCGTCAGGTATGGAGAGAGGACCGTGAAATCGCTCTATCAGCTCGTGAGTCAGCTATTTTAGAGCTATTCTTGCGCCGACCAAACCGCATTTTGAGTAAGCAACAGATTGTCGCCGCGGCCTGGGATGACGATGCTGATGTCTTGGCCGCAACCGTCGAAAGTCACATCGCCAATTTGCGCAGCAAAATTGACAAGCCGTTTCAGGGGCCACCAATTATCGAAACGGTGTGGGGGAAAGGCTACATTGTCCGCCATGACGTCACTCACCACACGTAGGTGGTTTATTATTTTGCAACGGGTGGGGCTGCCGTTCTTCTTTTTGCTTTCTTTTGTGTCGACCCGACCAGATGCTGGTTCACCTACAGCAATCTCGACATTGTCAATCAGCCTACTGATCATCTGGGCGATTAGCTCAGTTATTCTCGCTGAGATAAGCTACCGCCAAGCCGCCAAGGCAAAAGAACAGCAAAAGCGTTTCACCGCTGATATATCGCATGATCTCCGCACACCGACAGCTGCCCTGCGAACTCTGCTAGAGGTATCTCAGCTCGACCCAGCACTGCGTGCGCACCGACCAGCACAAGATGTATTTGCTCGCGCGCTGGTACAGGTTCACTCAATCAGCTCACTGACCGACAGACTGCTTCGATTATCGCAATTAGAGACGACCCCGCCGCCGCACCTGACACCTGTCTGCTTGCAGCCGGTAGTGGCAGGTGCGATCAGCCAGCTTGAGCCACTGAGCCAGCAGAAACAACAAACCATCACTGCCGAGATCAGCCCGACTCTACAGGTCGCTGCGAGTGCTGATGAGCTGACACAACTAGTAGTTATTCTACTTGATAATGCAATCAAATTTAGCCCGCCTCGGGCCTCAATTACCATCGCTCTGCGCCATACAACTTCACATGTCGTGGTGACGGTGCACGACTCCGGCCCCGGTATGACACCAGAAGAGCACGCACATATTTTTGATCGGTTTTATCGAGCAGATTTATCCCGCCATCGTGAAGACGACAGTGGGTTTGGCCTTGGCCTGGCCATTGCCGCCGCCATTGCCACGCGACACGGCAGCAAAATCTCAGTCACCAGCCAACCCGGTAGCGGCACTATATTCACATTTCGCCTCAAACGACTGTCACCAGCCTAGTCTCCAGACTTTTTGGAGGTTTTGCCGATAGACTAGCCTTATGAACATACCAGCAATTACCACCAACCATGTCCGCAAGGTGATTGATGGCACGACCATCATCCCTGATATCTCACTGAATGTACCGCGTGGCTCAATTTACGGGTTCTTGGGTGAAAACGGTGCCGGCAAAACGACCACGATCCGGCTCATCCTCGGCTTGATTAAACCAACCAGCGGTACTATCGAGATCGCGGGGCAGTGCCTGAGCACTGCTCGTCGGTCAGTCTTGGCGCACGTCGGCTCGCTGGTCGAGGGGCCATCGCTTTATGGCCACCTCAGCGGAGTCGATAATTTACGGATCGCTGCTCTGCTACAGCGAGTCTCTGAAGAGCGAATTACCGAAGTACTCGATATCGTCGGGTTGTCAGACGCTGGCGACAAACTGACCAGTCACTACTCACTCGGCATGAAGCAACGCCTTGGTATCGCTATTGCTTTATTGCATCAGCCATCACTTCTGATTCTCGACGAGCCGACTAATGGGCTTGACCCAGCGGGTATCAAAGATCTTCGCCGCCTCATCATCTCATTCCAGCGCGACTATGGTATGACGGTATTTCTATCAAGCCACTTGCTAAGCGAAATTGAACAAGTAGCCACCCACATTGGCGTGATCCATCACGGGCAGCTGCTGTTTGAAGGGACAAAAGAAAGTTTGCAAGCTCAAAACCACCCCCGCCTCGCCCTCACTACCCCAGCAATCGACAAAGCACAGCGGGTCATAGAAAAGCTCGGTATCACTCCATCAGTACACAATGGTCAGCTAATTATCCAGCCTGGCAGTGATGAAAAAACTGCCGACATCGTGGCGGAACTCGTCGCGTCAGCCGTCCCGATCCATGAGCTGCGCCAAATCGATAACAATTTAGAACATATATTTATGCAATTAACCCATCGTCAGGAGCAATAACATGAAAACACTTTTATCCATTGTGCGAGCTGAATGTATAAAACTTAAACACACCTCATTATTCACCATCGCTATCTGGGTGGCAATCATGCCGGTCGCGATGATTGCCTTAATTTACCTCAGCCAAAGCGACGCCAATACAGTATGGCGGTGGCCGGCATTTGCCAGCTCGGTTATGCAGATTTGGCTACAGCTGATCATGGCGCTATTTATCGGCGCAATGGCTGCCCAATACCTTGGCATTGAGCACACTAGTAACGCTTGGAAGCTATTATTTTCGACACCGCCGAGCAAACGATCTATCGTGCTGGCAAAATGGCTAGTTTTGACGCTGCTGGTCTTGGTGTCATTCCTAGCAGTGACTATTGCCCTGTATGGCGGTGGCGCTCTACTACAGGCAATTCGCCCTCATGCCGCGCTTATGCCACAAGCTTTTACTCATATAGCCCACGACCTGCTGATGTATGGTGGAATATTCATCGCTGCGCTCGGCATTATCACTATCCAGTACGCCCTTGCCTTCGCGGTGCGGACAATGAGTGTGCCGATCATGGTGGCGGTCGCGGGGTTTATGGCCGCAACTATGGCAGCTGGGCGAGAGCTGCTGCTCCACCTGCTCCCTTGGTCGTGGCCATATCAGCTCTATCTGCAAGCTACCCATGGCGCAAACGCCAAGGTCGCGATCGGCTATACAGTGGCCGCATCGCTAGTCGTCACCATTGTGGTGCTCGGTAGCATGATGATGTATATCAATAAACGAGATGAATTATAAGCATAGAAAGGACGCCTCGTGAAAAAGCACACCAAACAGACGATCATCACCATCATCGGTATATTTATCACCCTGCTGGCACTTATGACTGTTTTTGTGGGGAAGTAACCTCACGTTTCACCTTGTCGGCCTGGCTAATCTGCAGCATAAATGTGGCACCCTGGCCAGGCTGACTCACCACACCGAGTCGCCAGCCATATTGGATCGCGATTTGCCGAGCGATCGCCAAGCCAAGCCCATGACCCGATATATGTGTCCGGGTTCTTGCGGTATCTGCTCGATAAAACCGATCAAAAATATGCGCCTGCTCGATCGGCCGCAATGTCCGACGCGCCAGCACGATACTCAGCGCCGCACCGCCGACCAACATCAAGCCATTCAGCACCACCAGCCCCATAATCACCGACTGTCGAGCCTCTTGATTATGCCGCTGCCAACGCTGATGAAACTGCTGCTCAGACTCGGCTGGTGACAGCTGCCGGTGAGGCGCAAATGGTTGGTCTAGCTGTGCTGAGACGACCGCAAAGATGATGCCACTAAACAACAGCGACAATACCATAATAACCAACAAATAGCTCCGGGCAAGCCGCCTCGTTGAATGTGAAGTTATCATGTCTTATCCTCGATCATATAGCCAAAGCCTGGTACTGTATGAATCAGTTTTGTATCAAACGGTTTATCAATCTTACGGCGAATAAACATAATGAATAGCTCAACATTGTTTGGTAAAACGTCGGCATCAAAATCCCAGACGTGAGCAATAATCTGCTCTTTCGATAAAACCATACCGGTGTGGCGCATCAGGTATTCTAGAACCGCATACTCCTTGGCAGTCAAGCTAATATCCTGATCAGCACGCCTGACCTTCTTGGCGCTGGGGTCGAGCGTCAGATCACCAACCGTCAACACCTCTGCTAATTTCTCGGCCGGCCGACGCAGAAGTGCCCGCAGGCGCGCCAGGAGCACTTCAAAGTCAAACGGCTTGGCTAAATAGTCGTCAGCACCGGTGTCGAGCCCCTTGACGATATCGGGGCCAGTATCACGAGCGGTCAGCATCAAGATCGGCGTCTGCTGACCGTCAGCTCGCAATTTCTGGCACACTTCGTAGCCATTCATCTCTGGGAGCATAATATCTAAGATAATCGCATCGTACTCATCGGCTGCCGCTGTCCGGTAGCCTTCATCGCCATCATACGCCACATCCACCGCATACGCCTCATCCTCCAGCCCTTCTTGGAGAGCTGCGGCAATCGCCTTGTCGTCTTCAATGATTAAGACTTTCATATTCTTAGTATACCGCGCGCCTCGCTCTTATAATTCATCTCTCAAAATAAAGCCGCCGGGGCGAGGAGACAGTGCCCGGCAGCTTCACTTAGTCATTCGTCGATTACGCCACCGGAGTCGCGAGCCAACATCTCGCTTCTTGGCGTAGATGAGACGCCGAGTATCGAGAACTACCGCGCGACCAAGATACCAGATTGTGGCTATATAGACTACATTCATGCTGGCAACTATACCGAGCAATTCTGTAAAACAGCTTTAAGCATCGGTGCGCGTCGTTTCAGAGCCAACCAGAAACCACCATATGACGACTCGTCGTTTAGAAATTGCAGAGGTCATTCAGAGCTTCACTGACTGTTGGGTGAGTGAATATTTGATCACGCAGCACGGTATACGGTAGCTCGGCGTCCATAACCGTCTTGACGGTATTAATCACCTCTGGCGCCTGTTGGCAGAAAAGCGTCGCCCCGAGAATTTTCTGAGTTGGTGTATGGACAACTATCTTCAAGAGACCTGTGGTCTTGCCGTCGACATGCATCCGCGGTACTGCCATAGCTGGTATCTGGTTTGTCGCCACTTCATCACCATAATGTTGGCGAGCTGCCGCTTCGGTGAGACCAACCCGGGCCAGCGGTGTTTGCATGAAAATCGCCAGTGGCAGTGCGTGGCGCTGAGCTCGCGTGTACTGCCCGTCGCCAAGTAGCTGGCTCTTGATAATCCGAAAATCATCAAGCGAGACATATGTGAATTGTGGTCCACCGTTCACGTCGCCAAGCGCCCAAATGTGTGGCTGCGAGGTCTGGAGAGTGTCACTGACTACGATTGCCCCTCGCTCATCCGTATTAACACCAGCCGCTGCCAAATTTAGCGTCGCTGTATTAGGCTGGCGACCGGTCGCCAAAAGTACTGCGTCAAACTCTTGCTCACCACCCTGATCGTGGAGAGCAACACCGTGTTCGGTGTCACTAATCAGCTGAATAGCAGACTGGTAGCGAAATGTCACCTGTTGGGCCTGTAGCGCCGCGACTGCCGCCGCGACAACTTCTGGCTCCTCCTGTGGTAGTACGGTATGACCACGATGATACACTGTCACCGCTACGCCAAGTGCTGCGTAAGTTGAAGCAAATTCCAGCCCAATATAGCCACCACCGATAATCGCCAATCGTTGCGGCTGCATAGCACCGCGAAGCATCTCGGCACTGGTATAGACTTGCTGCGTATGTTGTATACCTGGAATATCTGGGATAAGTGGTGTCGATCCAGTGTTGATGAAAATTTTATCAGCGGTCACCAGTAGCTCATCTTCACCACCAGTAATACGCACCGTGTGAGCATCGACAAATGACGCCGTGCCATCAATCACAGTCACACCAGGGTTGTCGGCAAGCATGTGATAGTTTTTGCTGTTGAGTTTGCTGACAACGGCCTCCTTGCGCATAAACGCCTGGTCGATCGACTGGCCAGCAGCAGCTGCACTGACCAGTGTCTTCGTCGGGATACAGGCAACATTGATACAAGTACCACCATACATCTGTGGTGACTGCTCGACCAGTGTCACCTGAGTCCCGGCCTTCGCCAAGGCTACCGCCAGTGTTTTACCCGCCTTACCAAACCCAATGATCAATGCGTCGCTATGTTGTTTCATGCTCTATTCCCTTCTTTTATTTATTCAATTATCAGTTGCTGGCTTCGCTCCCCAGCCGACTAGCCGGAGTCGGCTTGTTTCAGCTGGCGACCCTCGACCGCTTCCATCTGCTGACCAGTCAACTCAGAGGTATAATAGCGGCTCGTCAAAAGAGCTAATGCCTGATTAATATCCTTGGTGCTCGTGATCCTTAGCTGGTCGTCCTCGGTAAAGAGTTCGGTTGCTTGACGATACTTTGTGGCATAGCGTTTGAGCGCCCGACGAGTCTGCCGACTCGCCAGGTCAATTGCCTGATTATCCATTATCGCTGCAATCTGCCGAGCCGCCCGTATCCCAATAGTAACCGGCGCAGCCTGATCGACAAGAAAAATTGGACTAGCCAAAAAGGTGCGCGCCTCTTGATCTGTCGCCTGGCGCAAGAAATGCTCAAGTCCAGGCAGCAGACTACGAATCGTTGAATATTGTTTAAAATACAGCATATTCAGACCATCGTAGTAGGCATCTGGCACTTCGGGCAGCTCAAGTGCCTGCCCAGTAGTCTGCAATGTTGGATAGTCACCTAGCAGGAGTAGATGACGATTCACGATACGGCGGCGGGCTGATATTTTACTCAGTAGAATTTCACCGCTCGGCAGCGTCACGTATAATGCATCGGCTCGTTGATAATCGTCTCGAGTGATGCTGCGGCAATCGACGCTCGAAGCGGCCGCCGCACAGTAGGCACCGAGCAGACTGGTTCGCTGCTCATCATCAAGCGTCACATAGAGCCACTCGTCTGCCTCTGGCTTGATCTCCGGAGCGAATGGTAAGGTATGGTCCAAGCACGGGCGCTGATATGTCGTCAAAACATCCTGCAGCTGGGCTGGGTCGCTCAGTACTAGTATATGCTGGCCACGCTTACCCCTTGTCTTGATGAATAATTTGGCGCCAGTCGCCCCACTTTCTCCGCCCCGCTGATTCACCGCTCGACCTCCAAAAAAGTATACTCATTTATACGCAAAAGCCGCTCAAATGAAGTAGTGTTCTTGCGGTCACGAACTCGACTGATCACCACACACGTGTTGCCGCCAGATGTCCGTACCTCATAGAACCGATACCCCAAGCACAGCCATACCGGGTTAAAATAAAATACTCGCTCCAGCTGCCACCACAAGATATACAACACCAACAGGATGGCCCCAGCCCGTTCAACCGCAAGCCCGCTCAGATCAAGCGTGATCACACACAAACCAATATAAGTCGGCAGCGCAGCGCTTTCTAGTGGTCGGATATCAGCCACCACCATGGTATCGACTGATGCCTGGCGACGCACCGATCGCAGCAGCGACCAGCCAAACAGTACGCTGCCACCAACCCCCAGACCGGCCCGTACCCAATAATCACCCGCCAAAAAATCACCCGGTAGCGGTGCGCCGATAGCTAGCCAATAACACAGCAGCACCCCGGCAAACGAGCTCAGCGTCAGTAGTCGATACCACAAAAACCGGCGCAGCACAGTCATCACACCTCGTGCGTCATAATACTATCAATCAACCCGCTATACTGCGCCACAAACTCCGGCCGTAGCATCAATATCCGCTGATTACCCACTGGCTGACTCGCGACAATCCCGGCCTCACGCAAGACTTTGCAGTGATGTGAGACAGTCGAGAGCGACAGGCGGTGGTCGATCTGGCCGCAGCTCAATTTTTCTTCTCTGACAAGACGGCGGACAATCTGTAAGCGCAGCGGCTCGGCCAACGCAGCAAACACACGTGGCAGAGACATATCAGGCTGATCAGTCGATGGGTGAGGTTGTGTTGTCATCATTTGGTATTGTCTCATACCGACTAGTCATTGCCAAGGCAACGACCACCGCACCGCTGGCTACCAATGGGATCATGTGGGCTGACCAGTGGCTTATCACTACTGCGCCCAACACGCCGCCGCACCCCTGACCAATATACACAGCTGATGAGTTCAACGACAGATTGAGCTGAGCCCGTACCGGCGCCATAGCAACCAGCCGGTACTGCTGTGCCACTGACACCACCCACGCGCTAACAGTCCACCCCAGCACACTGCCATACACCAGCCAACCCGCACCCAGCAAGCTTGCTGCCAATGCCAAAAGTAGCAATGACCCAGCAAAGATAATCATCGCCCAGCGCACAAGCCAAACACTCTTGACACGATCAGCCAGCCACCCGCCGAGCCCACCACCGAGGAGCGACCCCAACCCAAACACCAGCAGGACAAGACTAAACTGATCACTCAGGCCTGCTTGCTTGACCACTGTGCTAAGGTACGACGTCACACCCATACCAGCCATAAAGACCACTATCGTCACAAGCAGCGTCAGTCTCACCTGGCGATTTGTGAAACCCGCCAACAGGTGGCCAGGGGTTGATCGGTGCGGTGAGGCTGGTGCTTCATGATAGCGAATGCCAACCAAAATACCGACGATCACTACAGCCGCAAACGCCGCCATCGCCCAAAATAGCAACCGAAAGCCATAGAGCTCACCCACAAGAGAACCCAGCGGTACCGCCAAAACCGTCGCCATCGTCATGCCAGTCATCACTACTGAAATCGCTTTACCCCGGTGGTGAGCAGGTGCCAGACTGGTTGCCAGAGTCATGGCAGTCGGCATCGCCATAGCCGAACCAAGCGCCGCGACCACTCGAGCCACCATCATCCAGCCGTACGACGGCGCGATTGCCGCAATACTATTACCCACAATGAAAAGTGTCAACGCACAGAGCAGTGTTGTGCGGCGATTGCACCGACTCATCAACATACCAGACAATGGTGCAAAAATAGCATATACCCAAGCGAATACCGTCACCAAGAGGCCAGTTTGGCCGACTGATACACCAAGCTGCTCCGCGACCTGTGTCAATACCGCCGCCAACATGAAACCATCCGCACCAATCACAAAACTGGCACACGCTAAAATTGCTATCTTGCCCCATGGTACACCCGATCGCTGCCGCATATATTCTCTCCTTCTTCGATGTATATCGAAATAGTTACTATTTCGAAGTTTATCGAATTAGTGAGTAGCTGTCAACTATTTTGTGTCTTGCGTAGGCAACGGCGAGTGGGTTGCCTGGTACAATTCGGCGGCGGGCATCAGCACCAGGCTGCTCATTGCTGGGCGAATAGTTGTATAGATCCGCCATGGATTATCATCCGACACAGCGACTGCGGCGGGTAATGGAAGAGGCCGCAAACCATACTCACCTCGTAGCGCCGCCAGAAGCGCTAGCGGTGTTTTGCCGTACAGGCCATATTGGCTCCCTGAGCCATCCATCCGCCACTTCTGGTAGCGCATACCGACTGCCTGGCGGTGCTCAGCAATAATAGCCGAGCGCTGCGCCCCCGCCGCTCTCATAATTACATTGGCATAATCCGGTGCATCGACACCGGGTGCGACTACACCAGTCAAGACGGTCAGTGCTGGATTGTGGCGACTAATCTGCGCAAGTGCCGCCAACACCATCGCATCTTGGTCTGGCGAGGCATCAACCCGGTCGACCGTTGCCGGCCGATACATGACATCACCACCAGTATCAACACCGATCACCACCTCGGCGCCTGTTTGATCGATAAGCGTTTGTACATCATCGGCGACGACCGCCGTCATATGTGAATCTGGTGGATTCAGCATATATATCGGTGTGGTGATCTGGTCATCCTGTACCACAATATGCTCCAAAAAGCGCCAGCCCGTTGCCTTCGTCTGTGCTGTCACCTCTAGAGTCGCAGCACCATGCCGACGCCCGGGGTTGGTCAGTGGCGTGGTGTGAGCACGCACCGACACAATAGCCACCGGCTGCACATCGGCCGCCTGCATATGTAGCTGACTCAGCATAGCTGCCTGCAACCCATCCGAGCCACCGCCCATCCCCACATAGAGAACTCTCTTACCCCGCAACTGGTCAGTCGAGAATTCTGGCACGTTCTCGAGGGAGATCGATGGCAGCTGCCGTAGCTGCGGTAGATACATATCGCCCTGGCGGATCATACGTAGCTCAGCCTGACTGATATCTAACTCGCCTTGATTTGCCAGGTGTGCGAGCTCTGACACATCAGCAACGACGACACCAGATTGCCCAGATCGGCGAGCCGGACTATCAGCGATCTGCACCTCCTGAAGTATGTGCGCAAAGTAAGTCAAGCTCTCTGCCAAACCGTCATGGGCCCGCAGGCCAGCAAGTAGCGCTGGCGCGTAGTAGACGAGTGTCGCCCGATCAGTCACACCAGTGCGAGCTAGCTCGTGAGCCAAAATTGCTTGCACCGGCGGCAGCTGCTGCTCGTAGGCCTCTCGCAAATGAGCAAACTCTACTGGGTTATCCATACGTAGCATACACGCCAGGCGAACCTGCGCATACTGTATTGGATTACCCGAAATTTCCTCTGGCGCCACATTGATACCAAGCATCTCGGCTCGACCCGCCAGATAGTGGTTATAGCAGTCTTGGCTATCATTGTGGCTGTGTAATGCCTCAATTGCCACGACTACCTGCTGATAAAACGACGATGTCAGTATCATCGAGCCTGTGATGTTTCGGTGGCCAGCCGCACCAGCAATATCCAGCACCGTGTGGGCAATATATAGTGCCCGTACCGACTGATCATCTTCAGATAGCCCAGCCAGTGCCGCCGCCGGTGCCTCTGCTTGCATGAATTGCCCCAGATTTAAATCTTGCGATAGCACACGCCGGATAACCTCCTGGTCTTCTTGGTCAAACTGGCCAAACGTCGGCAACAGCATCTGGCGCTGGGCCGTATAGCGGTCGCTGAGTAAGCGGCGCATCACCTCATCATGATCAATAGATTCAGCTGAATTCGTCACTTGGGTAGCGACTGCCGGATTCTTGCCAAGATCGTGAACTAGCATGATATAGCGCATCACATTTACCTGCCGCTCAGTTGGCATCAGCTCAGTGAACCATTGATGCAGCTGCCGAAACTGCTCTTCAGAGAGCTTGACCACTTCTTTTTGTGGTGCAGTGAGTTGCTGGTACGCCGCCTGGTCGCCCCGTAGCAATAGCTCTAGGCAATTAAGCGAGCACTCGGTGCGCTGCCGCTCGGCATCGCCTATCGGCACACCATCATTGGTCAGCACCTCAGGCGATGCCTGCATATCTTGGCCGACGAGCAAGTGATATTCCGAGAGACGCGTCACGTCAAGTGGCTGAATTTCAGGTCGATTTTCCATATACCCTCCGGGGGATCTTAGCAATTACACTGCTTCTAACATACAATAATATACGTTATTTGTCAATCTGAAAGATCTTTTGCGGGGAGGTCGCACCACGTAGCAACACTACCTGCCGTTTCGCCACACCAAAGTAAGCAGCCAGCAACCGGACCGCTGCCAGATTCGCCCGCCCCTCAATTGCCGGCGCCTTGGTATACACTGTCAGCGAGCCGTCATCATTCGCCACCACTTCTTCGCGGTGGCGAGAGTTAGGCTTGAGGCGAACTGACAGTTTCATAACAATTTATTCCAAACGTAGGAGGTTCTCTCCTCATTCTGGGCTGATTATAGCATAGAAAAGAGGTGTAGCCGGCCTCTACGAGCCACCGTGCATGATCGACACAACGTCGTGCTTCGTGACAATCAGGTGGTCAAGCAGCTGGATACCAAGGAGTTCTCCTGATTCGATTAAGCGGTCGGTCACTGCGTTGTCGGCTTGGCTTGGTTCAAGGTCGCCGCTTGGGTGGTTGTGGGCCACGATGATCGAGGCGGCCCGGTCAGTGATTGCATCTGCAAATACTTCACGAGGGTGAACCAAGCTCGCAGTCAAAATACCAATGGTGATAGTCCGTTTGGCAATTAACCGGTTCGCGCCGTCAAGCGTCAGGCTGACAAAATATTCCTGTTTTTTGTCACGAATATCCTGTAGCTGGGCGGCGGCTTTGGCTGTTGTGTTGATAATCGGTTGGTCACTTGGCAAAAGGTAGCGGCGTGCTAACTCAAAGTTAGCGAGAATAACCGGAATTTTTGCCTCACCAAGGCCAATGATCCCGGCCAGGTCACCATATGACATGTCGCCGCCTTTGGTGCGCAAAATCTTCAGCACCTGGCGAGCAATTTGCGACACATCAGCCTGGGCATTACCACTGCCGATGATCGCCATCAGTAGCTCCAGGTCAGACAAACGAGCCGGACCAGCTGCTGCTAATTTTTCACGCGGCCGCTGATCTTTGCGCTTGTCGAGCATTTTCATGCCTCCATTATAGCATCCTTTAGGCGCCGGCCACTATGCCCGGTGGCGCGGTAATTGGCGCTGCCGCATGGCGACACAGACCGCCACAACACCCACCAGCCTATTCATAAGACCCCAAAAGCCACCCGCTTGGGTATTGGCTAGTGGAGATTCCGGTGGTCGCTGATCGTACGGTGAGCTACCTGACACCACCTGGTCAGAGTCATCAGGCAGCGGGGCTGTCTCTATTTCTTCTACGATTTCTTCTACAAGAGAAGATTTCACCTGATCGGCCCGCCAAACTGACTGCACAACCTCTTGCTCACTTCCCAAATAGTCAGACACCTGATTATCAGAGCGATTCACGGGCGGTTGTGGTTCATCATATGATATATCATCAGACACATAGGTTTTCTGAATCACAGAGGAGCTGTGTGGTGGTGCTGGTTGTATGTGCGCGATTGCGTCATCAGCGTGCGGAGGCACCTTTTCCTGATACGCCAACTGCGGCATTGGCGGTATCACCGATGATGAACTAAAGGTTAATTGCTGGCTCGGCAATGTGTGATTATCTGATGGTAAACTGCCCTGCTCTGATGTGACTACAGCTGGTTGGCTGGCTTCATAATGATCGGCAGCTATCGATCGCTGGCGAGGCGGAGTCGCTGGTAATATTTGCTCAAAAGTAGTCGATTGGTGAGATTGTTTTGTGGTGATATTGACCGGTTGTTTAGTAATATTTTTCTCTGTTAGTACCGGTTGTGTTTTTTGAATATCAGCCAGTTGAATAGAGTCAAAAACGAATGGCTGTTTCATGCTCGCTGGCGGTACTTGCTGGGCAGCTTGAGTAGCTTTTGAGGTGGGTGATACCTGCCCAGCTACTGCCACCGGCCGATCGGCTCTCGAGCTGGTAGTTGAGTCTACCACCACCGGCGAGGCCTGCCTGATCGACTGATCAAATAGCTTATTATATTGGCTGGCGGTTCGAGCTACCCAAGTCGGCTGAGGTGGGGGTGGCGTGAGTGAGTGAGTTGCTTCGATAGGACCGTCAGTTAACTGAGCTTGACGATCTTCTATATCATGTGTGGTATAATTGTCTGATAACTTTTCTCGAGGCTGCGGAGTTGTGCGTGGCTGTGGTGACGTCATAGTATGACTCGGTAGAGACGGCTGGAGGCCAGCGGTGTCTGGCGTGACAGCGAGTATGGGCTTGTTTGGCGCCTGCGAGACACTCTCTTCGGTTGTGGCCACCTCATGTGGCCGCTGGAGTGGCTGCAGGTTGACAACCGGTTGCTGCGGGGCATATTGATCAGGCGGCGGCGTGATAGCGACCGCACTCTCGCTGAACGAATGCGGACGGAGCGGGTTTTGCAGCAATGGCTCACTCTGTCTCTCAAGAGGGTGCTGTGAGTAAGGCGCGGACGTGACCGCTACTGTATCCAGAGCGATTGCACTATGAGACTGCGTATCTACAGGATGGCTATCGGCGACAATCTGGGCGGTATTGACGGGATCAGTGATGTTGACGTCGACCAATCCCTCCTCCTGTGTTTCCTGAGTAGCCATGCGCAATGACGAGCGACCGGCCTCAGAAGAAGAGCTGTGGCGCCGATCAAAGAACCGATAAGCCAACCACGGCGAACGATCAGGCACCGCAGGGCGAGCAGCAGCCGAGGAGATGGCTGTCGAGAATGCGCGAGTCGCTGAGTGAAGTGGCGATACCGATACTGGTTTCGTGGCTGCCCGTGTCGGCGCAGGCGTCCCCCCTACCTCACGGGGTGTGAACAGCGAATACCCTGGAGTATACGGGTCAGTCGTCTCTGATCGGCTACACCCCTGTGTGGCTGGTCGCGGCGCTGATGGCATCGCCACAATCAGCCGGTCATCATCAGCCAGCAAAGCCCCCAGATAGCTAGCCGATGGGGGCTGCTCGACCCCGGTCAGCTCTGGTGGCGTCCACGACTGCTCGCTCGCAGGTAGGTCCGCTGAGGGCGCAGTGTCTTGTTGCTCTTTGAGGAGCGCTTGCCGCTCTTGGCAGAGGCGAAGCATCGGGCAGCCGGCACAGGCAATCGAGCCCAGACCCTGGCACAACTGTGGTGATGGCGTGAGTTTATTAGCCGACGGCTCAGCTGTTGCCTCTGTATTCATAGGCGGCAGATCGTTCGGCGTATCGCACTCACCTCGAGCCATTGCCATCAAATCAATACTATTTTTATTCATGATTCAAAAAAGGTCTCCGTCGCAATATATTGATCATCGACACCATTCTTGACCAGCTGCTGCCACACGTCACGCACAAAAGGGAGGCTACCGCACACCAAAAAATAACTCTCTGCAGCCGACGCCGCCACAATTTGAGCGACATCAAACCGCCCGTTGTGCCAACCAGCCTGTTCAACGACATTGTGGCGAGTACTAAAGTGGTGTACCGTGATGCTCGAGGCCGCCAGCTCTGCATCAAAAACGGTAAACTGAGGTGATTTGTGGCTAAAATAAAGCGTCGTCGGCTGCGGCGCATCAGCCAAAATACTCCAAATAGGACTCAAGGCACACCCAGCAGTAATACCTACCAGTGGTCGGTCAGTCAATGGATTAAAATTACCGTAAGGATGACTTACAAAGAGGGTGTCGCCCGGGCGGCGCGAGCAAAGGTAGCGAGAGAACTCACCACCGACATCTTTCACTGTGATAGACGCCAGCGCTTGGTGAGGCCGGCTCGAGAGGCTATAGGCCTTACCCTCGCGCACTGATGAACCAGGCACAAACACTGTGATATACTGCCCCGCCACGAAGTCAAATGGCCGGGCAAAGTACAGCGTGGTCACCTCGGGGTTTTCCTGGCGGACTCGAACAATTTTGACAGTCAGTGAATCACGCATTGGTCGACATACTTCTCCATTATCTTTTGAGCGGCGAGAAACTCTTGGTCGGTGAAGGTCGTAGCATGCTGGAACTGCGGACTCAGCACTGTACCGGGTACGAAGTGCTGCAGCGCAAACCGCCGAGCCCCCTTGACCATCTGGCCAATCTTCTCAAAGTCATCAACTGTCAACTGCTGGCGCACGATAGTTGTCCGAAACTCATGAGCAATCCCGGAGTGGCGCAGCATATCAATCGTCTCGATGATGGCATCGAGGTCAATTGGCCGCGCTGCAATGTCAACATACTTCTCAAGCGGCCCCTTGATATCCATCGCCACAAACTGGATTGTCTCTTCAGCAATCATTTGGCGAACCATCGCTGGCCGAGTGCCATTGGTATCCAGCTTGATATCAAACCCCATTTCTCTAACCAGCCGGCACAGTAGTGGTAAATCATCGTGAATTGTCGCCTCACCACCAGAGATTACTACCCCATCAAGCCGATCGCGACGAGATGCCAAAAAAGTCAGCACGTCTTTGACCGGGATGCTCGGCGCCAAGCGCTCCGGCAGCACTAACTCAGGGTTGTGGCAATAGCCGCAGCGCATATTACAGCCAGAGAGAAATAGCGCTGCTGCTACATGCCCTGGGTAATCCACGAGGGATAGCTTCTGTACCCCACCGATCGGCACCACTGGGAGATCTGCATCAGGCAGGGACTGCCACGCCAAACCGTTCATGGTCAGCCGCCTTGTCGTAGTGTTCGCGCATCACGAACTCAGCTTGTTTACCCTTATTCCAGTGTGACGTCGGCCGCAAGAAGCCCACTACTCGTGAATAGACCTCACACCCCTCGCCACAAGTTGGGCAGGTCTGATGCTCACCGCGGATATAGCCGTGATTAAGACAAACCGAAAAGCTCGGGCTAAAGGTGAAATACGGTAATTTATAGTTTTGGCAAATCGTCTTGACAAGCTTTTTCAATACCTCAGGGTCGTCCATTCGTTCACCCAAGAAAAAGTGGATGACGGTGCCGCCAGTATACTTGGTTTGCAGTTCGTCTTGTAGGTCAAGTAGCTCAAACAAATCATCGGTGTAATTGACCGGTAGGTGACTGGAGTTGGTGTAGAACGGATGCTTGACCGCTGCGCCGAGGCCATTGGCAAAGTGCGCTCGGTCGGGGAAGCTAGCTTTGTCGAGCTGGGCCAAGCGGTAGGTCGTGCCCTCAGCTGGCGTCGCCTCGAGGTTATAATTATTGCCCGTCTCTTTTTGGTATTCCACCAAACGATCGCGCATGAAATCAAGTGTTTTCTCAGCAAATGCCCTGCCCTTTTCGGTGCCGATATCAACACCCAGCAAATTCAACGCTGCCTCGTTGGTACCAATCAAGCCAATGGTTGAGAAGTGATTTTTCCAGTACTGGTTGAAGCGTTTTTTGATATCACGCAGGTAGAATTTGGTGTATGGATATAAGCTGATCTCGGAATCAGTCAACTGCTCCAGCACCTTGCGTTTAGTCTCTAGGCTGTCGCGTGCCATATCCATCAATTCGCCCAGGCCTTTGAAAAATTCTTTCTCGTTCTTTGATTTCAGCGCCAAGCGCGGCAGATTGATTGTCACCACGCCGATCGAGCCGGTCATCGGATTACTACCAAACAAGCCGCCGCCGCGATACTCCAGCTGACGATTATCAATCCGCAAGCGGCAGCACATCGAGCGCGCATCTTCTGGATCCATGTCGGAATTGATGAAGTTCGAGAAGTACGGGATGCCGTATTTGGCGCTAGCTTCCCACAGGCTTTCGATCACCGGGTTATCCCAGTTGAAATCCTTGGTGATATTAACTGTCGGAATCGGGAAAGTGAAGACCCGGCCGTTGGCGTCCCCCTCAGACAGCACCTCGAGCAGTGCCTTATTAAGCACATTCATCTCTTCTTGGTAGTCGCCGTAGTTGGTATCCTGCATCTCGCCGCCGATGATCACCGGGTTGTCAGCCATATGCTTCGGGCATTCCAGATCAAGTGTGATGTTAGTAAACGGTGTCTGAAAACCAACCCTAGTTGGCACATTGACGTTAAAAACGAACTCTTGCAGCGCCTGTTTCACCTCCTTGTATGACAAGTTGTCGTGGCGAATAAACGGTGCCAGCAGCGTATCAAAATCAGAGAACGCCTGAGCACCCGCCGCCTCGCCCTGCAAAGTGTAGAAAAAGTTCACCACCTGGCCTAGCGCCGAGCGGAAGTGCTTGGCCGGCTTGGAGGCTACCTTGCCCTTTACCCCTGTGAACCCTTGGCGCAGCAAATCCATCAAATCCCAGCCAACGCAGTACACACTCAGCAAATTGAGGTCGTGAATATGCAGATCGCCCTCTTTGTGCGCCCGGCCGATTTTTGGCGAATAGATTTTGTCGAGCCAGTAGGTTTTGGTGATTTCTGCTGAGATATAATTATTCAGCCCCTGTAGGCTGTAGCCCATATTGGAGTTTTCTTTGATCTTCCAGTCAAGATTATTGACGTAATTATCGACCAGATCGACGTGAGCGCTGGCGGCAATCTGGCGCAGTTTTTTATGCTGATCACGGTAAATGATATATGCTTTGGCAGTTTTTTTGTAGCGTGAGTCAAGCAGCACATCCTCGACCACATCTTGGACGTCTTCGACACTTGGCATGTGGCGGTTCTTATCCGCCTGCAAGCGGGTAATAACTTTTTTGGTCAATGAAGCGGCAATTTTTTCATCAAGCTCAGCCGTCTCGGCACCAGCACTAGCAATAGCGGCAGTGATCTTGCGTGCATCAAATTTTACTCGGCGACCGTCGCGTTTCTTTATCATTTGATACATAATCCCTCCTCTACAGACCACGCCAAACATACCCCAGCTCTCTGATGGAGTCGCTTACGTGATTGTCTATTTGTTTTTATGACAAAACACCATATATAGTGCTTATATACCAATATAAGCCCGATATATAGCGTCTGTCAATGGAAGTACATTGTATTATTTACACATATCAATTTCGCTTATGGTCTACAGTAAATCATACGCAGTAGCTGCCGACAGTGCCTGCATTTGGCGAAGAGTATCGCCCGGCTTAAGCGGTGGTTTGAGGCTGCGGATAAGATAAAAGCCAACAAATGCCGCCAACATTTCAGTGTTGAGTTCATCTAGCCACAGCGTTACATCCTGACCGTGCCGTGCCATGTCGACCAGAAACTCCGTCGCCCCAGACCTTCGCGGCGCATAGGAAGCCCAGTTCCAATCAACCAATTTCAACCCACCAGTTCGCGGATGAAACGCCAAATTATCACTGCGCACATCACAATGATTAAAACAATCCTCTGGCTGCTTGGCGAATTGTTTGGTACGTACTGAAATATCTGCTAATTCATCACTCCTGCTCAGTAACTCAATCATCTTCTGGCAACGCCGCTGGTTGACTTCTGATTGCTCCAGTAATAATGTTCGGTAGTTATCAATCAACTGACGGCGAATATCAGCCTCAGCAATGACCTGGTCAATACCGTCATCCAAGCCAAGCTTCATCGTCGTAAACGGCTGTAATTGCAATTCCTCAATCGCTTCATGTGGTAACGTTGTTTTTTCCAGTTCACGAGCCGCTGTCACTACCGCCGAAATATACCGCTTGGCCACAGATTTTTCCGCTGGCGGCCGCCACAACCAACCGTCGGCTGATTCATAACTAGTTGTCATCAACACGTGTCCATCACCAGCAAGCTTAGTCCAGTCAGCCACATATTGCGGGTGAAGTTTCTGCAACAACTGCGTCACTTCATAGTCTTTTTTCAGCCAAGCTAATTCCCGTTCGCCATCGTCCGGCAGCAAATCAACATCAACTTCTTTGACAAACATTGTCCGATCGCCCGCCGACACCAAGGCACGGCGATTACGCGAAAAGCCGCCACTCACCGAGGTGATTTGTAAATCAGATACATTGACACTAAACTCCATTGCAGCGCACTGCAAGGCCCTGCTGGTCAATAATATATCCCTATCAGGCAGCGTCTCGATGGTTTCCATGATTAGAGTATAACATTGACTATATTGGTCGCGAATCAGAACACAGAATAACCAGCGTAAACTCCGCGCCTTTTGGCGGCTGGCTTTTAACCCGAATCGTGTAGCCGCAGCGATCTGCCAACGACTGAGCAATCGCCAGCCCCAAACCATGGCCCCACACACCAGTCCGCGTCCGCGCCGTGTCTGCCCGGTAAAATCGCTCAAAATATGCTTTTGGCGCCCAGCGCTAATCATCAGCGCCCATGTCCAATCCTTCGACAATATCCCGCTCGGCATCACGCGCTGTCAACATCAAAATCGGCGTCTGATTACCGTCTTGACGTAGC
>CALHZK010000008.1 GCA_938040655.1 uncultured Candidatus Saccharibacteria bacterium
TGATACTATGGCCATTCTCCAGTTCCACCCGAAATTGCGTATTAGGCAGTGCTTCGACCACCTTACCAATCATCTTGATGACTTCCTTTTGACTCGCCATAAGTTACAGTTGCCAATTATACAGTAATTACCCACAGCTTACAAGGGGTGAAGTGCAAAAAATCACGCCACTTTTGAGAGTGACGTGATTTTTCGGAGAGATAAGCAGTCTCTATGCAGCCTTTCGCCGGAATAAACGCCGCTTTTTGGGTTTCTTGATCAGCTCATCTGGGTCGAAATCGTCATATGTCACCATCAAAGCGCGTGAATTAAGCTGACGGAGTGATTCGAGAGCCACCGACACCACAATGAGCAGGCCGGTACCACCAATCGACAGGCCAGAATTGGTCACCCCTGCAATATGATACAGCAGATATTCAGCGATAAACGGCAGGATAGCAATGAAACCCAAGACGATCGAGCCAAAAAGGATCAAACGATTGACTGTGCGAGATAAGTATTTCTCGGTGTGCTCCCCTGGCCGCACTCCCTCAATAAAGCCACCCTGTCGCTGGAGATCTTCGGCAATATTTTTGGCATCAAACACAAAACCGGTGTAAAAATACGTAAACAAAATCACCAACAAGAAATAAAGCGTCGGGTAGATAAAGGCTTCTCCGGTTGAACCGGTGAATGAGCCTGGGTTCGGAGAGTGGAACCAGTTGACGAGATTATTGGCGATCGGCTGCAGGCTTTGATTACCAGACGACTTCATAATTTGCCCGACAAACTGCGGCACACTCAAGAAAGACACCGCAAAGATCACAGGGATTACGCCGGCAGCAATCAGTTTGACTGGCAAAATACTCTTCACGCCACCATAGCTCGAATTACCATGCACTCGCTTTGCATAATTAATGGTGATGACTCGCTGTGCTTCATTGATTTTGACCAAGAAGTATAGCACTATCAGTGAAATGATCGCCATGACAACAATCATCCAAAAGGTTGCCGGGTTGACCGGGAGCGTAAACCAGTTGAAGACGTTCAGCTGGCCGTTCGCAGTGTTGGTCAGCGAAGAGATAACATTCGCTAACATCGACGGCAGCTGACTAATAATCCCCGCGAAAATCAGAATAGAAATACCGTTGCCGACTCCTTGCTCGGTAATCAGCTCACCCAGCCACATCAAGAGAACAGAGCCAGCAGTCATCGCAGTGACCGAGACGACCCACTCCATGGTGGTTGGTTCGCTCAAAGCGGTTGAGCCACCAGCCAGGACAGTCTGGCGGAGCAGGAAGATGAACGCGATCGACTGGACGATAGCCAATGGGATAGTGAGGCGGCGTGTCCATTGCTGAATTTTACGCCGACCTGACTCGCCATCCTGGTGAAGTTCCTCAAGCTTCGGAATTGCCTTGGTGAGCAACTGAGTAATAATACTAGCAGTAATAAATGGGCTCAGCCCAACAAGTACCAGCGAGAAGCTTGACAGCGCCCCACCAGAAAGCAGGTTAAGAAAGCCACCTAGGTCTGTCTGACCAAGCATCGCAGTGATAGCTGCTCGTAGCTGCGACGGCTCGGCCAACGGCACTGGTATATGAGCCAAAAGCCGATAAACGACAATAATGCCGATTATAATCCCCAGGCGTTTTTGCATATCTTTATTTTTCAGCGACCGCCAAATGGTCTTCCAGCTCATCATATATGATTACCCTTCTGTCTCTAATCTAGAATTTCTCATCACAGTATACACGAAAGTTGGCCTGTTTTCTAGACCACAGAAAGGCACCGGTCAATTCAGTGCCTTTCTGTAATATACTATTGAGTCCGCGACTATTTGTCTTGGCTACTCTTCTCAGCGTGGCTTGCCTTGTCCGCTGTGTCGGCTTTTGCACTGCTTTGGCGAACTGGTGTAGCAACCTTTTCGAACGAGCCACCAGCTTTTTCAATCGCAGCGACGACCGAAGCAGAAGCGGCTTGCACCTTTAGAGTGACCTTGGCGGTCAGTTTACCACGAGCAATCACCTTGACTGTATGAAACGGTGTCGCAATATAACCTTCGGTAAATAACAGTGCGTTATCGACGGTCTTGCCATCAAATACATTCAAGTGGTCCATGTAGACAACCTGCGCTGGTGTCCGCAAGCTCTTGAACCCGCGCGCCTTCGGCACAGCCTGCGCCAGTGGGCGTTGACCACCCTGAAACATTGCGCGAAGTTTCTTGCCGGTGCGGGCGTTCTGGCCTTTGGTGCCACGGCCCGCAGTTTTGCCTTGGCCAGCAGCAATCCCGCGACCGACCCGCTTTTTATTCTTGTTCGCTGAAATGTGGAGATCGTTGTATTTCATTACTGAGCCTCCTTCTTCACAGCCTTTTTGGCAGGCTGTGCACCGAGCCATTGATCGCGCGGTACTAGTGATTTCAGTGCTTCGATTGTCGCATAGGCGATGTTCACCTTGTTGGTTGAACCAAGTGACTTAGTGAGCAGGTTGCGAACACCGGTCACACCAATAATCTGCCGCACCACACCGCCAGCGATGATACCAGTACCAGGGGCGGCTGGCTTGATCAACACGCGTGCGCCGGAGAACTTCACTTCGCTGTCGTGTGGGATTGTTTCATCATGCAGTGGCAGGATGATGACGTGCTTCTTGGCCACTGCAGTCGCCTTGGCAACTGCCGACTGGACATCGGCGCCCTTCGCAACACCCACGCCAACCTTATTCTTGCGGTTCCCAACAACCACCAACGCCTTGAAGCGGAAACGGCGACCGCCCTTGACCACGCGTGACACACGATCAATATTAATCACCAATTCTTCAAACTCCTTTGGCGCTTCTTCGCGCATATTTCGCCGGTCATCGCGGCGACCACCACGCGGACTACGAGACCGTCGGCCTTCTGCACGTGGGGTAGTATTTGCAGGTTTGTCTGCCATACTAATTTTCCTCCTGTTCTAGTTCTAGATCTGCCTTACGAATCTCTTCCTCAAGTTTTTTAAGCTCTTCAGGTCGATAAAGAGCAAAAAGACACTTTAGAATCTTCGGAATGTCACTCGGACTCACACCACTATCCATGTCAGAGATGATATAGATAATCTCATCATCCAGATGATCCACAGCTTTGAGTGCTTCTGGACTCATCTCACTCTTGAGTCTATCTATCGTTTGTTGTGGTGTTTCCGGACCGGTGGTGGTTGCGTGTTCGTAACTACCCATACTAAAACTCCAATCCTTCCTTGCGTGCTGCGTCAGCGAGCGCACTGAGGCGGCCAGCATATTGACGACCATTACGGTCAAAAACAACAGCACGAATCTTTAATTTTTTAGCTTTTTTGGCGATATCTGCGCCAACCCGAGCAGCCTTGTCGGTCATTGTCCCTTGGCTCTTTGCGCCAACGGTAGTCGCAGCAGCTAGGGTGTGTTGCTTCAGGTCATCGATCAACTGCACCGAGACATGGGTATTGCTTATCGTCACAGTGAGCCGTGGCCGCTCAGCAGTACCGTGTACTTTCGCGCGGACACGATTTTTGCGCAAGGTGCGGTTCAGCATTTTTTTGTTCTCAGCCATGACTACTTACCTGCCTTTCCTGCTTTGCGCAAAATCTGCTCGTCAGCGTACTTGATACCCTTGCCCTTGTATGGTTCAGGTTTCTTCAGCGCACGGATTTCCGCAGCGACTTGGCCAACTTGCTGTTTGTTGATACCACTGACGATGATGGTCATCTTATCATTGGTGACAGTCACACCCTCTGGTGCTTTGTATTTGACTGGGTGTGAGAACCCCAGCATCATGTCCAGCTCATTGTTGCTGGAGCTGACACGAAAACCGACACCATTGACCTCGAGACGTTTTTCGTAGCCTTTGGTGACGCCAATCACCATATTGTTGATCAGCGCGCGCATCAGACCGTGCTGGGCGCGAGCTGTTTTGGATTCATCCTTCGGATGAACCGTGACCTGTCCGTCTTCGACTTTCACCTCAACTGCTGGCGTGATGAATTGTGTTAATTCACCCTTCGGGCCCTTTACGACCACATCGCCAGAGTCAACCGTGATTGTCACACCGGCCG
>CALHZK010000009.1 GCA_938040655.1 uncultured Candidatus Saccharibacteria bacterium
GAGCTATCACCAGAGCAAGCCGAAGAACTATCACACATGCAAGAAGCCAGCGATGACCAAATCGTCGATTGGGTACGCGCCAATGTACCAGACTTTGCAGACATTGTGTCTGATGAAATCGATATTTTGCTCGGCGAGCTAGCTGAAGATAGCGAGAAAATGGCCGCCTAAGCCAAAACACCGATAGTATCGACAACTCAAAAGCTATAACTTCACTTCTGGATAAATTGCCCGCGTCGTCTCGTCAATCTCGCTTCTTAGCTGTGGGAACGGCACGCCCTCGCGGGCAGTTACGCCTTCAAAAATCCAAAATACCCGTTCAGAATAACCCCAGCCGCAAGCTGGCGGCATACCGTACTCCAACATTTCCACGAAGTCAATATCCAGCATCATCGCCTCGTCATCGCCTGCATCGCGCATCTGTTGCTGCTCAACAAAGCGATTCAACTGATCAATCGGGTCATTCAGCTCGGAAAAACCATTGCCCAGCTCTGACCCGGCAATAATTGGCTGGAAACGCTCCACCGTCTGCGGATTGTCGGGGTTGGACTTGGACAGCGGACTGATGAACTTCGGTGTATTCACCAACCACACCGGCCCCGCCACATCTTTACGAATATTTTTCCACAATTTATCGATGCCGCGCGGAATGGAATCGGTCTTCTCCACTTCCAAGCCATGTTCTTTCAGCTTGGCAGCTACCTCTTCAATCGTTGTATTATACACATCAATTCCATAGTGCTTGCCGATCACCTCGGCATAATCCCAGACTTCCCACTCGCCGCTCATATCCACCGTGAACCGGCCCAGCTGAAACTGCAGCGTACCAAACGTCTTTTGAAGCACATCTTTATACATCGCCTCCATAAAGCGCATGCCCTGCTTCCAATCCCAATACGCGGCGTACCACTCCATAGCAATATGCTCTGGCAAATGCTCATCGGAATAATTCTCATTGCGAAAACGCGGCCCGAGGTCGTAGACCTTCTCGAACCCAGCACCAA
>CALHZK010000010.1 GCA_938040655.1 uncultured Candidatus Saccharibacteria bacterium
TAAATACTCCTGATGACGTGCGGTTTCTGGGTTCTGAGTGAGGCGTTCATGACAAACACTTCAACCATAGCCAGACCTGCTCATTCATCAAGGAGAATAGTTGATATTACGCGTAATAGAAATTACTGGTTAATTGTACCATAGGAAACGAGCGAAGGCAAGAAAATTATCCACCCGCCCCCACAGAGGAGACGGGTGGATAAACGGTGAAGAAAAAGGCGCCCCTACTTTAACGGCAAAGACTAATCTTCTGGGGAATCTTGTTTCTTATAAACAGTAGCGGCATCTACACCGAGAGTAACGTATAGTCTATCTTTCCCAAAAACACGTGCACCAATCAATACCGCAAACTCTGTTGAGCCTGAAACACCGTCTTCCAAAAAGCGATCAAATAAGTTTAATCCGCTTGGATAGCACAAATCAGGCAAAGCTTGACGTAACTCTGCCAAACTACCTTTGACGAATTCAATCTTTTCTCGACCAGATGTAGACCCTGATGTCGATAAGAAACTATAACCCTCCTGTTGCCATGCTTTCACATAATTCTTGATCTTCTCAGTAGCCTCCTCTATGTTATAGCCAAGCATTCTCTCGTAATCAGCTTGCTCCTTGCACTGTTTTTCATGCTCTCGACGTCGTTTGACTTCAGATTTTGCTTGGTTCAGGAGCTCTCCTAATTGTTTTTCGCGTTCCTCTTCTGTTAATGCAAAGAACTCTTTACTTTCTTTGTCTATAAAGCTATAGCTAACTTCACCAAGCCGAATGATGCCTTCGATATTTTCCTTATTTAAACCCAGCGACTCCAATATGGCTAACCTGCCTAGAGATGAAGCTCCAGGCTGAAGGAATTCGTAGAGAGGGCTATCCTTGGGCAATTCATCGTTAAGTATCCGACTCACTATATGACTATATTCTGTCTTCCTATACGCGTCCCTGTAAAAAAGCTCTCTGGAGTCTGCCTCCTCAAGAGATAGACCCTCTGACTCAAAATCGGCATCGGCCATCAGTTGCGCGAGTAGCTTTGGCTCCATTGACGATTCGTCAGCGACCTTTGTCACTAACAAACGTGCAGTAGACAGCACATTTTCATACCCAGGATCTGCATGCAGTTTTTCTGCTGCAACAAATACTCTCAATGCTTCTTTTTCCTGTAGATTGAGCTGCTTCTTAGGGGATGCTACAGGGCAAACATCTGGGCGAAAGCCTTCAAGACACTCTTTTATTTCCGATTCTGACACAAACCACGGTTCGGGAAGATTTAAGTCTAAGCGATCAGCAGCGTCTAATATTTGGTCTTTGAGATGGGGGGTAATAATTGCTTTTCCATGCCCTAACTGTAACTAAAAGTAGCTAGACTGTCAATTATAGTACATTGCTATAGTAAACTACATAAAATCCACCCCACTCCGGAGGTGGATTTTGTATACCAAGTTATGTCAATGCTACATACGAATTTCAGCGTCAACACCGGCCGGCAGTGATAAATTCTGCAGGCTATCGATAGTTTTTGGCGTGGCGTTGGTGATATCGATCAGGCGCTTATGCGTGCGCATTTCATAACTTTCGCCGCCTGTTTTGTACACATGTGGGCTTTTGACCACTGTAAATGTACTGCGGCGTGTTGGCAGCGGTACCGGACCAGCTACTTCGGCACCAGTCCGAATCGCAGTATCAATAATCTGCTTCGCCGACTGGTCGATCACTTTATGATCATACGCCTTGAGGCGAATACGGATCTTAATACCTGTTTCTTGAGCCATCGCTCCTCCTTTGTTGGTTGTGCGACCCCGTAACCTCTGCCATCACGTAGCTGAGTTCTCGGAGTAAATATTTAGTAATGAATCTGATTATACCAGGGCTATCAAGACTGATCAAGACTATAAATCGCCTGACTAATCACCTGAGCCGACCGCTGCAGTGCCGCCTGTTGGCGGGTAGTCAACGGATACCCGGTCAAAATATGGACACCATCGCGACTCACTGTCGACGGGAGGCTCACCACAACATCGTGTAGGCCATATTCGCCCTCGACTAGTGAGCAAACAGGGTAAACTGCCTTCGCTGACCGCAACAAAGCTGAGACAAGCTTCGACACCACAAAGCCAATAGCGAAATAGGTGGCATGTTTCGTCTCGATCACTCGATAGGCTCGCTGGCGGATCAGCTGCTCAATATCAGCGGTCATAGCCGGCTGAAACCCCGGATATTTTGTAAGTGGAATATCGCCGATTTGCGCAGTTTCGATAGTCGAAAATGATGAGTCGCCATGCTCGCCCAAAATATAGGCATCGATATCCCGGCTGCAAACCTGCAGTTGATCAGCAATGTGCGATTTCAGCCGCGCGGTATCCAACATCGTACCGGTCCCGAGGACTCGCTGCTTGGGTAGCCCAGATGCGCGCAGAGCGACATAGGTCATCACATCGACAGGATTAGAGACGATGACCAGATACGGCTGCGCGTGATACTGCATCACCTGGCGGATGATCTGGCGCATGATCGCGGCATTTGTCTCGACCAGCTCGAGCCGGGTTTGGCCAGGCTGCTGAGGAGCACCGGCGGTGATGACTACGATGTCGTTTGTCGCAATATCGCGATAAGTGCCCGGACGCACTTCGACATCGCGGTCGATCCCCATGGCGTCATTGATATCTGCCGCCTGCCCCCACGCCAAATCAGCATCACGATCAATCAAGACAATCTCCTCCACGACACTGCGCACCGCGCAGGCATAGGCAGCCGCCGCACCAACCATGCCACCTGCACCGATAATCACTAGTTTTTGCTTCCCCATAGCCCTCACAATCTTGCTAGTTATTTAGCTGATTCCTTATCTATACTATAGACGGTCCTGTAGCTATGTCAATAAGCTTATGGTTGATTTTAGCGATATTCCCTCTTATAATATAAGATACTTATTAAATCAAGGAGCATTATGCGTCACATTGAAACAGCGCCAGTGTCTGATATATACAATGGCGATATATTTAATAAACGAGAAGAAAAAGGCCAACCAGATAGAAGAAAAGAGAGGCTGGCCTTCGCGGCTATGTTATCGTTTGCTCTGGCATGTTTACCTGGTTGTAGCAGCAGCAATAGTCAAGAGCATAAGCCGGTAAAAACCAGCGGCTCAGACCCTCGAGAGGGCTGGGTTCGCGTCACAGAAAGCAGCAAAAGCGATACCGGCGGCGATGAGGTGCGTGTCTCAAAAGTATGTGAGAAGAATAAAAAGGGAGAACTCACCGGTAACATGATATACTGGGGAGCTGACAAAAGTCGACAAGGCGGCATTGCTGTCGTTCCAGATAGTCCTGAATGCACCACCCCAATGGTACCTAATCCATCGGCATCAAGCCGCTAAACCCACGTCCGTCTTATAGTATAAGTAGAATTTAGCGCGTATCTACTCGAACTCAAAATACCTCCGAGTCACCTCGGAGGTATTTTGGTGAGTAAGTATACCTTACTTGTTGATCTTTGTCACCACGCCGGCGCCGACGGTGCGGCCACCTTCGCGAATCGCAAAGTTCAGACCCTGCTCCATGGCAATCGGAGCGAGCAACTTCACCTTGAAGGTGACGGTGTCGCCTGGCATGACCATTTCTTTGTCAGCTGGCAGCTCAACCTCACCAGTCACATCAGTGGTGCGGAAGTAGAACTGTGGCTTGTAGCCCTTGGAGAATGGAGTGTGGCGACCGCCCTCTTCCTTCTTCAAGATGTACACTTCAGCTTCAAACTCGGTGTGTGGAGTGATGGTGCCTGGCTTTGCCAAGACTTGACCACGCTCGATGTCGCTACGCTCAATACCGCGAAGCAGCACACCAGCGTTGTCGCCTGCTTGACCCTGATCAAGAGACTTCTTGAAGGCCTCAATACCGGTCACCACAGACTTCTGGGTTGGCTTCAGACCGACAATCTCAACTTCGTCGTTCAGCTTCACCACACCCTGCTCAATACGACCAGTTGCCACAGTACCACGGCCCTTGATTGAGAAGACATCCTCAATCGGCATGATGAACGGCTTGTCGAGGTCGCGTGGCGGCTCTGGGATGTAGTCATCCATCGCATCGATCAATTCCATGATGGCGTCTTCGTACTTCTCGTCGCCCTCAAGTGCTTTTAGAGCCGAGCCCTTGATGATTGGGGCGTCTTTGTCGAAGCCGTTTGCTTCCAGCAGCTCGCGGACCTCTTCTTCGATCAGCTCAACCATCTCTTCGTCAGCCATATCCATCTTGTTGAGGAAGACGACGATCTTTGGCACGCCAACCTGCTTTGCCAACAAGACGTGCTCACGAGTCTGCGGCATTGGGCCGTCAGTCGCAGCGATCACCAACACTGCACCGTCAACCTGAGCAGCACCAGTGATCATGTTCTTCACATAGTCAGCGTGGCCTGGCATGTCGACGTGCGCATAGTGGCGCTTTGGCGACTCGTATTCTTGGTGAGAAGACGCAATAGTAATACCGCGCTGCTTCTCTTCTGGTGCGTTGTCGATCTGGTCGTACGCAACTGGTTTGTTGACCGCGCTTGGAAGGCGCTTCGCCAGCACTGCGGTAATCGCAGCAGTCAGCGTCGTCTTACCGTGGTCAACGTGGCCCATCGTTCCCACATTGACATGCGGCTTACTTCGGTCAAATGCATCTGCCATTTGTAGAAGTTCTCCTTTATTTAATTATATTTTCACGCGATAAGCCCCATAAAAAAGACCGCACGGCGTATGCGCCCTATTATACCGGGTTTGCCAGTGCTTGTAAACAGCTGCGTCTCTCCCGCCAAATGCTCATGATTTCGAGGCTACAGCAAGCCGTTTCTTATACCGTTGCTGCACTATACCCATGATCAGCCATAAGCCACAGGCAATCGCACCGACCGCCAGCCCAAACCAAACATGCCCCGTCGTATAGCCATCATGTGTGACGCAGGCCGTCAGCAGCTTGATTGCGATGACGTCACCAAGCAGCGTAAACACATTGAGCGCCGAAAGTAGCGTCGCTTTGTACGCGTGGTCAAGCTCACTTAATATCTTTGCCTGCAATACAATTGGCCGAACACGCGTATACGCAGTAAACAGGACCACCGCGATAACTGCGATAATCGGCCACGGTGTGACACCCATCAGTATGATACAAGCTGCCATAATACAGGCGTCAACCAGATAAAAAGTCATCGGCCTCACGCGGTCAAACCAGTGGATATACCAGCCCATAGCTGCACCCAAGAGACTCCCCACCGCAGCAATCACCCCAAACCACTCCACAGCGATACCGACATGCTGAAACAATAACTCTCGGTACTCTAAGCCCTTATTTGAGACGCCGGCCAAAAATCCAGCAAATACAAACAGGGCAACATTCTGTGCGGTCATGACAAGCTTGGTTGCCTGCATCGGGCGGGCTGCTGCCGAGGTCTGCCGTGGTGGATGAGCAAATCGAAGCGATAGCCACACAGTGATAGCCAGCGACAAGAAGCCTATCAAAAAAGGAAGCGAGTGGTGAACTCGATAAGTAAGCGGCACCAAAATGATCAGCACCGTATTGCCGATCAATCCGTAGGTCTGGGCTTGACCCATCACCTTGGTATAATCGTGAGCTCTGCCGAGTGCCACCAGCGTGTCGTGCATGAAGGCCTCTACCGCACCAGACTGAAACGAATATCCGCCAAAGAATAGCAGCGAGGCAATCAGTCCACCCCAGAAGTTTGGCATCACCGCGTAAAATAGTGGCGATGTCACCGCAATGCTGGCGCCAAGGATAATAGCCCGACGATTACCAATTTTATCTGCTAAATAGCCAGCTGGTATCTGCAGCAGCGCCTGGACAATTGACGAAATCACTACGATCAGCGCCAGCTCATCAAGCGATACTTTCCCGACATTGACTAACTGTACGGTGATCAGGGGCAAGTACACCCGCTTGGTAAATATCTTGAACCAGGAGTATTTGACGATATTACGGCCTAGCGCCTGACGATCCACCACATCCAGCATATCTATATAAGCATACACTGGGGGCTGATGTCTTGCAAATTATCTGACAGTGGATATAATATCAATATGGTTATGTTTAAAAAATCATCCCCCGAATCGCCTCACCCGAGCGGCGTCTATCCGTCTCGTCTATCCTACCATGAGCAGCAGCGCCGCCAAGCACTCTACGAGCAGCGCCGCCGCGCCCATCTCCCCCACGCACCGTCTTTGACTATCGGACTGCTGCTAAGTGCTGGCGCTATGCTACCCTATGGGCTGCTTCAGCTGTGGCTGGCGCTATCCGCCCAGCTCGGTAGTAGCGTACTTTTTGCGACATTCTTTTTTGCGATCATCATCGTCGTATGCTACAGTCTGATTTACTTTTATATTACCCGTATTCTCAATGCCTACGGTGTTGGCAGTCATGCTTTTTTGGCGAGTTACCTATTTGGCCTGTTGATCGTCGCAGCATTGATTCACCAACTCGCACTACCAGTCGATCAACTGATGACGCTTGATGCGACCACCCTTGGGTTAATGCTGGTCGCACACCTAATAAGCGTCATGCTGCTGAGTTGGCTGGCTATCCGACGTAACCGATCGTAGCAGGCGATCACGCGTAATATCGTGCCAAAAAGTCATCACGAAATAAATGAAAGCTCCCATCCTGCAGGCTCGCCCGAATATCATCAACCAGCTTGACGATAAAACGCTCGTTGTGGATCGACAGCAAAGTACCTGCCAACGATTCACGAGCATGCAAGAGATGGCAGAGATAGGCAGCAGTATAGTGGTGGCAGGTATAGCAGTCGCAGCCTTCCACAATCGGCTCAAACATTTCGCGGTACTTTCGACCACGCACATTCACTCGACCATGCGGCGTATAGGCCGCACCATTCCGCGCAACGCGGGTCGGGCTGACACAGTCAAAGGTGTCAATCCCCTGTTCGATCGCGGCAAAAATATCGTCCGGCTCAGAGATACCTAGCAAATGCCGCGGTTTGTGCTCAGGCAAAATCTGATTAACCCAGCGGATTATCTGAGCCATTGTTTCCTTTTCCAGCGCGCCGCCAATACCGTAGCCGTCAAAATCCATCGCACCTAAAAACGCAGCCGTTTGCGTGCGCAGATCTTCATAATTCGCACCCTGCAGTACACCAAATAGCGCTTGATACGGTTTGTCGGGGTGAGCTTGACGCAGCCGCACGACCTCTGCCAGCGAACGCTCCGCCCAGGCGTGTGTCCGTGCCAAAGCTTCCACTTGGTAGTCATACGGGTCAATCAGTGAGGTCAGCTCATCAAAAGCGAAGGTAATATCAGCGCCAATGCCAGCTTGAATTTGCATAGACAACTCTGGCGTAAATTTGTGGTATGAGCCATCCAGATGCGATTTGAACATCACGCCATTTTCATCCACCCAGGCATGGCGCGATGATTTTTTGGCGATCGCGATCTCTTCATCGACATCAGTGCTCATCGCCAGCACCTTCTTAAAGCCCGAACCCAAGCTCAGCACCTGAAAACCACCACTATCGGTGAATGTCGGCCCCTGCCAGTGCATAAATTTACCTAGATAACCAGCCTTCGCAATAAGCTCATGGCCCGGCTGTAAATATAAATGATAGGCATTTGCCAGCACTGCCTGCGCACCGACACCTGCCACCATCTCTGGGGTCATCGCCTTGACATTGGCTTTGGTACCGACCACGATAAAAGCTGGCGTCTTGATATCGCCATGTGGCGTATGGATCACCCCGGTACGCGCTAACGTATCAGCGTATCTTGTCTGTACTTCAAAATAAAAAGGGTGGCCGTTCGCTTGACTGTGCTCCATGCTGCTATTATAGCAAACTCCCTATCGACCGGGGCATGCACACGATCCAAGCTGTGCCACCATATACGCTATAATAAATTATATGACAAAAAGTTTGATCGACCTAGATCAACAGCTCCAGCCCTATCGGTCGGTCATTTCCCGGCGCGAACGGTATATTGAGTCACGAATCAGCCACCTGCTCGGTGGTATGACCGCCGCTGAGTTTGCGCTGGGGTTCCACCACTTTGGCCTGCACCGTACCACAACTGGCTGGGTGTTTCGTGAATGGGCACCATCTGCTAGCAAGATAGTATTGGTTGGCGACTTTTCGGACTGGCGAGAAGAGCCGGCATACACACTCCAGAGAGGTCATCACGGCCAGTGGCACATCACTATGCCCGCTGACCTACTACACCACGGTGACCATTACAAACTACGAGTCTATTGGCCAGGCGGTAGCGGCTGGCGGTTACCGTCATACACCACATACGCGGTCCAAGACCAGCACTCACTTGATTTTTCAGCAGTCGTCTGGCGGCCAGCTACACCATATTCCTGGCAGGCTCCAGTACCCGATAAACCCACTGTACCACTCATCTACGAGGCGCATGTCGGTATGAGTAGCGAGGCTGAGCAGGTGGCGAGTTTTGACTACTTCACCAATCATATCCTGCCACGAATTGCCCGTGCGGGCTACAACACGGTGCAACTGATGGCTTTGGCCGAACATCCCTATTACGCCAGTTTTGGCTACCATGTCAGTAATTTTTTCGCGGTATCGTCACGCTTTGGCATCCCAGATGATCTGAAGCGGCTGGTCGACACCGCTCACCAGCTTGGGCTCCGTGTCATCATTGATCTCGTCCATTCCCATATGGTAAAGAACGAGGCCGAGGGCCTCGGTAACTTCGCCGGCGACCAGACGCAATACTGCACCCCACAGATTCACCCCACCTGGGATTCCCGCTTGTTCGACTATGCCAAACCCGAGGTGCTCCACTTTCTGGCGAGCAATTGCCGTTGGTGGCTTGATGAATACCGGGTTGACGGCTTTCGTTTCGACGGCGTCACCAGCATGCTATATACCGATCACGGCCTGGCGCGGCCATTCACCACATACGACGATTATTTTGGTGACAATATCGATCGAGATGCCATGGCCTACCTTCGCTTGGCAAATACAGTTATTCACCAAGTCAGACCCGATGCCGTGACTATCGCCGAAGAGATGAGCGGTTTGCCCGGTGTCGCTGCACCAATCGCTCATGGCGGCCTCGGGTTTGACTACCGCCTCCAGATGGGAGCGCCCGATGTCTGGGCTACCACGATAAGCCAACAGCCAGACGATAGCTCCTGGGATCTGGCCAAGATTGTCAACGTGCTGACCTCACATCGGCCAGGAGAGCCCGCGATCAGCTATGTTGAGAGCCACGACCAAGCCCTAGTCGGTGATCAGACACTGCTTTTTCGCCTGATTGGCCAGGAGATATACGACGGTATGGACAAGGCTGACCCAAATATGGTAGTGAAGCGTGGCGTTGCCCTGCATAAATTGATCCGCCTGTTGACCGCCGGGCTTCACCAGGGCGGCTACCTCAATTTTATGGGGAACGAATTTGGCCACCCAGAATGGATTGACTTCCCACGGGCTGGCAACGCCTGGTCGTACCGTTATGCGCGGCGCCAGTGGAGCTTGGCCGACAATGGCTTTTTGCAGTATCAGTGGTTGGCTCGGTTTGACCACGCACTAATGGCTCTCCTGCCATCTGTACCGGCGGCACCAATAAATGTGGTGATTCGCCAGGTAGATCGAGTCATCAGTTTCACTCGTGGCACGACAGTCTGGATCGTCAATTTTTCGCCACACGCCTTCTACACCGATTATCGAATAGACGTAGATGCTGGCACCTACCGTATCCAGCTGAGCAGTGACGAGCAGCAATTTGGCGGTCAGGGCCGCACCACCACGACACAACTGTGTTCGACACGCTCAGACGATCAGCACCAGCACTATATCGAAACTAGCCTCCCTGCACGGACTGGCATAATTCTGCAAAAGATTGGCTAATTTTTCTTTTTCACTGAGGTAGAGCTAGGCTATTTTACTTTTCACGATAACTTGTTACACTGAGGTCATGAAAGAAACAACCAGCGAACTACTTCATAAGTTTCGTCGCTCAATTAGACATATCCTCACGCTTCCTCCCTCCACCAAAGCAGCCGAGTTAGAGAAAATTGATGAAAGCTTGACCCCAAACATGCGAGCCCTCCGCTTGGTCATGACGATGGCCGAACAACTCTTATCAATGGGGGTGGCCGCACGAGATGTGGTCCAGCTGGCGCTTGGCGTCACCGACACCTACTGCACTCGCCGAGTCCACATCGATATTAGCTACACTCTTATCACCGTCTCGCAAGACCGCGGCAATGATCGTGAGCCACTGACTCTGGTTCGGACTATTGTGCTTGATGATGTTAATTATCGGGTCATCCAGGCAATCCAATCCCTCGCTTTGACGATCCGAGATACTCACCTCCCGCTCGATGAGGCCGAGCGGATGATTGATGAGATCGTCTACCAACCCAAGCACAACTCCCGCTGGGTGATCTATACCGCCGGTGGTGTAGTGAGCGCCGGTGTTGTACTACTCTATAACGGCTCACCGCTAATGATCGGCATGTCGTTTATCACTGGCTTCTTAGCAACTGGTATGCTGCGGTGGATGGCGCGGGTCGGTTTATCGACCTTTTATTCACAAATCGCCGCCGCACTCTGTATCACGCTTGTTGCGGTCATTATGGTGCGGTTAAATGCGCTGCTCCACCTGGCGATAAACCCGACGCTATTTGTCATCGGCGGTATTGTCTTGTTGGTGGCTGGCATGATGACAGTCGGGGCCTTTCAAGACGCTATCGATGAATATTACGTGACTGCCAACGCGCGTATTCTGAAGGTTATCATGGCGACGGGCGGCATCGTGATCGGTGTCATTACTGGCTTATATATCGCTGCTCGGTTTTCGATCAGGTTTCCGGCCACCCCAGATCAATTGGTGCTCGCGAGTCCACATACCCAATATCTAGGCGCGTTGATCATCGCAGCAGCTTTTGCAGCTCGCAACCACGCCGCAGTTTTCGGCACGATCGTCTCTGGTGGTGTTGGCATGCTTGGCTGGTGGATATCACGCCTTGTCTTAGCGACTGGTCTTGGCACCACTATTGCCAGCGGCGTCGCTGCTGCAACCATCGGGTTGATGGCAACCTTTGTCTCGCGGTTTTGGCGGTTCCCGTCTCTGGCAATTATTGGCGCCGGCATTGTCCCGCTCGTGCCTGGACTGTCTCTCTATAATGGCCTCCTCGGTGTGGCAACCCGCTCCCCTGGCAACCCAGAGTTTATGGCTGCGATCGCTGTCTTGCTGCAAGCATTTATGATAGCCCTGGCAGTCGCATCCGGGGCGACGCTCGGTAATATGATCGGTCGGCCAATCCGGCGGCGAGTCATCCGCTTCTACAGCAGCGCATTTCCTCGGCGCCATAGTCAGTAGACTCACAGTAGTAGCCTAATATCGCGCCACGCAAAATTACCACCGCCCTATCTATGCGAGCGGTGGTAATTGCATTTCCAACAAGAGGCGTACTATTTATTTGTTGCGCTTCTCGATGATTTCTTGGGCTACATTTGGTGGTACTTCCTCGTACTGCGCCAGCTCCATGGTCGACGCCGCGCGACCCTGCGACATTGAACGAATATCGCCAGTATAACCAAACATATTAGCAAGCGGCACAAAGGCTTTGATCAGCTTGGCGCCACCCATCAAATCCTCCATGGCATCGATACGGCCACGGCGTGAGTTCAAGTCACCAATAATATCACCCATGAACTCTTCTGGTGTCGTCACCTCGACCTTCATAACTGGCTCGAGCAAGATTGGAGTCGCCTGTTTGATACCCTCACGTGCTGCCAACGAACCAGCCAGCGAGAAGGCCAGCTCCGAAGAGTCGACATCATGGTACGAACCATCGTATAGTGTCGCCTTGACGTCAACCACCGGATAGCCAGCAATCACACCGCCACTCAGGGTGTCGCGAATACCCTTCATGACTGCTGGGCGATACTCTTGCGGCACCACACCACCCTTGATCTCATCGAAGAACTCGAAGCCCTTACCTGGCTCATTCGGCTCAAAGCGCACCCACACGTCACCGTACTGGCCACGACCACCCGACTGCTTCGCGTGCTTACCTTGGACCTCGCTGCGGCCCTTGATGCTTTCGCGGAAGGCAACTTGTGGCTCACCAATATTTGCCTCGACCTTAAATTCACGCTTCATCCGATCAATCAAGATATCTAGGTGCAGCTCACCCATACCCGACATGATGGTCTGGCCAGTCTCTTCGTCGGTATGGATACGGAAGGTTGGGTCTTCCTCTGCCAAGCGCTGCAGTGCCAACGCCATCTTCTCCTGGTCGGCCTTTGATTTTGGCTCAACCGCAATCGACACTGGCGGCTCTGGAAACTCGATTGACTCAAGAGCAATCGGGTGGGCTGGATCGGCCAGAGTATTACCAGTACTGGTCGATTTCAGGCCAACCACGGCCGCGATATCGCCAGCGCTGATCTTATCAATCTCCTCGCGCTTATCAGCAAACATCCGAACAACACGGCCAATACGCTCCTTTTCACCGGTGGTGGTATTAAGCACATAGCTACCGGAGTTCAATACGCCAGAATACACCCGCACAAAGATCAGCTTACCAACAAACGGGTCAGCTGCAATCTTAAAGGCCAGAGCCGAAAGTGGCTCCTTCTCGTCTGGCTTACGGCTCACTTCGTCGCCAGTTTTTGGATTCTTGCCCCAAATTTCATCAACATCCAGCGGGCTCGGCAAGAAATCAACCATCAGGTCGAGCAATTTCTCGACAATCACGCCCCGACCATCACCACCGGTCACCAAGTAAAAGTCGCCCTCGAGTACTCGCGTTCGCAATGCTGCTTTCAGCTCATCCTTGGTGATTGCTTCTTCGCCCTGGTCAAGGAATTTCATCATCAGCTCATCGTCCGCTTCAACAGCATTTTCGACAAGCAGCGCCCGGGCATTCTTAGCCTTCTCGAGCATGTCAGCCGGGATCTCCCCTTCAACCAGCTGGTGGTCAGCGTAATCAGTGTAGGTGTAGGCTTTCATCTCGATCAGATCGACCACACCATTGATAGTCTTCTCAAAGCCAATCGGCAGATGCACAGGAAAGGCTTGCTTGCTCAAGCGATTATGGATCGACTCCAGCGACTTATAAAAATCACCGCCGGTTTGGTTAATCTTGTTGATAAAGCAGATACGTGGCACACCGTACTTATTGGCCTGGCGCCAGACGGTCTCAGACTGTGCTTCCACACCCATTTTACCGTCAAACACCGTCACTGCACCGTCGAGCACCCGTAAACTACGCTCCACCTCAGCGGTAAAGTCAATATGCCCTGGGGTATCGATGATGTTAATCTTGTGATCTTTCCAAAAGCAGGTCACCGCTGCCGAAGTAATGGTGATACCGCGCTCTTTCTCTTGGGCCATCCAGTCAGTGGTGGCACCATCGCCCTCGCCACGCACCTCACCGATCTTGTGCGTCAAGCCGGTCCGATACAAAATACCTTCGGTTGTGGTGGTTTTCCCTGCGTCAATATGGGCAATGATACCGATATTTCTAAAGTTTTTTAATGGGACATGTGCTGCCATTATCGTTCCTCTATTACGTTATTTATCGAGATTTTTGGACACCAAAAAACTACTCTTGGCCTCTATTATAGCAAACGGGGCGCAATTTGTGAATGACAACAGGGTCACCACCTGTACCCCCGATGGGCTGTCAGATTTCGCTCAGGCTTCCGCAGTGTTTCGTGGACTCACTACGACTCACCAGTCACGTCGTTTATCGTGAAGTTGCCTTTTTCCACTTCTTCGAGTGCCTTAGCAATTTGCTGATTGTCTTGTTTCGCTACATTTGTGAGCACCAGCAGAAGCCCCACCTGGCCATACAGCTCATATGAAGAATCTGGTACCTCCGGATCTGGCGAGGTCAACTCAGTGATCCATTCATCAAGCACTGGCATGGCGTTGAGTACACCGTGGTAGCCGATCGCATTTTTGGCAGCAACACCTAGGCGTTGAGCCGGATCAACATCGCTCTGCGAGGCTATTTTCTCAGCATTACCACTCACGTCAAACAGCTGAGCAGCCCGCTCATCCTCTAGTCGGCGTGCCGGCACATCAGCAATTAGCATGCCAAGAAAGGCTGCTCTAGTGAAGGCCTGTGTCGCGCGCTCATACTGTAAGCCCTTTTCTCGTAGCTCCTGATCTTCCGGCGAAATGATTGCTCGCGCCGCTTGCTCGGCCTGCCCATATAGCCGAAACGCTTTTTCGTCATACGTATGGGCTTCTTTGACAAACCGGTCAATCGACACCCCGGCCGCTAAGAGAATAGTCTGTATCTCTTTGGTTGACCGCCGAAACAGCTCTATTGTTGTCTAGGTGTTCTGGTTCTGATCGTTCAAAAAATACCGCTATATAACCTCGTAGATTATCGTTCATCATAACCATTGCCTCCTTCGTACCTATTATATCAAACTGTCTGCTTGTCAAGAAACACCACCCTACTGCCGAGACGGTAGGGTGGTGTGCGCCGGAGCCTAGACATCAAGACTAGCCGCGAGCAAAGTGGGCAAAGGCACGGTTAGCCTCGGCCATCTTGTGGGTATCTTCCTTCTTCTTGAAGGCAGCACCAGCTTCGTTGTAGGCGTCAACAATCTCTAACGCCAAACGCTGTGAGTAGGGCATCCCGCTACGAGCACGAGCTGATTGTACCAGCCAGCTAAAAGCATAATGCAACTGACGGTGCCCCTGGACTGGGAACGGAATCTGGTAGTTCGCACCGCCGACACGGCGAGATTTCACCTCAAAGTTTGGGCTGACATTCTTGAGAGCTCGCTCAAAGACAGCGAGGGGGTCTTCAGAATCCAGCTTCTTTGCGGCTGCTTCTAGGGCAGCATATACGGCACGCTCAGCCGCCAATTTTTTGCCGTCGAGCATTGACTTGTTGATCAAGCGCTGCACCAGCACACTCTGATAGCGGCGGTCTGGCTTGAGCTGGCGCTGCAATTTTTTGGTCACTTTACGAGGCATGATTACTTATCCCCTTTCTTGGTGCCGTATTTACTGCGGCCCTTCTTGCGGTTGTTCACACCTTGAAGGTCAAGCGCGCCACGCACGATATGATAGCGCACACCCGGTAGATCTGGCACACGACCACCGCGGATCAAGACCACCGCGTGCTCCTGCAAGTTGTGGCCTTCACCACCGATGTAGGCCCAGACTTCGTAGCCGTTGTTCAATTTGACGCGGGCGACTTTACGCAGCGCTGAGTTTGGTTTCTTTGGTGTCTTGGTCGTCACGCGCACACACACCCCACGCTTGAGTGGTGCATTTTGGTCGTAATAGCGCGTTTTCAGGGCGTTATGAATCCGACCGAGTGCTGGCGACTTGGACTTTTTCTTGGCCGTTTGGCGCGGTTTGCGCACCAATTGGTTGATAGTTGGCATCCAATTTCTCCTTGGTTGGTTTACTATATGGCACTATCGCCTTGCGCAGTCTAGCCTTACGTAGCCTAATAGCCAAAAGCTAGCTGCACCTACGGATTGGATTCAGCAACTCCGCCCCGTGTCTATGCCTTTTCTGCCGAGCACGCAGTCTGTACACATTCAAACCACCGCGCGCTCCGAAAAGAGGAAACTCTAGGCTCATTATACCAAAACCATAGCAGCTAATCAATGTAATGCTGACGAAGGAACTGGTCAACCAGTTGGTTGAATCGTTCGGGCTGGCAAAGATTCGATGGATCAAAAGAGTTTTTGATGACAAAACTTGAACAATGCGCCAGCTGCGCCTCGGTCGTGCGCATCATCTTCACTAAAGAGCTCCCCCTTGCACTCTTACCAGCCAGGCAGAGAACTGGCTGGGTAACCTGCCGAAGCTCTGCGCGATAATCGATAGACAGAATGGCTTTGCGCTGCAGCACCACCTCGTTGCCGCGTAGATGGCAGAACAGCCGGTGAAAATAGGCGCTCGCCAGCGGCCATCTTTTGTAAAAACCTGTGGTAGCAAGGTCCATCAGCCAACCAATTTTTGACAGCGGCAACATCAGCTTGACAAGACAATTGAGCACTGGGTGCTGCACGGTTGAACTGAAAGTATCACATAGTACCGCTGCAGAGATTCGACCACGATAGCGCGCCAGCAAATGCATACTCACCACACCGCCATACGACACCCCAACGACGACGACCTCAGATAACCCGAGGTGGTCTATCAATTCTATGATGTCATGTGTTTGCTGGTCGAGGACGGTATCTGGGTGGCAGGCGAGCTCGCCACTCTGACCGTTTCCTCGAAGGTCTGGTATGATCACTTGGTAATGCCGCGAGAAGAATTCTTGTTGCGGCTGAAACATTGACGACTCCGCACCAAGGCCATGCAGGAACATAAGTGGTTTGCCCTCACCGCACATACGATAAGCTACTGTTGTGCCATCTGATAGGCGTAGTTCTTTCACGGTCTATATTATAGAATAACTACTCACCAAAGCTCAAATTATTGACATTCTCTCATGAAAAGCCGCCTCCCTTCAGAGGCGGTTATGAGGCGGCCTTTTCAAGCGAGGAACAAGCGGTTACTGCTCGTTGAACTCATCTTCACCGGGTTGGCGAGGCTCTTCGGCTTCGTCGATTTCAGCTTCGACCCCCGTCCCCACAGGAATCTTGCGGCCGATGATGACATTCTCCTTCAGGCCGTGTAGCTTGTCGGCGCGGCCAGATACGGCAGCGTTGATAAGTACCCGTGTCGTGTCTTGGAAAGAAGCAGCCGACAGCCAGCTATCACTCCAAATCGACACCTTGGTGATACCAAGTAGTAATTGACTATAGCTGATCAAGCTCTTGCCCTCTTGGGCGAGTTGCTTATTCATGTGAGCGACCGCTGCCTTCGAGGCGATGTCGCCAGTCACGAAGTCGCTATCACCTGGATCATCGATTTGCACCCGGCTAAACATCTGCCGGACGATGATCTCTAGGTGCTTATCTGCCACGTCTTGCCCCTGAGCAGCGTAGATACGTAGCACCTCGTTGATAATGTAGCGCTGCGTTGCCTCGACGCCCTTCAGGCGCATCAGGTCGTGCAGATTGAGCGACCCAGTTGTCAGGCGATCACCAGCCTGTAGTGTGTCGCCAGACTTCACCACCAACTGCATGGCGCCAGGCACCTCGTAGCGAGCAGGTGCACCAGCTTCGGCAGCGATCACAAGACTATCCTCGGCCTGCTCGACCACACCATCAAATGGCGCGACCAGCGGCCGGGTGTCGCCCTCACCTGTCGCCAAGACATCACCAGCCTTGACGGCTGAACCTGATTTGACAACAACAGTGCGACCCGCCAAATCAATCCGCTCAACACGGCCAGACTCTGGCGTCACCTGGACGATGTACTTTTTGCCATCTTCCCAGATATCGACTAGCCCAGCAATTTGGCTGACAATAGCCTGACCCTTTGGTGTCCGTGCCTCGAATAGCTCTTCCACTCGCGGCAGACCCTGGGTAATGTCACCACCAGCTACACCGGAGTTGTGGAAAGTACGGAGCGTCAACTGTGTACCAGGCTCACCGACCGACTGTGCTGCGATCACGCCGACTGGCTGGTGTGTCTTGACCAGCTCGCCCGTCGCCATATCGAGGCCGTAGCTACGCTGCGGAATACCCTCGAGATTGTTTGTCGAGAGTACTGACTGAATCTTGACACTGTCGATCGTCTCATCATCATCAATTGCATCGGCAATTTCGCGAGTAATCAGCTGGTCCTTATTGACATGCCCTGGGATAGTTTCTGCCGCGTAGCGCCCAGCCAGTCGATTAGAGAAGTCGACCATTGTCTCTTCGGTCTCAGAGCGATAAATCGCGAAGCCATCATCATCACCCGCCTCATCGGCAACCGTAAAGACATCCTGCGCCACATCAACCAACCGACGCGTCAAGTATCCTGAGTCGGCAGTCTTCAGCGCGGTGTCAATCAGACCCTTACGAGCACCACGTGTCGCCACAAAGGCCTCCAGGCTAGACAACCCTTCGGTATAGGAGCTGCGGATTGGCAGCTCGATCTCGCGGTTTGTCGCATCGACTTGGATCCCAACCATGGCGCTCGCCAACTTGACGTTCGAGATATCACCACGAGCCCCGGAGTTCACCATCATCGAGATACTGGTGTCCATATGGGCAAGCTGATCTTTAAGGAAGGCAGTAATTTTGTTGTCAACTGTTCGCCATGCGCCGACCGTCAGATTGTAGCGCTCGTCTTCGGTGATCAACCCTTGGTCAAACTGCTCAGAAATCAAAGCCGCTTTGGCATCACCCTCTGCCACAAATTCAGCGATTTGATCAAAATGCACATAGTCGTTCTTGCCGGTCGATACCGCCGCCAGAGTAGCAAAGCGAAAGGCTTGGCCCTTCATCCGGTCGGCGATTTTGGCAGTCTCCTCAGCACCATAGCGAGCAAAAATTTGTGCCAACACTTTCTTGAGCTGCTTCTTGGTCTGGACATTATTATCATACGGGAAGTCTTCTGGCAAAATCTCGTTAAAGAAGACACGACCAAGCGTCGTCTGGCGCATCTTGCCTTTGGCGACAATCCGAATCGGCGTCTGCAGATGGATGATCCCCTTGTCGTAGGCGAGCTCTGCCTCATAGACTGAGCTAAATGCCTTGATCGTATCAGTCTGGGCCTGTGGCTTGTCGTACGTCAGGTAGTAATTACCGAGCACAATGTCCTGCGAAATATGCAGCACCGGCGAGCCGTCAGCCGGCTTCAGTAAGTTGGCCGTCGCGCTCATCAGATCACGAGCCTCTGCTTGGGCGTCTTTGCTGAGTGGTAAGTGAACAGCCATCTGGTCACCATCAAAGTCAGCATTAAAGCCTGCACAGACCAGTGGGTGGAGCTGGATAGCCTTTCCTTCGACCAACACTGGCTGGAAGGATTGAATCGACAACCGGTGCAAGCTCGGTGCTCGGTTTAGCAGCACGTATTTACCCTCTATCACCGCATCCAGTGCATCCCACACCACTGCGTCTCCTGACTCAATCAGCCGGGTGGCCGAGCGGATGTTATGCGCAAATTCACCTTGGATTAACCAGCTGATGACGAATGGCTTGAATAGCTCAAGCGCCATCTGCTTCGGTAGGCCGCACTGATTGATCTTCAGCTTTGGACCGACCACAATCACCGACCGGCCAGAGTAATCAACCCGCTTACCCAAAAGGTTCTGGCGAAAACGACCCTGCTTACCCTTCAGCATGTCGCTGATAGACTTGAGGCGGCGCCGACCACCGGTCGAGCTGACAGCCCGGCCGCCACGAGCCGCCGCATTATCAATCAGAGCATCGACGGCTTCTTGCAACATTCGCTTCTCATTGCGCTGAATCACTTCTGGCGCATTGAGCTCTACCAGCTTCTTCAGGCGATTGTTGCGGTTAATGATCCGTCGATACAGATCGTTTAAATCCGAAGTAGCAAACCGACCGCCCGACAGCGCCACCATTGGCCGGAGATCCGGCGGAATAACTGGGAGTACAGTCAAGCAAAGGCTAGACGGCTTGATACCCGCAGCGTGCATACTCTCGAGCATCTTCAGACGCTTGAGCAACTTCTTCTCGCGCTGGCCCTTAGCGCCCTCAGCTTCTTCGCTCAGCTGCGCGATGAGTTGCGGAAGATCGATCTCGTCTAGCAGTGTCTTGAGTGCACTCGCACCCATGCCGACCTCAATCAGCTCATCATATTCCTCTGGCAGGTTGCGATAGTCTGTCTCTGAGATCAACGCCCCTTTGCTGAGGCTTTCGAGCTGCGACTTCTTGGTAATGTAGGTTTCGTTTAGCTCGTCAACTTCGCGGCTCTGCTCTTTGGCAAGCTGCTTAATGTCAGCACCCTCGGCACTCGCCAGCTTCTCATAGCGAAGCTTAATCGCCGCCCGGCCAGCCTCTGTTTCAGCATCAAGATCAGTCAGATACTGATCGCGCCGCTCTTCGTCAACGTTCAGGATGACATACGTGGCGAAGTAGGCAACGCGCTCAATATTGCGCACTGTCATACCAAGCAGTAGGCTCATTGCGCTTGGGGTGCCACGCATAAACCAGATATGTGCCACCGGAGCCGCTAGCTGAATATGCCCCATTCGCTCACGGCGGACAATCGACTTGGTGACCAGTTCGCCATTCTTGTCGACCGCCGCCTCGCGACTACGCACTCCTTTGAGTTTGGAGTCATGCGGGTTAATATCCTTGACCGGACCAAATATTCGTTCACAAAACAGCCCATCACGCTCCGGCTTTTGGGTCCGATAATTAATTGTTTCCGGCTTCAATACTTCGCCGTAGCTCCACTTCAGGATGTCTTCTGGGCTTGCTACAGCCAGGCGTACTGCGTCAAAATCGCCGATGCCAGTTGCGTTAAATGAATAATGCGCCATCTTTACGCCTCCTCCTTGATTGTTTCTACTTCGTCAATATCTTGGACACTCATCGCACCATCAATTTCGCCGATATCATCCGATTCATCCAAGAAAGTTTCGGTGTCGTCATCGAGCTGCGGCGTCGTCTTGTCTTCTGGGCCGCCGGCAGCGATGACATGCTCAGCATCAACCACACTGCCTTCATCGAGTAGATCAACCCGCAGACCGAGACCTTGTAGCTCCTTCACTAAGACATTGAATGACTCTGGCAGCTTCGGCCCGACGATCGGCTCGTCCTTGATGATGGACTCATACGCTTTGGCGCGGCCATAGACATCATCCGATTTAATCGTCAGCATCTCCTGCAGGGTTGCTGCAGCGCCGTATGCCTCTAGTGCCCAGACCTCCATCTCGCCGAAGCGCTGGCCACCGTTTTGTGCCTTACCGCCAAGTGGCTGCTGCGTCACCATGGTGTATGGCCCAGTTGAACGAGCGTGAATCTTATCAGAGACCATGTGGTGCAGCTTGATCATATGCATGACACCGACTGTGGTGCGCTCCTCAAACGGCTCACCTGTCCGCCCGTCAAACAACTGGCTCTTACCATCCCTGGCAAACCCAGCCTTCTCTAGCTCATTCGCAATTGTCTCCGACGGTACGCCATTAAACGATGGTGTCGCAACTCGATAGCCAAGTGCACGAGCTGCCATACCTAGATGGGTCTCAAATAGCTGCCCCAAGTTCATGCGGCTCGGCACACCTAGCGGATTCAAAATCACGTCAACCGGTGTCCCATCTTCCATAAACGGCATGTCCTCGACCGGCAATACTCGCGCGACCACGCCCTTATTACCGTGTCGACCAGCCATTTTATCGCCGACACCAATCTTGCGAAGTTGTGCAACAAATATCTGAATCTGCATCAAGACGCCGGCCTTGAGCTCATGGCCATTTTCGCGGCTAAATATCTTGACGCCAACCACCTTGCCATTGCCTGCATTATTCATCCGCTGCGAAGTATCACGGACATCCTTCGCTTTCTCACCAAAGATCGCTCGAAGCAGCCGCTCCTCTGAGCTCAGCTCCTGCTCACCCTTTGGCGTAATCTTACCAACGAGAACATCACCTGCCTTGACCTCAGAACCGATCTGTACAATACCATGCTCATCAAGATGGCGCAGACTGTCCTCTGAGACATTTGGGATATCACGCGTAACAATCTCTGGCCCGAGCTTCGTCTCGCGCACTTCAACATTGTAATCTTTGATATTGATGCTGGTCAGGCGATCATCTTCGACCAAGCGGCGACTCAGGATAATTGCATCCTCCATATTGTAGCCACCCCATGGCATAAAGGCGACGGTTAAATTACGGCCCAGAGCAATTTCGCCAGCAGCGATCGATGCTCCCTCGATCAAAATATCACCCTTCTTGACCGTATCGCCGCGCATGACACGAACTTTTTGGTTATAGCAGCGTTCATCATTATTTTTGACAAAGTGACGAAGTGGATATACTTTCACGCCATCGGCATATGCGACATGGATCTCGTCTGCATCAGCACGCACTACCCGACCATCAGCTTCTGCCTGGATAAGGTGCCCGCTATTTTGTGCAACTGCTTTTTCGATACCGGTACCGACTGTCGCCGGCTCTGGAGTCAGCAGTGGCACTGCTTGGCGCTGCATGTTAGAACCGGTGAGCGATCGGTCGATACGGTTCTTCTCCATAAATGGCACCAGTGCGGCAGTTGAGCCAAGAATCTGCTTATGCGCAGCATCCATGAACGTCACTTCACTGGTATCAACCTGGCCAGGGCGCATGTTTTTGCGGGCAGACACCCGCTCGTCTCGGAAACTATTATCATGATTAAGGACTGCGCCTGCATCGGCAATCACCTCTGCAGCTTCTTGGGCGGCATCGAGGTAGACGATCTCGTCCGTCACCACACCGTCCTTTACCCGTAGATATGGCGTCTCGATAAAGCCATACTCATTGACCCGCGCATAGGTCGCCAGGTTCAGCACCAACCCCACGTTAGCGCCCTCTGGCGTCTCCACCGAGCAGATTCGGCCGTAGTGGGTTGGGTGGGCATCACGCACGTCAAAACCAGCCCGCTCCCGACTCAAGCCGCCAGGACCCATCGAACTTAGTCGGCGCTTGTGGCTCAGCTCTGAAAGTGGATTGACCTCATCAAGGAGCTGGCTCAACTGTGAGCTGGTAAAGAATTCACGGACTGCGGCCACCACCGGGCGAGCGTTGATCAATTGGCTCGGCGTGACATTCTCCATGTCGGCCACACTCATCCGGTCCATGGCGTTACGCTGCATCCTCAACATACCGACCCGGAACTGGCGAGCAATCAGTTCACCGACCAGCTTGACGCGACGATTACTCAATGCATCGATATCATCAGCCGGCTCCTGCGTATTGTTCAGGCGAATGAGCTCTCGGATAATCGCCACCAGGTCGTTCATCTGGAAGATCCGATTTTCAGCGGTATTCGCCACATCCAAGCCCAGGCGCTGGTTTATCTTGTACCGGCCAACTCGGCTATAATCAAACCGCTTGAAATCAAAGAACATCCGCTCAATCATCTGGCGCGCATTGTCGACCGTCGCCAAGTCACCCGGCCGCAGGCGGCGATACACTTCGATCAGCGCCTCGTTGGCACCCCGAGCAGGATCCTTCTCAAGCGTCTCTTGGATATAGTTGACCTCACCAGTATCGACATCGGCAAACAATTCACGAATTTCGCTGGTTTTTGGGTGGCCCAGTGCTCGCAATAATGTAGTCACCGGCAGCTTGCGGCGGCGATCAATCTTGACATAAATAGTGCCGTTTGGCGCAGTCTCAAACTCTAGCCAGGCACCCCGGCCAGGGATCATCTTCGCACCATACAGATTGCGGCCGGCCACGGTATCAGCAGTAAAGAACACACCAGCCGAGCGGATCAGCTGCGACACCACCACTCGCTCGGTGCCGTTGATGATAAAGGTGCCTCGCTCGGTCATCCACGGATAATCACCGAGGTAAATTTCTTGCTCCTTGACCTCGCCGGTGACCTTATTAGTCAGCTCGACTGTCACATGAAGCGGCGCCTCAAACGTTAAATTATTCTCTTTGGCAAACTGGTCGGTGGTTTTTGGCTCATCAAAATGATAGCTACCAAACCGCAGTGCCAATTTCTGACCAGTGTAGTCGTCGATTGGGTTAATTTCTGAAAATATTTCGCTCAAACCATCCTCGACGAACCAGCGCCACGAGTCCTTTTGGTGAGCGATGAGATTTGGCATGGTGAGCGCGCTATCTTTCGACGTAAAAAATACACGCTCCCCGTCAGTGGTCTGCTGTGCCACAGGCGTACTCCTCGCATTGTTATTTAGTTGGTGATCACGGCCGGAAGATCTCCTAGTTTTGACACCAACAAAAGGCGTGCCTCTCCTTTTTCGCCGGCTCCCGCCAAAACTACACTACTTCTCTCATGGAGATTATGCACCAGTGACAGACAAAATGCAAGGGCTACGTAACAAAATCTCCCATGCACAGCCGGCGAGAAAGCAGCCTCCACTTAGGAACTTCCTGGGAGTGCGATGAGTCGAATTCATCACCACTGGTTACAACACAACCTGCTGGCCGATCTTAGCCAGGATTTTTTGCTGAACCTGCTCAGCTGGCCCGATCGCCGACACCAGAGGAATCTGATAAGCGGCAGCGATCGCCTGATATGCCTGGTTGACAACATTTTGGAACTGCTGAGGACGCGACTCAAAGGCATCGACATAGCCAAGCTGACCGCGCTGGCCAATCCGCTGCCGGCGCAGACTCTCTGGCGCCGTCAGAATCACCGTGGCATCTGGCTGCATATAGCGCTCAGCTGTACATAGCCTGGTCAGCCGGATAATCTCTGCTTCGGCCACCCCTTCGCCGTAACCCTGGTAGGCGATAGTCGAGAGATAATTACGGCCACTGAGCACGACCGCGCCACGCTGCAAGGCTGGCTGTATTTTATCCTGCCACAACTCTCGGCGCGCCAGACTAAACAGCATGACGTTGATCTCTGGAGCTCGTACCAGCTGACCATTTTTGATCAACTGGCGAAGCTCATTAGCTATCGGCGTCGACCGGTCTGGGTCATCACTGCCTGGCTCCTCCACTACCACCACCTCATGCCCTCGACGCTGCAAGTACGCTGCCAACATCGCCACCTGGGTTGACTTACCAGTGCCATCATTACCTTCGATCACCAAATAACGGCCACTCATCGGAGCCCCTCGCTCAAGCCATCGACTGGCTCAGGCAGCCGCCGGGTATCTTTGTACGCCTTGGGAAGCATCATATCTGGCCGCCACGATTTGATAATCTCTGAGAGATTACTACCCGTCTGATATTTATCGCTTACCTGGCGCTGGCCCGAGCCATAGCCGCCAGCCACCGGCCCGGTCTTATGAAAGACCAGCTGACCTATCCGCTCGCCGACCGGTAGCACCACACTCTCATGCATATTGAGGTTGTAGACCTCCAGCGTAATACGATTGATATACCCCGGATCGATCCACCCAGCATCAAAACAAACCGCCACACCGCTACGCCCCCACGAGCTACGGCTCAGCACCTGTGCAGCACCACCCTCAGCTCGAATACCGATGAATTCATGGGTGTGCGCCAAAATTCGTTCACCCGGCTTGAGAACAATGATCGGCTGCTCTGGCGGAATATTCTTCAGCGGCGTATAGCCGAATCGTTGACACCATTGCTGGTGCGGCATCGCCGTGAGCGGCCCCTTAAAGTAACGCGCGACATCCTCGGCGTCAAATGGGTTATAAATACGATAATCCTCGGTCGACTCCTGCTTATAAAAGTAATAACCCAAGGTAAAATCAAGGCTGGCTTCGGCCACGTGCTCCGGGTGAAATGGTGTGCAGACAATTGCCCCCGCCTGAATTGCTGCGATAATTTCTTGATTTGCATACACCCCCATCTACGCGATATCCTCCTCTCCATAAGTATGACAAACCGATGAGTAGCCGGCAAGACCTTTTGGCTATTTCACTACGTGGCTGTGCTACACTGGCTGTATGTCGCCATTGATGATTTTGATCCACCAACCAGATAGCGTCTCGGGGCAAGATGCGGCAGGTCACCTCCTCCAGGAGATGCTCAGTCACTACGCTGTTGGCCGATCTGTAGTGATGAGTCAACAGCTGCATCAGCTCCTTGATGCACAGCCGCTACCCGGCCAGGAGCACATCATCATCACCCCACAGCCGCTTGGGCAGCCCGGTCTATTGAATGCATATGATCTGGCAAGCGCTCAAGCTCTTAGTCGCTATCCGTTGTGTCTTGCCTGCCACACCACATCTGATGATCTCGCCGCCATGCTGACCCTTGTCGACCACCTTTATCTTGGGCTGATCGATTATCAGCCCGACCACCCTGATTCCATATCAATCCCGGCTATTACTGACCCAACCATCTGGCGCTTGGCCACGCGTATTCAACCTGGCGATACACCAGTGCATCAGACGTTTTATCATCTCCGCTACGACCGAGTTATTGACAAAGTTTAATTCTACTCGTATAATTTACCAAATAGTCAATTAAACTACACAGGGAGACGGCCGTATGCCATTCACAGAGGCGCCCCACCCCGGGGGAGAATTTAAAAAACCAGACATATATGAAAAGTTTCATGGAAGTGAGCTAAACCTGCCCGGATGCCCAACCCTAGAAGAGATGAGGGAGATGGCGAGCATACTAGAGCGCGCAGAAAAAAGCAGCAGGAACTGCCCGGAAAAGCCATCTCTTGAATTCCCTATCAAACTGCCCGATAATACCGAAGATGTCATTGGGGTATATCCTGGGTCTATTCTGTTCCATGAAGATAAAGCTGGTAATGTAGTTGTGTCTGTTCGCGGGGATGGCTGGTCATATCGTCAGGCTGATGAAAATCCAGCTTACAATGAACTGATTGTTGCCGTTACCTTTTGCCCAACTGACCCAAATTGTGTCAAGCACCCAGAAACTTCTATTACCATTTGGGGGAAGGCAGATAAAAACGCAGGCTATGCTCTAGGAGATACACTCCTTAGAGCAATGCGAGGTGAGGGAGATAAAAGACCCTAGTAGAATCAATACCTGCTATACAGCTTTGCTGAGGAATATATCGCTACTTCGCTGGACCTCTGCGCCTACTCGCGCAGAGGTCTATATTTATGAAGTTATAGCCTAACGGTCAGAGAGCGCGGCAACGCACTATTCACGCGAAGTACGAATCACCGAGTCGATCAAGCCGTACGCTCGCGCCTCGTCAGCGCTTAGCCAGTAGTCTCGCTCCATATCGGCTTTGACTTTTGCGAGTTTCTGGCCGGTATTCTTGGCAAGAATTGTCGCCAGCAGCTCCTTGATCTCAAGCGACTCCTTGAGGTCGATCTCCATATCGGTCACTTTGCCACGAGTGCCACTTGACGGCTGATGAATCATCACTTTGGCGTGCGGCAAGCAAAATCGCTTACCCTTAGCACCAGCACTCAGCAAAAACGCCCCCATGCTCGCCTGTAGGCCAATTCCGTAAGTTGCTACATCAGGCTTGATAAATTGCATCGTATCATAAATTGCCAACCCATCGTAGACGCTGCCGCCAGGGCTATTGATATAGAGCGAGATATCGGCCGCAGGATCAGCATAGGCCAGGTGTAGCAGCTGCGCCACGACGCTATTTGCCGTCTGCTCATCAACTGTTTCGCCCAAGAAGATAATCCGCTCATTCAATAAACGCGAGTAGATGTCAAACGCACGCTCACCGTCGCTCGTCTTCTCGATAACTGTCGGGATAAGATAGTTAGTTGGTTTAGTCATAGCTCTATTGTATCGCAGTCTAACCGATTAAACCAAACAGGCGGCGGCGCTTCACGACTAGCTGGTTCGGGTAGCCGATGTCATCCAGCTCTGCCTTGGCCTCCCTGACACTGGCCTCTGGATTAAGGCTATTAAGCATCTCGGCAGTAATCGGCTCACCGGCATACACCTGAGTGACCACCTCTAATGGCACCTCTTGCTCATAATAATCAGCGCAAAAATCAACATACTGCTGCGGGTCGCCGGCAAATATATCCAATAGCTCCGCTGAGCCATCCTCCTCACCAGTCGTGATACCAGTCTGCCAAGTCTCCCCATCAGCCGACCAAATACAAAAGGTACTGTATATACTCTTGACCGGCTCTCCAAACATAAACTGTTCAAAAGCTTCTGGCAGCCCATGGGTGAGATCTTCGATTCGTGGGATCCGGTCTTGCAGATTAAAGTATTCGTGAGCAATACCGTTGATCACACAACCCGCTTGGTTGAATAACACCAGCATTTCATCACCAGAACCATCTCGCATCTCCATGACTTCCTCGCCCTCAGCCCAGTGGGGAGCATAAGAATAATACCGATATTGCCACTCTGGTGATACAATAAGCTCTAGTGCAGATAGACTTTTGCAGAGTTGGTGTAGTTTACTGACTGGCGGCATCGCAGTAAGGTTCTTTGTCGAAATCATCGTGTCTCCTCCATAACATTATGCTAGATAATATCAGTCGCCTATTCATCAAGGCAGCCTACCTTTTGTCGACAGTAGCTATGCGTTCAGCGCCACCAGGGCTTCGACTGTCTTGTCGGTCACGAGCCGATTGGCAATATCCCGATGAACATTTGGGTCGTCAAACCGTTTCAGCATATCTGGATTCTTACCGTATTGCTGCTTGAGGGTAGTGATCTGCTCTTGCAGCTCATCGCGAGTCACCTCGATACCAAGCTCCTTCGACAGTTCGGCCAGCACTAGCCCCGCCTTGACTCGCTTTTCGGCGATCGGTCGCACTTCGCTGTCGAGCCAGGCTGCTTTATCGGCAATCTTTTGAGTTGCCAGGTACTGCTCAAGAGTTAGCCCCTGATAGCGTAGATTTTGCGTCATGTCTTGCTCGATTGAGCGCATCTGATCCTCCACCAAAATAGCCGGCAGATTGACTTTCGAAGCCTCAGCCAGCTCGGCCACCAATGCATCCTTCAGCTTCTCTGCCGCCTCACGCTCTTTCTGGGCTGTCAATTCACGTGTAATATCATTTTTCAGCTCAGCGAGATCAGTAAATGGTCCACATTTAGCGGCAAACTCATCGTTGAGTTCTGGTAGCTCTTGGCTGAGCACCTTCTGTAGTGTCACCTGAAAGACGACCGGTGCGCCAGCTAGATCTTTGACATGATAATCCTCAGGGAAACTCAACGGTAGGTCAAACTGCTCGCCCGCACGGTGGCCTACAATTCCTTCTTCAAACCCGGGAATAAACTGACCAGCACCCAGCTCCAGCCGGTATGCCTCAGCACTGCCGCCATCAAATGCGACGTTATCTTTTTTGCCTACAAAGTCAATGACCACTTCATCACCAATCTGTGCGGCACGGTCGACTTCTTGCTTTGTCGCGAAGTTGCGCTGCATGCGCTGGATGATCTCGTCGACCTCCTCTGTCTTGACCGGCTCAACTGACCGCTTGGCGGCCAGCTTTTTGTAATTACCCAACTTGACGGGAGGCACCACCGTAGCTTCTGCGGTGAAAACCAGCGTCTTATCTGGCGTAAATTCAGTCACCTCCACACTCGGTCGCTCTAGTGCCTGCAAGCCCTCAGCCAAAAATGCTTCAGCGACCGCCTTTGAGAGGGCGTTGTCAAGCATCTGAGTTTGGAGCGTGGCTGGGTCGACATGTTTAGCAGCTACCTGAACCGGCACTTTACCCTGACGAAACCCAGATACTTTAATATCGCGAGCCAATTTCGTCAAGGCGACTTGCTTGGCAGCCTCAAGCTCATGCGGCTCAAGCGTGATAGTTAGTTGTACATTCGTATCTGATTGCTGGGTCCGTTTCGTCTTCATAACGAAGTATTATAACAGAGGTATAGCTAAATCTCAAACACCGCATCCTCATCATCGCCGTCGTAGCGGTAGTCTTTGACTACCGTCACCATACGGGTCGCATCAACCTTTTGCTCAGTCGATTCAGCCAGATTTTTGACCGTATAAATACCAGTTTTCATCTCGTCTTCGCCGACAAAGGCGACAAAGGGAATCTGCTTTTTCAGGGCAGTCTTCAACTGCTTATCAACCTTACGCCCCGTCAGGTCGAGCTCTGCTCTGACCCCTTCGCTGCGTAGGCTACGAGCCAACCGATCAGCCCCCAGCTGGGCCGTTTGGCCAATAGTCACGATATACACATCAGTGTGCGAGGTCAGCTTCGGCAGCAGCTGATGCGCCTCCAAAAACTGCTGCATAGTAGTAGCGCCGAGCCCCACCCCGACGGTCGCGACCGGCTCCACTCCAAATAACCCAACCAAACCGTCATAGCGGCCACCACCAAATAAGGCTCGTTTGTTCTCTAGCGAATTATCAAAGAATTCAAAAACTGTCCCCGTATAATAGTCCAGCCCTCGCATCAACGTCACGTCAAACACGATGTTCGCGATACCCTTTTGCTGCAATAGCTCCATGACCGCCGACAGCTCCTGAACACTCGGTGTTGCCGCAATTTCATCTGGCAAGTCCTTTACCTTGCGGATGGTCAACATTCGTGCCAGCTTTTTTAGCCCGACAGTCGCCTGTGGCCCGAAGATGGCCACTGCCTGCTCTTTAAACATGTCTGCTGAAATCTTATCCTTGCGATCAAGCAGCTTAATCATCAGCTGAGCCTGCACGCGGTCAAGACCCAAAAAGGTGTGCATGAGTTGGTCGATCAGCTGCCGGTTGTTTACCCGCACAGTAAACATATCTTGCGTCGCCCCAAATGTCGTCACACAGGCGTGCGCAAGCTCAATAATCTCTGCATCGGCCCACGCCCCATCGACACCAAACAGGTCGGCATTAAGCTGCCAGAACTCTCGTTCGCGGCCACGCTGCGGCCGCTCATAGCGCATAAAATTAGCGATCGAATAGAGGCGAGCTGGCATCGGTAACTCTTGGCGCTTGGCCGCTACCATCCGCGAAATTGACGGTGTCATCTCTGGCCGAATTGCCACCATCCGACCACCACGATCCTCAAATAGGTATGTCTGCTCACCGACCAACTCCTGGCCAGACTTCGCTCGATAAATATCCAGCGGCTCAATCAGCGGTGCGCCATATTCCTCATAGCCAAACCGTTCAGCCACCATATGCCATTTTTTAAAAATATAATTTTGGAGCCGTTTATCAGACGGAAAATAATCGCGCGCGCCCTTGTAGCTCTGTGTTGATAGTTTCCCCATACGTGCCCTCATTATGGCACGACGGGGGTATTTTTACAACGATCCATCAAACGAAACCCCGGCTACTGACCGGGCTGCTCCTTAGAAATTGCCCACCCTCTGTGCTCTTGTATCCTTTGGAAGGTGTCTTCACACTCCTCCCCTATCCTCGATACTTCTGCTCCCAGGTGATCCACCGCACTGACTAGCAGGTAAAGATTCTTTCGAGTCGCCCTTACTGCTTCTGAGTATGGCGAAAACTCACCTGACTCGACCATCGAGTCAATCCACTCCACCATATCTTCAACCACCTGCCTATAGTGCCCAGCATAGCGCATTACCTCATTCAGCGCCGGCTGGTCCGGCTGCTCGCTGTCACTTTTTTGAGCACCACTGCGCCCCTGAAGATCAGGTGTTAGTTGATCCGGATCCCGCCAAATCACGTTCTTGAAAGCCCGTTTGTACATATCGACTGTGTCCTTCTTTACCCCATCCAGGCTCCGGGAGTCGCCCCCTACGTACCTCTTCAGAAAGTCTATATGCCCCTCAAAATTATATATCAGACGTAAATCACGGCGGATTTTCTCGGGAATTGGCAGCAATACGTCAATCGCCCCTGAAATATCGCTACCATCGCCGCCGTGCTCAAGCGCATCAGGATCATCAACCGCGGTAAACAAAATCCCTTCCTTCGCAGCCCAATCATCTGAGTCGGAGCGAAGAAAGAGGCGGTCAAGCTGTGCGCCCGATAGCACCGGGAACTGCCGGCGAAATATAGTACGGGTTTCCTCGCTTAGCTCAATAGAGTCATAGCCGGTGTATATGTCGCGGGCCACCTCTCCTTCTTCGCGATATGTTGGAGGACGAAACTCATGATGCTCAGGATGATCGACACCAGAATTACCAGTCTTTTTAGAGGAGCGTTTCTCAAGCATACCATTATTAAACCATACGAGCCTCGTATTATCAAGAAGATTATTTCATGAATACGCGCGGGGCTCTTACGAAGGATGCGTGGCTGATATTTCAATTGACAGGGCGTTCACCAGCCAATGGCGCAAGCACGTGCTGCTGCAGCCAGCAGTACATCGCCACTGTCGCGGCGGCACCGACGTTGATTGATCGGGTTGAGCCAAACTGCTCAATCGCTACAATCATATCTGCCGCTGCCGCCAGTTCTTCCGAGATACCCGGCCCCTCTTGGCCGCATACCAAGACAGCGAACCGAGGTAGCGGCGTCTGAGCGAGTGGCGTGCTACTCGGTATATTATCAATTGCCACAATAGCGCGGCCTGCGCGCCGCATCTGCTGAATGAAGTCGCCTATTGTGTCGACATAGTGAACATGCAGATACTTATCGGTCATCATGGCACCACGCTTATTCCACTGCCGCCGACCAATGATGTAGACATGGCGCACTCCGAAGGCGTTGGCGCTGCGAATAATCGCCCCCATATTGAAGTCACGCTGCGTATTCTCGAGGGCAATCAGCAAATCATGGCTTCTCTCATCGAGTGTCGCAATGATGTCAGCCTCTGGCTGGCCCTTGAATTCATCAGTCACATTGCGGTGGTCATCTACAGCAGCTATCATATGCGTATTTCTACAACCTATTAAAAAGACCGAGGGAACCTCGGTATGGTGCGGATGAGAGGACTTGAACCTCCACGTACTTGCGTACACTAGCACCTGAAGCTAGCGCGTCTACCAATTCCGCCACATCCGCACGGTGTTTTGATTATACATCAGGCGAGCGGCGGCTGCAAGATCAATCTTGTAAGCGACACCAGGCATTAAGCTCGGCCGCTACCTCCTTGAGGGTAACCTCTTGCTTGACCCCAGGAGCCAAAATACCACGTGGATCAAAAATCGCTTTAATTTGCGCATACAACTGCCGCTCTTCTACCGGGAGAGTTGGATAAATGAAGCTTGCCTTGAGCCGGCCCTCACCACCCTGACCGACGAAAGTCCCCTCGTGCTCCCGCACCAGGCGGACAAGATCAGCACAAAGCTTGAGGATTTTTTGCCGGTCGCTAATCTTCTTGGCAGAAAAGGCTGGGAATATGTCAATCAGCCCACTACTGACATCGACAAACAGCGGCATCGCGACACCGTAATCGACTTCTAGCGCTCGGATCGCTGCCATGAAGCTATCCTGACGAAGCAGCGGCAGCCACAAGCCAGAAAACACCCGTGGGATCACCGTATGCGCTTCTACCGGCTGTATCGCCAAGGCCAACACCGCATGCACACTCATCAGCTCAGCCGCGTCAAACTCCTCCAGTGTCACGGTGAGTGGGCGCGTCAGCTCAATACTCTTTTGTAACTTTTTGGCAGTTTTTTGACGAGTGCGGCTCGAAAGGGTGTCAAAAAGAGCAATAACCACTGCACCTCGGTAACTCTCCGGTGGAGCCCAGGGCACGACCTTACCGGCCTGCGCTGCTCGCTCAAATAAACGGCCGTCAAGAAGCTCAACCGTCGTTGCCTTGGTTTTAAGAGCCAGGTCGACTGCATTTTGTGCCTCATCGACCGTCGAATACGCCGCAATAACCGCACTAAGCTCTGGGTGGGCAAACTCAGCTTTCAAGATTACTTCGCTCACTATGCCGAGCGTACCCTGCGCCCCGATAAATAGCGGCGTAAGATCAAACGAACCATCCTGCTCTCGCACCCTGGTGATACCATGGTAGCCAATCGTTTCTGGGCTACCTTGCGTCAGCTCAGCGATGACTTCTTGATTATCGGTAATCAAATCATCAATTTGGCGATATATCTCACCCTCAAAGGTGGTCAGGCTACGTTTTTTCTGAAGGTCACGGCTCGACACACGGCCAGTTTGCAAAATGTCGCCATTGCTGAGTACCACTTCTAGCTGCTGCACGGCCGAGCCAATTGTCCCATAGGCTGCCGACATACTACCCGCCGCTGCGCGACTCAATGCACCGCCAATTGTCCCATCCTCGTCGATAAACGACCCTGCTGGCAACACCAAGCCTCGGTGGGTTGCCAAAGCTGCCTGGGCTGCTCGCTGACTGGCACCAGCTTGCACGTGAATGAGCTGCTGCTTTGGATCAAGCCCCATCACTCGATGCAGGTGCGCCGCCATGTCGATCATAATCCCGCTCCCCATGGCTGCACCAGTTATATCAGTCCCGTAGCCACGGGTTGTCACCGATAAATTGTGGCCCTTCTCTGCCAGCTGCGAGCAAAAGCGCATAATCTTGCGAACATCATTGATATGGACAGGCCGAGCAATCATTTCAGGGCGGCGAGAAAGCACACTATTATCCTGCTGGGCGGACAACATCGCCGGGCCTTGCGTTAAGACTTCACCCGTCAAATGTTCATTTAAGTATGCCGCAACTTTGTTCATATATCCCCTTTTAGTGTAATAATCCAATTTTAGCACAAGCAGTGAGGATTGGTAAGCAGTTGCGTGAATATCACAAAATTGCTATAATCGAGGGGCACGCGGATGTGGTGGAATTGGTAGACACGCATGCCTTAGGAGCATGTGCTTTCGAGCGTGGAGGTTCAAGTCCTCTCATCCGCACCACAGTGCTACCGTGGTGACAACAGGGGAAATTAGCTCAGTTGGCTAGAGCGCACGATTCACATTCGTGAGGTCACAGGTTCAAGCCCTGTATTTCCCACCATCGTCGTCTTACACGAAACATCGCCAAGTTTAATATGTGTGTTGCCCTTTGGGAGGTTTTCCTGGAGGGTTTTTGTGTTGCCCTGGTTGTGGGTGTTGTGGCCGTGGGTGTCCTGGTCCTGGTTTTCTGGGCTAGGGATGTCTCGGCCGTGGGCGTCTTGGCCTCGGTTGCGTTGTCTGTGGCTGCTGTGGTTGTGGGTGTCTGGCCCATTATTGCTGCTGTTGTTTTGAATGGTCCGGTCGCTGTGGCCGTGGGTGTCCTGGCTGTGGGTGTCTTGGTTGTCGTGCCTGTTCCGGCTGTCGTCGTTGTTGTGGTGGTTGGTGTTGTTCCGGCGGTCGCTGTCGCTGCCGTCTCTGTTCTCTGTTGGGTTTGTGAGTCCGGTGTCGTGGCGGAGCTGTGGGGTGGCGAGGTGGTCGAAGGGCGGTCGGGGTGTGGGGTGGATGGGGCGTTGCGGGGTGCCGGATGGGGTGTCTGTGGTGTTGTCGGCTGGGTTGATGAGGATTTCAGTGAAGAAGACGGTGTTGAGGAGTTTCTTGAGGCTGGGTGGAGTGTTCGGGTGGGTGTAGAGGCGGTGGCAGTGTTCAAGGAGGGCGAGGGCTTCTTCGAGGCGGTGGTCGACTGCTTGGCGGTCGGCGGTCAGAGCGGCGAGTTCCCGGCTTATCTGGTCGAGTTCGCGGGCCAGGCGGGCTTGCTCGGCTTTGAACAGGTCGAGGGGCACGGCCTCGGCGTAGTGGGCTTCGAGGAGTTTGGCTTGTTGGGTTTTGAGTGTGCGGGCGTGGGCGGTGAGAGTGCGGATGTGAGCGTGTTGGCAGGCGTAGAGGCGGTCGAGTTCGGCGCGCAGGCGTGTTGCGATGGCGCGCCGCTCGTCGGGGGTGATGCGGATGTGGCGGTAGAGGTCGGCGACGGCGTGGTCGACGTCGTCGATGAGGACGGCTTTGAAGGAGCATTGGTCGCGGTGGCGTTGGCGGTAGGAGCAGACGAAATAGGGGTAGATGTGGCCGTTTCTGGCTTTGGCGTGGTGGATGATGAGCCGGCCGC
>CALHZK010000011.1 GCA_938040655.1 uncultured Candidatus Saccharibacteria bacterium
GGCATCACGCGCTGTCAACATCAAAATCGGCGTCTGATTACCGTCTTGACGTAGCGCCCGGCACACCTCGTAGCCATTCATTTCCGGCAGCATCACGTCAAGAATAATCGCATCGTAGTCATCCGCCATCGCCGTCCGGTAGCCCTCGTCGCCATCATGCGCCACATCGACCGCATAGGCTTCATCTTCCAAGCCTTCCTTCAGTGACCGCACAATCACCACGTCGTCTTCTACTAGTAAAATCCGCTTGCCCTACCCCAGCATCTTTCCTAGCGTATCAAATGTTCGACCATTGCGGATGGTGATCAGTGGGTAAAACTTTTCTTTCATCAACAATTTGTGATATGACGTACGCAAAAATTCTTTCTCGCTATATTTACCCCAAAAGACCGCCTTTTTACCAAAATGAACGATTTCATCGTGAAGCGGCATTTGACCGATCCTCTCCTTGATATATTCAGAATCGACGCCATCGGTATAGAACAACACATCGGTTCGCGCCAGAGGCTGATGCCACCATTCCGGCAGATTTGATACTTCACCTAAATACTCGTCTTTCGTCAGGATGACGTGTTTGATAGTAAATGGAAAACGATTCAATATGCCAGCAACATTCTCTCTGACTGTCGTCAGGTCATCATCAGTATCAAATATGACGTTACCACTATTGATATACGTAACGACATGCTGATACCCCAAATCTTCGAGACTCGCCGTGAGGTCTTTCATGGAGACCTTGTTTTTACCACCAACATTGATTCCCCGAAGCAACAGGATATATCTCATATTTTTAGTATACTATCGCCTGCGTCTCCGGCCAAATTCGCTGCACTAGTCGTTTGCCGCGCGTGGTTAGCCGCACCCAAGCGTCACCGTACACCCGGTTGATTGCCATCAGTCCTTGGACATCACGAATCTACCAACAGCCACCCTTCTATTGACACAATGGTCATAATTCGATACGATATGAATGAATATAAAAAATTATTCATTCATATTATTAACATGAAGGAGGTCACCAGCATTGGACAAAAGACAAGCATTAAAAGCAGCTGCCTACGATATCTTCTCAAAAAAGGGATATAAAGAGACCGGTATCTCAGAAATCGCTAAACGTGCTGGGGTAGCAGTCGGTTCTTTTTACAACTACTACGACGGCAAAGAAACTATCTTTCTGGATGTGTACATTGAAGAAAACAACCGCATTCGCCAAGCGATGATGGACGACATCGATTGGCAGCAGGATTTGGTTGAACTTGTGAGACAGATTTTTGAACAGTCACGAAGCCTCGTTTCGTCCAATAAAATTCTGGCGGAATGGCATAATCCAGCCATTTCTCGCACGCTGCGCAGCTACTATTCTTCGGGCAAAGGCAAAGCTACGAATACCTTCCATCAATTTTTGGTCGAGACCTTTACTGGTCGCATGGTAGCAGAAGGATATTCAGAGGAGAAGATTCAGGATATTTTACAGGTTTATAATTTGTTTTACTACATGGATATACATATCACTGAAGGCGATTTTCCAGGTATTGGTAGGACGCTAGAACTACTTGCCACTACCTTTGTGAAAGGGATGTTTACATCATGAAAAGGAGTAAAAAAATGGTAATCATCGTTATATCTATTCTTGCAGCGATAGGCCTTATCGCTTGGGGTGTCATCGCCTACTTAGGGAGGAGCCAAACGTTATCGGTCAAATCTATCGAAAACCCTCGCGGAGACCTTCATGTCATTCGCCTCGCAAAGCCTGATACTATGACATGGAAGGCAGGCTCTTACGCCAAGATCACGCTACCCAGTACGGCATCTGGTGGTGAAAAGAATGATCATAAGGATGAACAGACAAGTCGTTGGCTGAGTATCGCCTCTAGTCCTGAGGATAATGAAATTATTATCCTAACCCACAATAGCGGTAGCCCTTATAAAAAAGCTTTGACGAGCCTACCAGCAGGTAGCCAGGTCAAGATGAGTTGGCTGGAATCTTCTTTGTCAGTTACCGACGGTAGCGAGCCTCTGGTGTGCTTCGCCTCTGATGTCGGTATCTCAGCAATGCGACCAATTGTCAGGCAGTGGGCCGGTAAACGCCCTGTCATTCTCTATCACCTAGACAAGGGGGTAAGGGTCTTTGACAAGGAGCTCTCAGAGCTAGCAAACAAAACAGCCAATATGACTTATGAGACCAATGCGAGCCTTTCTCAAAGCCAAGAACGCTTCAAGCAGGCGATCAATACATACGGCAAGAAAGCTCAATATCTCGTGGCAGGACAGCCCGACGATGTGAAAACGATGAAGAAACTCCTTAGAGACAACGCGATGTATGATAACGTCAAATCAAGTACTTTTCGGGGGTTGAAGTAATCACTATGGCTGCGTGGCTGCCGATAGGTAATACTTAAGCAGCCATCACCTGCGCCTCCGGCCACACCCGGCAGACCAGCCGTTTGCCACGATTTGTCAGACCAACCCATACACTATTTGACCAGTAGCGAACCCGCGCAAGGTTCTTGGCTTTCAGGTGGCGAATTAGCCGAATCACTGCCGACTGTGACAGCCCAACACTGTCTGCCAGCGACTGTGTATCATCCTCGCCTGCCTCATATAAATATTGCAGCAGCAAGGCTTCGTCTGTGGTAAATGGTGTACTGTGGTATGTCATGAAAGACTCCTTTCTTGGTTGATACTGTTTGTATCATACGGAGTCGCTCTGTAATTTCGCTGAAGAAGGTGCCGCAGGCTTGGTGATAGGCCGCCAGCCCGCAGAGAGTTCTCTGCCATATTGGTCGACAACTACGCAGTATTCTCTCCCGCGATCGGTCCGATCTATCACACTGATAGTCGTCACTACCGACTTGTAGTGCTTATTGTAGGTCGATATGGTCGTCACGTTAAACGCACCATTATCATACCGAGTGGTCCGCGGCACTGGGCGACCACTCATCCATCGAACTCCCATCTGGGCTAGCTGACGCACTGTATCTTCGCGATGTTGCGGAGTAAAATTAGCCGCCCCATGCTTTTCACCGGGGTCACGGCGGTATATCACATTACCTTCTTTGTCTACTACATAGTGTCCATGGCCAGGACCCGCTGGTCGCTCCTTCCCGCCAAACAGAAAGTGGAGACGAACACCATTTCGATCAGCTCTTACCACCATATTATCCCAATATTCGTCTGGTATACCGATTTTTTCGGCAATAATTTTGATGTCTTCTTGGCGTTTAGCTTCGGCTATCTTGGACTCAGCACGTTTATCACGACATCGTGTATTCAGCGCAAGAAATTCACGCTTGGCCTGAGACGCATCGGCCAGTGCTTACTCATATGTACGAGTTGCCAGTACATACTCCGCTAACGCTATTTCCAACCGTGATGCGCTTGCACCCTCTCTCCTGAGTTTATCTTTCGCTTTCTTGGTTCGCTTTTTTTCGGTGCGGGTCGCAATCACGCGGACGCCTAATTCGCGTACCGCGTCGAGCGCATTTTGGCGAGCTATCTCTAACCGTGCAAGTTCAGCGTCTCTCATCGCCCCCTTTTTTTTCTACGTCGTCTCAGTTAGTTAATGAATGTCTTTTTATTATAAAATAACTAGCCAACTATGTCCACTACGAAACGTGGACTAATAAAAACACTCGGACTTTCTGCCGAGTGCAATAATACCGTGGCTCCGGCAGCTGGGCTCGAACCAGCGACCTATTGGTTAACAGCCAACCGCTCTACCACTGAGCTATGCCGGAACAAATTCGCTAAGAGAGCGAACACCTATATTGTAGCGTATGGGGCGGTGGATGTAAAGTGTCGCACTGAGCGAGCTGGTGCGTTATACTGGCACTATGCGAGTATCTGTTTCGACGGTTCGTCTGTGGTTGTTGGCAGTGGTACTGTTTGGCGGTGCGATAGCTTTGCAGCCGAGCCTCGGCTTCAATGTGTTTCACTTCCCTTCTCTGAGGGTTGGCGTGTACCAACTAGCAACTGTCGGTCTGGTGTGCTGCAGCCTCCCGCTTTGGTGGCATGCGCTAGCATCTCTTAGGAAGCGGCGCTGGGTGGTCGTCGCAGCAGGATTATTGAGCCTCAGTTTGGCTGTCGGCATGCTATCCTCACAGGTGCCTGGCCGGACTGCCCTGTACACGATTTCTCTACTCTATCTATTACTCACTGGTCTGGCCGCTGCCGTTACCTACCAGTCATTGTCGCAGCAGCAGCGAGCACGCCTGATGACGATCGGTCTGTGGAGCGGTGTGGTGTGCGGTATCGCGGCGGTCAGCCAATTGCTGGCGGCGAGTTTTCACCCGACCGCTTTTGGCACACTTTGCAGCGGCTGCCACGCCGGGGTGTTCGGCTTCCCTCGAGTGAATCTCCTAGCGGCTGAGCCGCAATTTTTGGCGAGTAGCCTTTTGCCGAGTCTGTGGGCTGGCTTCTGCTTTCGAAATAATCGACTGGCTGCTTGGAGCGTCTTCTGGACAAGCCTGGCGATCGGCTTGACGTTCTCTCGTGGCGCTTTTGTCGCAATTATCGCAGCTAGTATACTCTATTTGCTTGTTTTAGTCTGGCGCTACCGACAGCCAGCCGACCGACCAGGTGTCAAAAAGTCTCTGAAATCTTTCATCGCCTGTAGCGGTATCATGCTTGCTGGTATAGTGGTAAGCTTTAGTTTATTGCTGCTGTCTGCGACTATCCGCTACCACGACACGCCTCATATCACCTACCGTACCGCCGCAAGTATGCTAGATCAGCTATCGCTAGGGGTGCTCAAACTACCAGCAAAGACCGAGTCACCTGCCTCGCCGCCTACTCAATCGACCACACCGCCACCAGCTACTGGCACGAAACACTTCCAGCCGAGCGGTTTTGTCGCGGCATCATCGAATGACCGCCTCAGTGCTGCTGACCTGGCTATGCGGGCGTGGTTAGCCTCACCAAAGACTATAGTATTTGGGGTTGGCCTGGCTAATCTCGGCAGTTTCATCCAGCAGACGCTTCACCAACCAGCCTCTCTCGACCAAACTGTTTATATTTTTTATATACTACTACTCAGTAGTATCGGGCTGCTCGGGCTACTGCCGCTACTGGCGATCGCATTATGGGCGCTCATACAGGCCGGGCGACATATCGACCACCCAAGTGGTCGGTTCGGGTTTTTGCTCACCAGTGCTTTTTTGATCCACTTTTGGTTTTTTGGCAGCCTGATAAATTCCGTCCACTGCTTTGCATGGATTGGGGTCTTCTTGTATAATTACCGCAAGAATCATGCGGAGAAACTCTGACTTTTACTTCAAACTTGTGTTGATTGCGCTTGATACTTTAGCGTTAATTGGTGCGTTTACTGGTGCCTATATTTTGCGTGTCTCACTTGACCCGCGGCCATTTCAGGTGCACATTGGTGCAATCACTTTTATCACTTCGATCTGTATGGTATTGCCGCTGTGGATTGTTTTGTTTAGCTTCTTTGGGCTCTATGACCGCGAGCACTATACCCACCCGCTGCGCGAGTTCTGGCGGCTCGCGATGGCAGCTATTTGCGGTATTATGATGATGATATCGGTCAGTTTCTTTACCAGCACACCGCTGTTTCCGGCCAAAATGGTGGCAATTTATGCGTTGATTATTAGTTTTTTGATTCTGCTCCTGCTCCGCAGCACCGCCAATATTATCCGCCTTCATCTACTGCGCAATAGTATCGGTGTCAAAAAGGTGGTGTTGGTCGGCAATGCTGAGTCAACACGTACACTGGCTGAGTTTATCAGCGCGCACCCGTCGACCGGCTTTCAGCTCAGTGCAATTGTGGCAAAGCCAGAGCTGATCCCAGACAATCTACGTGGGTTACGCCGCTCATCGCTCGCGGCAAGCCTGACCCGTGATAAAATCGACGCGATCATCCAGACCGACACGACGAGGACCGAGGCGCACTACAACCTCGCAGAACAGCATTATCTTGATTTTTATCAGGCACCGGCTCTTGATGGCTTGATGACGGCTCGGCATACTGTCGAAATTATTAATTCAGTGCCGCTGGCCTACATTCACCCGACACCGTTATCTGGATATGGTCGGATTATTAAGCGAATTATGGACCTTGTCGGTGGCATACTAGGTCTGATTATCACTTCACCGGTGATGTTGCTCGTGGCTATCGCGGTGAAGCTTGGCGACCCAAAGGGGCCTGTATTTATGAAGGGGCGCCAACAAAAACGGCTGACGCGCTACAACCGCCCTTTCAAGGTGTACAAGTTCCGCTCACACTACGCCAAATTTGACGGCAAAACCGACGAGGAGGTGTTCACAATGATCGGCAAACCAGAGCTGATCGAGCAATATCGTGCCAATGGCGATAAGCTCGAGCATGATTTTCGGGTCACCCCAGTCGGCCGATTTATTCGCCGCTTCAGCCTCGATGAGCTACCGCAGTTGATTAACGTCATCAAAGGAGATATCAGCCTGGTTGGCCCTCGTGCACTAGTGCCACATGAGCTGAGTAATTATGAAAAAAAACACACCCTGCTGACGGTGAAATCTGGCCTGACTGGGCTGGCGGTCGTATCAGGCCGGCGCAGCATCAGCTTTGAGGAGCGGCGGCGGCTTGATTTATATTATGTACAGAACTGGAGCTTGTGGCTCGATATTACTATTTTACTCAAAACCTGCCTGGTTATATTTAAGAAGGAGTCCTAGCTATGGCACAGCGTCGTCAACCAACTATCGCAATCGTCCACGACTGGCTCTATGGTGGTGGTGCCGAAAAGGTCGTCGAGCAGCTACACCGGCTGTATCCAGCAGCGCCAATTTACACCTCATACTGCACAAAAAAGTGGCGCCGACAGCTTGATGACAAGGTAGTCACTGGCTATCTGCAGCACTGGCCATTTGCGCAACTACGAAAATTCTTGCCAGTGTTGCGGCAGCGGTGGTTTCGACGGCTTGACCTCAGTCAGTTTGATATCATCATCTCAAGCTCTGGCAACGGCGAGGCAAAGTTTATCCGCAAGAGTCGCCCCGACCAGCTTCATATTTGCTATTGCCACACCCCAACTCATTTCTATTGGCGGCACTATGATGCCTACATTGCTCGGCCAAGCTTCCGGCCGCACTGGCTCGCCAGGCTGGGGCTGCGACTGCTAGTGAAACCGCTACGCCGCCATGATTATCAAGCAGCGCAAGAAGTTGATCTATTTATCGCTAATTCAACAGCTATTCAAGCTGATATTGCCGAGTTTTATGATCGCGGGAGTGTGGTGGTGTTCCCGCCGGTCACCATAAGCAATTTCGCGCCTCTCGCAGCCAAACGGCCGGCTAAGATAGTTCTCCCCAAAAAACCCCGCTGTGTTGTCTGGGGGCGCCTAGTGCCGATGAAGCAGCTCGATATCGCTATCAAAGCCTGCCAACAGTTGGGTTGGCGACTTGATATCATCGGTGATGGGCCAGATAGCAGGCGTTTGAAGAAACTGGCTGGCAAGAATAGCAAGATCAAGTTTCATGGCTTTTTATCAGACCGGCAGCGTGCCCAGTATGTGACCAAAGCTGATATATTCTTGTTTTGCTCGCATGAGGATTTTGGGATTGCGCCGGTTGAGGCGCTGGCGGCCGGTGTGCCAGTTGTCGCCTACCGGGGTGGTGGCGCCCTTGATTACATCCAACCAGATAAAACCGGCTGGTTTTTTGCCAGGCAGACAGTCGACAGCCTGGTCGCGGTATTGCAGGCACTCCCCCTGACCAAGCTATCGAGTAAACGAATCACCAGCTCAGCCAAACCGTTTTCAGATGAGACTTTTCGGCGGACCATGGCTCGGCTGGTCAGCACCACCTGGAAGGAGCGACAGTGATGAAAATCGCCATTGATGCCCGTGGCTTACGAACCAGCAGTGGCCGCTATGTCGAGCGGCTGATCCACTATCTCCAACAAGTCGATCAGCGCAACCATTATTTGATCATGCTGAGCCAAAAAGATTTCGACACCTGGCAGCCAACCAATCCGAATTTTTCCAAAGTAATTTGCCCACACAAAGAGTATAGCTTTGACGAGCAAATCGGCTTGAAGCGCCAGCTGGATGATTTAGGGCTTGATTTAGTTCATTTTGCGATGGTCCAGCAGCCAGCGTGGTATCATGCTAGTCCGGTTATCACGACGATGCAAGATCTGACGACAATCCGTTTTCGCAACCCTGACAAAAACCCCCTGATATTTTGGCTAAAACAGCAAATCTATAAGTGGCTCAATAAGCGAGTCGCCAGAAAGTCTGCGCATATTATTACTATCTCTGAGTTTGTCAAAAAAGATATCGTCAATTTTACTGGTGTTGACCCGCACAAAATTACCGTCACTCTAGAATCGGCCGATGAACTGCCTAGTGGCGGTGAGCCGGTAGCAGCGCTGGCAAACAGACAGTTTATCATGTATGTCGGTCGGCCAACTCCACACAAAAATCTGCGCCGATTGATCAATGCGTTTCAGTTATTACAGGCTACCCACCCTGATTTGGTATTAGCACTCGCTGGCAAAAAGGATGGTAACTACGCTCGCCACGAGCGGTACGTCAAGGAGCGTGGTATTACGAATGTCGTCTTCACCGGTTTTGTGTCAGATGAGCAACTGCGCTGGATGTATGAACATACCGCTGTGTACTGCTTCCCCTCGCTGAGCGAAGGATTTGGCCTTCCGGGGCTTGAAGCGATGCTGCACGGTGCTCCGGTGGCCTCAAGCACCGCCACCTGCCTACCAGAGACACATGGCGAGGCCGCACACTATTTTGACCCCTATAATGTCAAAGATATGGCACGGGCGATCAATGACCTTCTGACTGACGACAAACTGCGCCGCCAGCTCATCAAGAATGGTAAACAGCACGTCAAAACCTTCTCCTGGCAGCGGATGGCCGAGCAAACCCTGGCAGTATATGAGCAGTACGGCCGCCGAGATACCGATTCATAATACGTAGCCCCACCAAGCTCGCTCGTGTAAACTCTACTCAGTGGTCGATCCTCGCGCTTTGCTTACTTTGGGGTTATTTTTGCAGCTGCTTGGCGATATCGCCACACTTCGCCGCGACATCCCGCCGCGCTACCAACACACCGTCTGATGTGTTGACGACCACTACATTATCAAGGCCGATCACCGCCACTGGCTTATCTGACTGCTCATTACGGATGTAGGTATTGGCGACGTCGATCGTGTGGATAGCATCACCATGCACATAGTTACCTGCTTCATCTTTGGCAACTGCATCGTGTAGATCTTTGAAATTACCGATATCCATCCAGTCAAAACTTGCCGATACCATGGCGAGTTTATGGGCTTTTTCAATCAGGGCGATGTCAATCACTTGATTATCGAGCGCTAAATATGCCTCTTGGTATGCTGCTGAGCCAATATCGCTGATCTGTGCAAGAGCCTGGTAGCTAGCCATCAGCTCTGGCGCACTCTCAGCCATCTGACGCTTAAACACCTCGACTGAGCCAACAAAATAGCCACAATTCCACAAATAATTACCCGACGCTACATACTGCACCGCTGTGGCAAAATCTGGTTTCTCTTTAAACGACTTGACCTGGTAGACGCCTGCCTGTCTATCGAGCACATCACCACGCTGAATATAGCCAAACCCAGTCGATGGGAAAGTCGGCTCGATACCGATCAAGGTAATACACTGCTGCTCGATCGACACGTGGCCAGCTGTGGCGAACGAATGAACAAACCCCTGTATATCACGTACGTTATGGTCAGAATGAATGAAAGCAATTGGCTCAGCCTGGTCGTGACGCCGGGCAATATAGTCAAGCGCCAGCACAATACAGTGCGCCGTACCACGCCGGCCTGGCTCAATCAAGAAGGCATCGTCGGGTAGTTCTGGCAGCTGTCGGCGCAGCGCATCAGCGTGGCTAGCCTCGGTCACCACATAAATCGTATCACCAAGCTGTACGGCCCGATCATAAGCCTGTTGCACCATGGTACGCTCTGATGTCAGTGCTAATAATTGTTTGGGGCGCGTCGCCACAGAAAGTGGCCATAGTCGCGTTCCCGACCCACCTGCGATAATAACAACGATCATGCTGGCCATTATACAACAGCTATAGTTTCCTGTATAATAAACCTATGACAAAACTGCTTATCACCGGTGGTGCGGGGTTCATTGGCTCGAACTTCGTGCATTATACCGTTCATCACAAGCCGGAATATGAGATCACGGTCGTCGACAAGATGACATACGCTGCCAACCCACATAATCTTGACGGAGTGCGCGAGCAGATCAACTTCGTGCAGGGCGATATTTGCGATGCCGAGCTGATGGATCGCTTGATCGCCGAGACGGATATCGTCGTCCACTTTGCGGCGGAGAGTCATAACGACAACTCGCTGCGCGACCCAAAGCCCTTTCTCGACACCAACGTGTATGGCACCTACACTATTTTGCAAGCAGTGCGCAATCACAATAAGCGCCTCCATCACATTAGCACCGATGAAGTGTTTGGTGATCTCGCACTTGACGATCCAAACCGCTTTACCGAGGAGACGCCATATAACCCATCCAGCCCCTACTCCAGCACGAAGGCGTCGAGCGATATGCTGGTGCGCGCCTGGATTCGCAGCTTTGGTGTGAAGGCGACGATTAGCAACTGCTCCAACAACTACGGCCCCCGCCAGCACATCGAGAAATTTATCCCGCGGCAAATCACTAACATCCTAAGTGACATCAAACCAAAGCTCTACGGCACGGGCGAGCAGGTACGCGACTGGATTCACGTTGATGACCACAACTCAGCAGTGCACTTGATTCTCGAAAAAGGCACGCTGGGTGACACCTACATCATTGGTGCAGATAACGACCACGTCAATAACAAAGCGGTGATTGAGATGATCTGCGACTTAATGGGCAAAGGTAAGGACTGGTACGAGCATGTCAACGATCGCCCTGGCCACGACATACGCTATGCAATGGACTCAAGCAAGCTGCGCCGCGAGCTTGGCTGGCAACCACAATATACCGACCAAGATGGCATGGCCAACGGCCTGCGCCAAACCATCGAGTGGTACACCGCCAACGAAGACTGGTGGAAAGCCCAAAAAGAAGCAGTTGAGGCAGCATATGCCAAACAGGGGCAATAATTATGTATGATCCACGCAAGTATAATGAACTCACCGTCACCGAATCACCCATCCCCGGGCTATTCGTCATCAAATTGCCAGTCCACGGTGATAATCGCGGCTGGTTCAAAGAAAATTACCAGAAAGAAAAAATGGAGGCGTTAGGTCTGCCGTCATTTGACATCGTACAGAATAATATCAGCTTTAATGATAAAGCCGGTGCTACCCGTGGCCTACATGCCGAGCCGTGGAATAAGTTCATCTCGACCGCCAATGGCCGGGTGTTTGGCGCCTGGTGCGACGTGCGCCAGGGGCCAAGTTTTGGCCAGACGTTTTCTATCGAAATCAACCCAGGCACCGCAGTGTTCGTACCCAAAGGGGTGGCCAATGGCTATCAGACGCTTGACGATAACGTCGCCTACACTTATTTGGTTGATGCTCATTGGTCACCAGATGCTCACTACACCTTTGTCAATCTGTTTGATCCATCACTTGGTATTGATTGGCCAATTGACAAAACACAGGCGATTATCTCTGATAAAGATGCTGCCCACCCGTTCCTCAATAATGTAACAGCTATGGAGGTATAAATGGACGATCAGACATTTTTTATCATCGGTGCTGGCGGCCAACTTGGTACCGCCTTGCGCGCCCAGTACCCACGAGCTCGCTTTGCCGATGTCAGCCAACTCGATATCACCGATCCTCATTCGATCGAGGCGTTTGACTGGTCCGGTATCACGACAATCCTCAACGCCGCTGCCTTCACCGATGTCGATGGGGCAGAGACTGCTGAAGGTCGTGTCAAAGCCTGGCAGGTCAACGCTTCAGCGGTTGCACACATCAGCCGCCTCTGCCGACAGCGTGGTATCACCTTGGTGCATATTTCGAGTGACTATGTGTTTGATGGCACCACCGCACCACATACCGAGCACGAGCCGCTGAGTCCTCTCAACGTGTATGGCGCTTCAAAGGCTGCTGGTGATCTATTAGTTGAGCAGCTCGATGCCTATTATTTATTGCGAACAACTTGGGTAATCGGCCAAGGCAAAAACTTCGTCCGGACAATGCTTGACCTCGCACAAAAGAATATCTCGCCTACCGTGGTCGCCGACCAGATTGGTCGCCTCACCTTCACCAGCGAGTTGGTCCGGGCGATCGACCACCTACTCAGCAGCGCTGCACCATTTGGCACCTACAACGTCACCAACAGCGGTCCATCTGCCAGCTGGGCTGATATCACTCGCCAGATTTTTGCGATTGCCGGCCGCGATGATCTCACAGTGACTGACATCTCGACAGCTGACTATTTTGCCAACAAACCAGGTGTCGCCCCACGGCCACTTGCCTCAGATATGAGCCTCGAAAAACTACACGCCACTGGATTTGTCAGCCAGCCGTGGCCAGACGAACTACGAAATTACATCGCTCACCACGCCTAGCTCAGCTACTACCAGAGGATTTGGTGTGTAGGTTATTTTGACGTGCCATTGTTTTGTGCTACAGTAATAGCATTAAGGAGGACTATGAAAGGTATTATTTTAGCCGGTGGCTCGGGGACTCGTCTTTGGCCAATTACTCAAGCTATCAGCAAACAGCTGATGCCAATCTATGACAAACCAATGATTTATTATCCGCTGACCACGCTGATGCAAGCGGGTATTCGGGATATTCTGGTGATTACCACCCCTGATGATCAAGCAGGTTTTCAGCGTCTACTGGGCGATGGTAGCCAATGGGGTATCCAGCTACAATATGCGGTCCAGCCGAAACCAGAGGGGCTCGCCCAAGCCTTTATCATCGGCGAGGAGTTTATCGGCCAGGATAAGGTAGCCCTGGTGCTTGGTGATAATATTTTTTATGGTGATGCGCTCGATGACTCGCTACGCGACTGCACTGACCCAGATGGCGGTACCGTGTTTGCATACAAAGTGTCCGACCCAGAGCGCTACGGTGTGGTCGAGTTCGACGAGCATAATCAGGCAATTTCTATCGAGGAAAAGCCGCAGCAGCCGAAGTCAAACTTCGCAGTAGTTGGCCTGTATTTTTATGATAATCAAGTGGTTGATATCGCCAAAGCTGTCACGCCGTCAGACCGCGGCGAACTCGAGATTACTGCGATTAATGCTGAGTATCTTCGCCGAGGCACCCTGAAGGTACAGACTCTCGACAACAGCGATGTCTGGCTAGATACCGGTACTATAAACAGCCTGACTGATGCGGCAGACTTTGTCCGAGTTATCCAAAACCGAACCGGCCAGATCGTCGGTAGCCCCGAAAAAATCGCTCATCTGAATGGCTGGATCACCGACCAACAGCTCAATAATCTAGTGCAACCTCTCAAAAAATCTGGTTACGGTAATTATTTGGTATAGTCGTCAGCATGCCACCTCTTCCTATAATATGGGTGGTAGTTTTGTAGACCACTGAATATGATACAATAAAGAAAGTACATGAAGCGAGTCTGTGTCATCGTCCCTGCGTATAATGAGGCGCCTGTTATTCGACAGGTGGTGGCCGCTGCCAGAAAAACCTTCAAAAAGGCAGCACCCGATTACCGTATTGACCTGGTGGTAGTCAACGATGGCTCTGGTGACCAGACTCTCACCCAAGCCAAAAAAGGTGGGGCGATCACAATCGATCACATCCTCAATTCTGGTGCCGGCAGCGCCACCTTGACCGGCCTCGCCTATGCTCGCCAACACGACTATGATATCGCCGCGACCATGGATGCCGATGGTCAGCATGCACCAGACGATGTCTTGGTTGGCATTACCACGCTTGACAAAAATGCCGATGATTTACTAATCGGGAGCCGTCTGATTGATAGCCGCGGTATGTCAAAGATCAAAATCTTAGGCAACAAAGGCCTCAGCCTAATCACCCGCCTACTCTTCGGTATCAAGGTGACCGATTCGCAGTCTGGATTACGAATTTATTCAAAAAAGGCCCTGTCTCACCTCAGTTGGAAATCCTCTGGTTACGAATTTTGTTCAGAAATGATCTGGCGAGCCAAACAAGCCAAAATGACCATTAACGAGTACGCTATCCAGGCGATCTATACCGACTACTCACGCAGCAAGGGCCAAAATAACTGGAATGCCATCAATATTGTCAAACAGTTAATCAAGCAGCGGCTTGTGGAGTTATTTGAATGAGATACGTTGTCTTGGTGTTGCTCAACACCCCGATCATTATTGGTGCGCTCGTCAATATCATCACCCAGTATAAACTGCGAAAGGTCAGCGCTGTACGGTTTCGGCACCAACTCATCTTGTGGAGCATCCTCCTGGTGGTGCTAGTTGGGTCATTCCCGCTGTATAACCTGTCGATTGGTAAACCGCCGCTTGACTCATCAGAGCTTAGTTTGTTTGATATCGTCCAGACGACCGCTATTATTCTATTGTTTTATATTTTGAACCACCAGCGCCAACAGCTTGACCAGGCTGAATACCGCTTGCGGCAGCTTCACCAAGCTTTATCAATAAAACTATCCGAAAATGAGCGCTAGGGTCGACATATTTATTCCTTATTGGGGCGACTTCTGTTTATTGCAAGAAACGGTTCGCTCAGTATTCAACCAAACTAGCGATGCCTGGCACCTGACTATTCTAGACGATCATTACCCCTCGGAAGAGGCCTACCACTATTACCGTGCACACCCAGATCAGCGCCTGACGTACATTCGCCATGCCAAAAATATTGGAATTACTCACAATTTTAATACCGCACTGCAGCGCGCTACAGCTGAGTATTGTATGATTGTTGGTTGTGATGACCGGCTACTCCCTCACTATGTCGAGACGGCCCTGGCTCATATTGGCCAGGCAGATTTTTATCAACCAGGTGTCCAGGTGATTGATGCGGATGGCCACAGCTATCTCCCCCTGGCTGATCGGGTCAAGCGCTGGCTACAGCCCAAAAAGTCTGGTCTGTACCACGGCGAGCGGCTGGCGGCATCTTTGTGCCACGGCAATTGGCTTTATTTCCCTTCTATACTCTGGCGAACCAGTACGCTTCAGCGATATTCTTTCGATGCTTCGTACACTATTTTGGAAGATGTCGTCCTCGAGTTGGCAATGATCGCTGACGGAGCAACTCTGTATTTCGATACAGCCGAGACGTTTCAATATCGCCGCTTTGCCGAATCTCTCTCCAGTAAAGAAAAAGGGAAGCACGGCGTACGGTTTGCCGAAGAGCGACAGGTATACCGCCACGCGGCGAGTGTATTCCAGGCGCACGGCTGGAGGCGAGCCGCTCGAGCCGCTCGCCTTCGCCTGACTTCACGCATTCATCAAACTATCAGTTAATATTAAGATGCACGCACCCAACAGGTCACTCAACTCGTGTACCGAGATTTAGCTTTCTGTCTCGGCTGACTGGTCTTCTTGGGTATCTGGAGAGGTGACCTTGCCAAATTTACGATTCACCGCCACCGCGTAGAGCCGTAGCAATATTGTTTGCGGCAGTACATTGTACAAAAATCGACTAACCGTTCGCTTGGCTCGTGGCAGCTCAGCATCTTTCCATGGTGTCAATGCCAGATATTTTTGCCACAGTAAACGGTTCGGGTGGCGATTCCCAACCTCCCAGGGCTTGCCTTGCAAACCGTATAGCGAATGAATAACCTTCGGGCTGTAGTAATCCGTCATGATGTCATCGCGGCTATAAAAATATGGCGGCTTCAGATTATTGATATGCAAAAACTTTTTCAAATTATAGGCATAGTACGCACTCGAGAAATTATACGTCACCGGTAGCAGCGTGATCTTACCCTTGAATAATACATTGCAGAGATCTTGATCAGCGATCAAATAATCGCTCTTCTCTGATAGATGCTGTAGTATTTGGCCGGTGACATCATCTTTGAGCCATTTTTTGTGATTGATCAGCATAATGCCACAATTATAGTAGCCGTCGGTCGGCTCCAAGCCAATAGTCGCCTTGTGCTTGTTGGTCAGCGCATCATAGCTCAGCGCCATCAGGTTACGCTCAAAATCAAGCTCAAGTAAACCGTCGAGTGTGCCGGTCACGATCGTGTGCGGATTAAGATACAACACTCGGTCAGTCTTGGCTGGTATATCGGCCAATGCCAGTAGCTTCAACCAGGTCACGTAGACACCATGCCACGGCTTGACACCAAGAGCTTGGAGCTTTTTGTGATAATTATTGGGATTAATAAAGGTCAGCGAGGCATTCGGATAACTTGCGACCAGCTTCTTTAGGCGATCCTTGCTGGTCTTACTTAGCTTGTAGCCACAGTAAAAAATAGCAACTTCCTGCAGTGTTTTGTTGTTTTCCAGAAGCGAGGCGATCGAAGTAGCGCTCACCGCCGCATAATTATCATCACTCTGATACAACACTGTTAAAAGTTTCTTTTTCACTCTGGGCATAAATGCCTACTCCTTACTCCACCGCTGCTATGTTTTTTACGTAATTTTCCAGTAATGGCTGGTAGCTCTCACTGACGAATCCAGTCTTCTGCAATTTCGACAAATCCATATCACTATGCATCGGCCGGGGTGCAAACGGAATCTTGTCCTTACTATACTCTTCTGTTGAAATTCTTACAACCCTTGTGCGGTCATGCCCGGCGTATTCAAATACATCTTCGGCGAGTTCTGCCCACGACTTGATGGGCCCAGAGTTCGAAACATGGTACAACCCATACTCTGCTCGGCAGTCAAGTAAATGCTTCGTGGCTCGAGCAATTTCTGACGCAAAGGTTGGCCGACCAAATTGATCGTCAACTACCTTTGGGCTGATCCGCATGTCTGCCAGCCGTTTCATGGTGCGTGGAAAATTATGACCATCACCAACCACCCAAGAGACCCGCAAAATATAGTACTGCGGCAGCACGCTGACCAATAAATCACCGGCAGCTTTGACATCGCCATAAACAGACAGCGGCGAGAGCGACTCCTCTTCGGTGTGATTTTGCTGTAGGCCATCAAACACATAATCGGAAGAATAATGCACTAGTGTGAAGCCATGCCGCAAACTGGCACGGACAAGATTGCGCGGGCCTACTGCATTGACCTGCCAGGCTTTGACGCGCCCTTCGGTAGTTTCAGAGCCATCAGCATTGACGAAGGCCGCCGCATTGATCACCGCACCGACACCGGACCAGTCATAATTCTCTACCTGCGCCTGATCAGCGATGTCAAGTTGCTGCCGATTTAAGGCGATGGCTTTCGGATAAACCTTTTGTAATGCCCGACCAACCTGACCATCACACCCTAAAATAACAACCGCCTTACCCATGACGCTACACCCCCGCTTACTTATTATGGTTACGCTTTTAGTATACCATAATTACCATAAGCTATTTAGCTAAGAATTCTTTAGCGCTGCTCGATATATCAGATACAATGTCAGTGCCTGCACTGCTCCCACCACCATAAAACACATCACACTGCCAAACATGCCATACTGCCGCACGACATAGGCGGACACGACCGCCAGTGCAACATTGCTGACAAATAAAGTAATGAACTGGCCACGAAACCGACGAAGCACTGTCAAGATATTGATATAAATTGACACGACCGCACTCGCCACTGCCCCCACCACCATGATGAGTAGTTCTGTGCGGTAGTGAAGTATCTGATTATTAAACAGCAATGCCAGCAGTGGCGCCCCCACTAGCCAGGTAGCCAGCAAAGTGACCATACTGACTATCAGAACAACCAAAATAATCATATTGACTAAATTATGAAAGGCAGTGAATTGCCGTTTATGATACAGCCGCGATAGCTGGACGATATTTGGCTGAATAATAAAACTGATAAATAGTGAGAGTAGGGTGATCGGCATGGCCATAATACCAAACAGCGCCAGCTCTTGGCTAAATTGGTATCGGTCCAAAAAATAGCGCGGAATATTCAGCGAAAACATCGTCAAAAACATCGTCAAAAATACTGGGGTACAGCGCTGCATAATGCAGGCGATCTGCCGTAATTTTTTGACAACAAAGCCGGAGCGGAGACAGAGGCGAATCGGCTCATAGCGCCGCGCCCGCGGCCAGTCGTAGAGCATCACCACCAGGCCATTGATACTGGTGACCGCCAACACACCGAGCAAAATATTATGTGTCAAAAGGTCAACCACCACAAAGCCGATAAACCCAGCCAAAGCCTTGATGGTCAGCGAGTAGCCGACAAGGTAGAGTTTGTCGTGGAGCTGTAGTACACCATACAGTGCATCAGCAATCGCCTCAAATGCTTTAAACAGCACCAGTGTCATGATTAGGCTCGTTTTGAACACATCATAGCCATTGACCAGGCAAAACAAAGTCGCCCCCACCAGCATGATCAGCGAAGTCGCTAGCTTGACTGCGATATAGCTACTGTGGCTAAACTCATGGCGCACGTCAGATACCTGGTAAGTCCTGCCGCCCCATAAGCCAATCGCCCAAAACACCACCGATAATGACAAAGCAAATGAAAAAATACCTGAGTCGGTCAGGCCGTGGAGCCGGGTGATCACCAATAGTAGCGCTGGCGATATCGCACTCTGCAGAAAGGAGCCGATCGAGTTCCAGAGATAGTTTTTTGGCTGCATGACTCCTCTTAGTATATCAGGTATTTGCCCTGTTGTTATTTGTGCTATATAATCAATCGTATTATGAAGAAATATTGGTCTCGCGTTGTTTCTTTGGTCGAAAAGCCAGAGAACCTTTTCCTTGCATTATCACTAGTTTTCGGGGTGATATCTGCGGTGCTAGTGCCGCAATTATCAGTCAGCGATGAGAATATGCACTATCTCCGATCCTACAGTCTGGCGGAGGGGCGGCTTGAATCAAAACGCTGTACCTACCCCAAGGTTGTCGACAAGCGAGCCGGCTCTGTCTACAAAGGTAATATCAGTGCTGACTATTCACAGCAGATCGACCGGCACGACACCAAGACTGGTAAGTGTAGTAGCGCCACCGGTTACGCACCGATCATGCACGCACCGCAAACCCTGGGCATCTTCATCGCCAACCTGTTTCATCCGTCTACCGGCCTGACTATTCTATTCGGTCGCTTGGCAAATTTGCTATTTTATAGTATAAGTGTCTTCTTCATCATCCGCTGGGTTCGTGTCGGCAAGTGGGTGTTCACTGTGGTTGGTTTATTACCTCTGATGATCCACCTGGCAGCCTCACTTTCAAGCGACGCCATGACCAATGTGGCAGTCTTCCTTATCAGTGCGTTCACGCTCAATTTGTTCAGCCAAACGAGCCGGCTACGGCGCAATCAAGCAGTGGCGCTATTGGCAATTGCTGGCTTTTTGGCGCTCACTAAATCGGTTAATGGATTATTGCTCTTCCCGCTGTTGTTTTTGCCAGCTCGCTTATTTACGCCAAACAAGCGGCTCAAAAAGGTGCCGCAGATGCTACAAAAATTACCATGCAATATTCAAAAATGGTCACTTTTGGTCGGTGCCGGGTTGGTGGCGATCGCAGCACTGTTTATCTGGCAAAAAATTTATGGTGCCTCATTATTAACCTCAGGCGCACCGGATAACCCACTACACCACAATCCTCTTGATTTCTTCCGTATCTTGTTTAACACCTATATTAATCCAAACATTGGCTATGTCGACGTGATTATTCGTGGTGGTATCGGTGAGTTTTCGAGCTTCAAGTACCACCTGCCGCTGTTTGTCTTGGTGCCATGCTTTGTGATCGTGCTGATTGCCCTCCTCAAGCGAGACCCCGCCGAGGAGAAAGCCCTTGCACCACACACTCGCCGGCTAGCCATCGCTAATATCACGACGATTCTGCTATTTATCGCCGCTGTCTCGTATGTCATGTACACCGCCTGGGCGCTGCTGCCACAACGTTTTGGTACCGGTGCCTATTATGCAGACGGTGTGCAGGGTCGCTATTTTACGGCGCTCTTAGTCATGTTGGTCCCTGTCGGCATATGGCTTCGAACCTATTGTCGAATCGACACACCATCAGCCAAGACGTTTAGCTTGTTGATCTTCTTCAGTATGCTCTACATTCTTGGGTATTACACTTTTGGTACGTATTGGGCTTTTCATTAGATAATTGCTTTACAGCGTATACTGCTTATGCTATAGTGACTCAGACTATTATTAGCATAAGCATTATATGAAATTCTCATTACCTACACCAACTCGACGGGCAGTTATCATCGCATGCCTAGGCGTCGCCGTTATTGCTGGCAGCCTGTATGTCTATTCATTATTATCTCGGCCATCACTTCCTCAGCTCAAAGATGAGGCTACTCCGGCCCAAAAACAGACTGAGCAAAAAACCAATGCCACCACCAAGCAGGATTTTTTGGATAGCCAGACCAACCAGGCGGCAAAATCCTCCCCGCAGTCAGCCCAGCAGGCAAAGCCAGCACCGGTGCCTACCACTGCCACACACATCAGTATGTCGATCGAGCAAACTGACCAGACAGTCACTGCGCTCATCAAATTAAAAGAACAGGGGTTCTCCAGCGGCAGCTGCCAGCTAACTGTCAGTAGTGGTTCACACCAAGTCACCCAACAAGCAGCGATCATCTACCAGCCAGAGTATTCGACTTGTGCTGGGTTTTCGCTGCCACGTACTGCTTTGCCAAAGGGAGTGTGGCGCTTTACCCTCTCAGTCACACCACTGAATGGTGCACCCCTGACAAAAACGATCGATAAGGAGGTAAAATAAATGAAATCTATGCGGCTATGGCTCATCGGTTTACTGTGCTTTGGCAGTATGGCGGGAGCAGTTTTCGCTATAGCGAACCGGCCGGCTGCTGCAGTGACAGCTCGTGACTGGCGAGCTGGCAATATCGTCGATGATTTACTATTCACCGACGCAAATGATATGTCCGTCGCCGATATCCAAGCGTTTTTGAATAGTCTCAACCCCTCCTGCGACACCTATGGCACTCAGCCAGCGACCGAACGCGGCCGACCGTCGATGACACATGCACAATATGCTGCCTCGCGCGGCTGGCATGGCCCACCATACATTTGCCTGAAAGATTATCACGAAGTGCCGAAGTACTCGCCGGGCAATTTCATCCCCGCAAATAATTACAGCGGGTCAATTCCACCAGGAGCAGTCAGTGCTGCCCAGATTATCTACGATGCGGCCCGCCGGAATAATATCAACCCAAAGGTGATCCTTGTCAAAATTGCCACCGAATCGGCTGGGCCACTCACAACCGACAATTGGCCATTACAGTCGCAATACACCTATGCGATGGGGTCTCACTGCCCTGATAGCGGCCCTGGCGGCAGCGCAAATTGTGACCGTAATTATGCTGGGTTTTCTATGCAAGTAGAGTCTGGTGCTCAGTTGATGCGCTGGTATCTCGACAATATGAATCAGCCATGGTGGTCGTACAAAAAGCCATTCGCTGTCAATAGTATTTTGTGGAACGTAGTCCAGCGCGGTTGCGGTGCCGGCGATGTCTATATCGAGACTAAGGCCACCGCCGCCCTCTACACCTATACACCATATCAGCCAAATCAAGCCGCACTCAATAATATGTACGGTCTGGGCGATCATTGTAGCGCCTATGGTAATCGCAACTTTTGGCGAGTATGGAATGACTGGTTTGGCTCAACTCAATATAGTCAAACTCTGGTCGGTATTCGCTCACACATCGGCTATTACGGCTGGACCGGCACAACTCGTAATAGAGGTATCACTGGGTTTACCGGCCAAAGCAAGTCGATGCAGGCCTTTGTCGTCGATGGCGAAGTCGAATACGCTTCATACAGCAAAGAGCGTGGGTGGCAGCCAACAGTTATCGGCGGCATGCAGTCTGGTACGACCGATCTCAATCGACCTATTCAAGCGATCACCCTCAAGCCAACCGGTAGTCTCGCTGCTCAGTATGATCTATACTACCGCGCACATGTCAGCTATGTCGGCTGGATGGGTTGGGCGAAGAATGGACAGCCAGCGGGGGTAACCGGCAAGAATGAAAATAATATAGAAGCAATCGAAATACGCCTTGTCCGCAAAGGGTCAGCCATGCCAGATGATGGGAACGCTGCCTATCGAGACGTCGCAACGATCAAAGACCCTTCTCCGCTCGCACTATCGATTCATTCACACGTTGGCATGGTTGGCTGGGTGCCAGAAGTGACTGACGAAATGGTCAGCGGTATCACTGGCCATAGCCGGCGTATCGAGGCGTTTCGAGCCAAGCTCCACAACAAAACTGGCCTGGCCGGTACGCTTCGCTACTCAAGCCACGTCTCATACGCCGGATGGCAGGAGTGGAAATCTGAAAACGACCTTGCTGGGACGACCGGTCAGTTCCGCGCAGTCGAGGCGGTCCGCTTCAACCTCACCGGACAATTGGCGAATCATTACGATATTTGGTATCGTGGCTATTCGCAGTATGTCGGCTGGATGGGTTGGGCGAAGAATGGACAGCCAGCGGGTTCTACTGGTGCAGGCCGGCAGCTAGAGGGTATTCAAGTCCGCCTCGTACCAAAAAACTCTCTCACTTTACCTGGCGGGGCCTTCTATAATCCAGCCAATGTACCGGTTCCTGATGATTATTCGCTGTCATACGCGGCCCATGTATCATATGTTGGCTGGCAGCCAGTAGTCAGTCAAGGTGTCATGGCTGGGACAACCGGCCGGTCACGGGCGGTTGAGGCACTACGCCTGGCGGGTATCTCGACACCGTATGGCCCAGCAACCATCAATTGTGCCGCGCAATCTGATCATACTGCCTTTACTCCAGACACCGCCCTCTCACCAGATGCAATCTGTGGCACAACCGGCCAAAAGAAATCTCTCACCGCCATCAAGCTGACGCTTGACGCCGAAACTGCGAAGTATTACGACATCGTATATCGAGTTCATCTCTCCTGGGTGGGCTGGCAAGAATGGAAAAAGAACGGTGAGATCGCCGGTAATCGACCAGCGTCTCATATCGAGGCAATTACCATCAAACTCGTCAAAAAGTAGGGACCGGTCCGCTGTGTCGATGCAAGCATGCCACAGCGGAGCCATACTCTTTACCGCTTATTCGTAGAGAGCGCGGACGCCGGCCTCCATGTTCTCCCACTGGTAAGCCTCGGCGGTTTGCCGGCCTTGACGGATCAACTTTTGCCGCAGCGCGGGGTCCTCGACCACTCGAGTTATTTTCTCTACTGCATCAGCCAAATCACCCTGCTTATAAAAGAGGCAGTTCTCGCCGTCTCGCAGATATTCTACGTTGCCGTCATTTGGCAAGACAACCGCCACCCCACCGGTCGCCATCATCTCTAGTGGTGGATACGAAAAACTCTCAAGCAGGCTCGTTTTCAGCAGTATGTCACAGCTGGCGTAGACTTCACCAACCTTTTCTGGTGCAATCCGATTATAAAAATGGTCGACCCGGTACCACTCTTTTGGCTCTTTGCGGTACGACAAATACGATATCTCGTACTTTTGGGGATCGAGCTGGTTGATAATCCGGAACGCTTCGTCGGTATTTTTGTACTCACTCTTGCTGTCACCCTCGACTAAAATTTTTATCTTGCCAGTGAAGTCGCGATCACGATAAGGGTACCACTGTAAATCTATACCATTCGAGGCATAGCGCGACTCTTTGTGAAACTGCTCTCTCAGCCAACGTTGGCACCAGAGCGACATGGTGATATAGGCGACACCGGTCTGATCATTATACGAAGCATTCGCCAAGAAGCGTGGCCCACCCGTGCCGGGAGTATAAAAATCCGTCTCAAAATTTTGCACAAAGTATAAGCGATTTTTGACGTTCGGCTGCTTTTTGATAACCGCTTCGGTTGACCACAGCGTCGCGACTAGACTATCAAAAAAGCCTTTCATCTTGGTTTCGTGGAGTCGCACCACATTAAATCCAGGTAAATCATAGCGGTAGTGGTAAGTCTTATTCGCGAGCTTCAGCGCATGGCGACTGACACCGTCAAGCAGCGTCACATCCCAGCCAGAGCGCCGCAAAATATCAGCGTGTTTTAAGGCGACAATGACACCGCCAGAAATATCGGTCGACGGCAGCACAAAGCCAATATTGCGCGCCAGCTTTTGCCGGATAAAGTCCGCCAGCGGGTAGCTATTATAAACAGTCGAGTGACTTTTGGCGGTCGCTCGATGTGCCGCATAGCCGAGTTTTTGCCGCTGCGCTGGGTCGTCGATCAGCTGCTTCAGTGCCGTATACCACTCATCATCACCAACTAATACACCGGTCACACCGTCTTCGATTTGCTCGGCAAAGGCGCCGACCCTACTCGCCACGACCGGCAGCTTAACAAGCGATGCCTCGAGCCATTTATTCTCAGATTTCGCACGGTTAAAGATTGTATCGGTCAGCGGTGAAATAACGATATCGCAATCAGCCATCGCTGCCGGTAGCAAGCGCCAATCCATAAAGCCGACGGTAATAAGCCGGTCACGATACGGCTCAAGTTGTGGTGGCACATCGAGGAGACCAGCTATTTTAAGATGAAGCTGCGGATACTCCTCAAATAGCCTGACGAGGCTTGGCAGCACCAGCTCAAAATCCTCATTGTGAGTAATACTGCCGCTGAAATAGCCGATCACCACCCGGTGCGGATCTTTTTGGACTGTCTCCAGTGCCTTGTTTGACATATAAGTCATTTCGTCTGACGCAGTGTTGCGGTTGATAAAAACGTCACCCTTGGTGTAGTGTTGTAGCTCCTGCTTGAGCTGCGTGGTGGTGGTGATCACGTGGTCACATAGCTCGAGAGTTTGGCGCATCCGCTGTACACCGTCATCATAGAGTGCTTTATCAGCCGCTGACATCTGCCGGACATGGCGAATCTGGTCTGTATAGGCGGTGTCAATCACTAAATCATCTATATCAAAAAAACAGGTCTTATTATAGTAATGAGCCTGATCAATGAACTGCTTGATAGTCTCCGTCACCGGGCAGCGAAAGAAGACGAAGCCGCGGTAATACTTCAGCATATCGAGATTGAGCCGGTCATAAAATACACTATCGGCGACCAACCCTTGCGAGGCAAGCTGCTCAATCTGGTGCGCTACCCGGTAGCGCTCCGGGTGAGGGAGTGTACAGCCATTAATGAACAGGATATCCTTGTAGAACTTTGGCTTTTTGGCAGGAAATTTTTTGTAATAGGCGTAGCGAGCTGCTCGCTTGGTGAACCGAATAAGCCCGTCGTCACGAATAATTTTACTACTTTTTTTGGTCGCGTTGTATAACTTGTTTAGCATGATCACTCCTCCTCTTTGTTGACTGTTATGTGTGGGCTGTACACGGTTCGGTACCCAGCTGATTGAAGCGCTCGGCTCAGTGCTCGACTGGTCAGTGGTGTTGACTGGTCAATCTGACGAAGTTTTGCCGTGTCAATCATTATCAATGGGCTATCGATCTCTGGTATATTATACGTCGCCGTCAGATAAATATGGCGGGTAAACGAGCGACGATTGAGTTTTTGGATTAGTCGAACGGTATCGTCTGCGAGCAAAAATTTAAGGTTCTCTCGCACCAACGAATCGTTGAGCCGGCCCGACACTACCCCGACGTCAGATCGCACAGCTTCGGCCGCGAGCGCCCGTGTATAAGCTGGCGGGAGGTGCCGCTGCTGACTAAGAATGACAAAGTGGCTACTGAGCGATGGCAGAACTTCTCCAACCGTCTGCTGCGAAGGTGAAAGGTATGAGACAGTAGGCCGCTCCGGCGGAGTATAGTCGATGCGCCACTGTGCCCCATAAACAGGGTCACGCTGGACAGTCGCAGTTACCTGACGCACGGCGATATCGTCTTCTAGGGCCTGTCGCTGCGCAGCGACAACATACGGCTTGGCATCAAGCTCACCAGCAGTTGATGCCTGATGAACCCGCCAATAGTATAAGATGTGTGGAATATGATAGATTGTCTCGGCGGCAATCTGCCGTGTCAGTCGCAAAAATAGTTCCCAATCTTGCGTGCCATTATAGCGACCGTCTTCGCCACCAGCCGCCTCAAGTAGGGAGCGCTTAATAGTTGAAAAGTGGGTGATGTAATTTACCGATCGCAAAAAATCAGGGTTCCAATCTGGCTTAAAAAACGGTTGATACGGGCCGTGCGTATCATACTTTGCCTCATCTGTATAAATAAACTGAGCATCAGGGTGCTGGTTGATGACTTCGACGACTTTCCACAGTGCGTGTTGGTGCAACAAATCATCATGGTCAAGCAGCGACACAAAGTCACCCCGAGCCTGGGCTATTCCTGCGTTGGTCGCACCAGCAATATGCCGATTCTCTGGTAAAAAGTGGCCTTTGATGCGCGGGTCGGTGTCGACAAATTGGCGAATGTCATCTCTGACTCGTTGATCGGTCGATAGATCGTCAACCAAGATAAGCTCCCAATTATCGTATGATTGCCCTTGCACCGAAGCAACCATTTCAGCCAAGTATTGAGCCGGCGTGTTATACAGCGGCACCACGATAGACATCAAGGGCCGCTCGGTAATTGGTGCCGTCACCACCGGGTGACGCCGCTGCCAGCGCTGGTAGAGCTGACGCTGACGCCAGTCGATATATGTGAGACACGGAGAGGCAAGCTTGCGAGCGATCTGATACCACTTTGGCTGACGTTGCTGATACTGCCGGATATTGCCCACACGCCTTCTCACTATTTCCACCGGTACTCTAGTTTTGTGACTCCGCCCCAACGACCTTTATCGTAATCTCGGCGCATCGAGAAATGAGGCCCCTCTTCAACAAAAGCAATAGTGTCAGTGTCATCTTTGCCTGTCAAACCGGCCTTGACGAAATAATCGCCTTCATTAAGATTAAGTTGTACCGTGTACTCGGCCTGATGGTTTGACTGTAGTGTATAGTTATCCTGGTACGTATTTGGGCCAAAAACATATTCGCCGTTGTCGCGAAATATCGCCACGCCAACATTCTTGACACCCTGCTGCTGCCACGATAGCCGCACAGTCATCGTCTCACCATAATCAAAGCTGGTCTTTGGGGTTCCCTCAGCGTCAAACAATTCTACTGAAAAATCTGGCTGCTCATCGCTGACTTCTTGTGATCCATCATAATTCTGATTATTACTACGGCTATAGGCGGCGGCTACTCGATGTGGCTTGCCGATTAGTTTGATCTGACCATCCTCGATAAAGACTGCTTTGCTACAAAATCGCTCAACCGCCGCCATGTCGTGAGTGACTAGCACAACTGTCCGTTTTTCACGCTTCAGTTTATCAAAGTAGGCGTAGCATTTTTTCTGAAACGCCTCGTCACCAACCGCCAAGACTTCATCCAAAAGCAAGATATCACCGCGAGCTCGAATCGCGATACTAAAGGCCAGCCGCACCTGCATGCCGCTCGAATAGTTTTTGAGGCGCTCTTCCATGAAGCCATCGAGCTCAGCAAAATCAACGATATCGTCATACATTTTTTCCATCTCTTCACGGCTAAAGCCAAGCAGCGCACCATTCAGAAAGATATTTTCACGACCGGTCAGTTCAGGGCTGAAACCAACTCCCAGCTCAATAAACGGTATCAGGGTGCCGTGGACTTGGACAGAGCCGCTGTTTGGCGCATAGATACCAGCGATCGTCTTCAGGAGCGTACTCTTACCAGAACCGTTTCGCCCTACGATACCAAAAAATTCACCCTGTTTTATCTCAAATGAGATATCTTGTAGCGGCGTAAAAATCCGGTAGCCTTTTTTGCGACTCAGCAGGCCGACCAGCCGCTGCTTGAGCATCGTGGTCGATTCGATTGGAATCTTGAAGCTCTTCGTTAAGTGGTCTATACGAATCGCCACCTCAGACTGCTCTGATGTCGCCATATTAAATATCCTCCGCAAAATACTTTGACTTCTTTGAAAAATACCAGGCTCCGACAAGGACCGTCAGTGTAATCACCAAACCCGGGATTATCACTCGCCAATCATGGATTAAATCAGTCATCCGAATCGTCGACTCGTTTTGATTGATCAAGGCATAGCGAGCATCTTGAATGATCTGCGTCACCGGATTCACAAACAATAGTTCAGCTGCCATTCGACTACGCTCCAGAGCCATCTGGAGTGGATAGATGATCGGTGCCGCATAAAACGCCGCTTGCAAAATAATCTCCCAAATATAGCCGGTATCACGAAATTTCACATTCAAGACAGACAGCAAAAGAGCAATCCCTAATGAAAAAATATACAGCTCAAATATCAGTGGGATAATCCACAAAGCAGTCCAATGAAGTTCAACCCCATTGAGCAACATAAAGGCAATCACCACCAACAGATTGATGAATAAATTAATAAGCGACGAAATTGTCCCTGATATGACGATAATGTATTTCGGAAAATCAAGTTTGCGAATCAAGTCACCACGGTTCACAATTGAGCCAAGACCATTACTTGTCGCCTCAGTAAAGAACGACCACAACACCACACCCAGTAGTAAGGTTACGGCAAAATGCGGCACCCCCCGGTCCATCCGCAAAATATAGACAAACACGACATACAAAATCGCAAATATAAATAGTGGCTTGAGCACGCTCCAAATATACCCAAGGACAGAACCCTGATATCGCAGCTTAAAATCAGTCACTACCAGCTCGCGCAGAAGAATCCGATTCTTCCGGCTCAGCAACCCAATTCCTTGTTTCATAGGCTATATTATAGAGTATAATGGACTATATGAACAGACTAGTTGTGATTATTCTTAACTGGAACGGTGCTGACGATACCATCGCCTGTATTGACTCATTGCGGCAACAAAAAACTGTCCCGTCGATCATTGTGGTAGATAATGATTCGTCCGACGATTCGCTCGCTCGCTTGCAGCAGTACAAAAAGCGCCACAGTAAAAGCGATCTCCGCTTGATCAAAAATACGCGAAACAGCGGCTTTGCCGGCGGCATCAATGTCGGCCTTCTGCATGCACTTGGTGAAGGATTTGAATATATTGGTATTCTCAATCCAGATGCTACGGCCGCAAAAATGTGGTCAACCGAGTTAATAAAGGAGCTTGATAAAAATCCAGAATATGGCTTGGCAACCGGTCTGCTTTTGAGCCGTGATGGCAAAACGATTGACAGTACTGGTGACTTTTATTCAACGTGGGGGTTGGCGTTTCCGCGTGGCCGCGGCCAGCCAAGAAGCCAGGCTTCCAAAAAGGCCGAGCCGGTGTTTGGTGCGACTGGTGGCTCGGTGGTATTTCGAGCAAGTGTGTTTGAAAAAATTGGCCTATTTGATGAGCGGTTTTTTATGTATTACGAAGATGTCGATATCAGTTTTCGGGCGCAACTTGCTGGCTTTCGCGTTCGCTACACTCCCCGAGCAATTGCTTACCATAAGCAAGGTGCCAGTTCACAGAAAGTACCTGGTTTAACTGTCTATAACACCTTCAAAAATCTACCGCTGCTCGCGTATAAAAACCTACCGACAGGTTTATTGTGGAGTGTTCTCCCACGTTTTTGGTTGGCGTATTGGCTGTTTTACTTCAACGCAATTCGCCGTGGTAATGGCTGGGCGGCGACCAAGGGTATCGGAGCGAGTTTGCGGCTCCTCCCATACTGCATCGCCTACCGGCACAAAAATCGACGAGCCCGTATTGTCACTGTCAAATATATTCGCTCGCTAATTTACAATGGACTCCCGCCGGTTGAGTCTGGTTTACAGCGGTTAATTCATCCTTTTAAAAGTCGCCGATCTAAAACATGAGTATGAAAAAATGTATCACTATCCTTATCCCTACCTACAACGAGCAAGCGGTACTTCCCGAGCTCTTTCAGCGGCTCAATCAGCTGACACAAAAAACCGATAAATATCAGTTTGAATTCTTGTTTGTCGATGACGGCAGCCGCGATGCGACGCGCCAACTACTGAGAGAACAGGCCGCACGAGACCCACGCATTAGCTACCTGGCGCTATCGCGTAATTTCGGCAAAGAAATCTCCATGACCGCTGGTATCGATCATGTTCATAGCGATGCGCTAGTGATTATTGACGCTGATCTGCAAGACCCACCCGAGTTGATTCCTCAGATGATTCATTATTGGGAGCAAGGGTTTGATGACGTATACGCTCGCCGGCAAAGTCGCCGAGGCGAAACGTGGCTCAAAAAGAAAACAAGCCAGTGGTACTACAAACTTCTTCAGACCACTACCTCCATACCGATCCAAGTCGACACTGGTGATTTTCGCCTGCTAGACCGGCGCTGTATCGAGGCATTACAACAATTTCGTGAAAGCCAGCGCAACACCAAGGCTCTGTTTAGCTGGATTGGTTACAAAAAGAAGGAAATCTACTACCATCGTGATTCACGACTAGCCGGCTCTACCAAGTGGAATTATCGACAGCTCATTAATCTCGCGATTGATGGTATCACTAGCTTTACGACCGCACCATTACGGATTGCGGCTATCCTTGGTTTCATTATTTCGCTTGTAGCTTTTTTGTGGATCGTCTATCTACTGGTACGGCCATTATTCGGTGTGCCGACCGGTGCTGGCTACTCATCATTGATGGCTACTATCCTATTTTTGGGCGGCGTGCAGTTGCTGTCTCTCGGAGTAATTGGTGAATATGTTGGCCGGATCTTCTTAGAGACAAAACGACGACCACTATATCTCATAGAGGAGCACCACACTGCCACGACAGCCAAAAAGCAATCTTAAATGGCGTTTTATATTAGTTGGCTGTGTTAATACGCTGATTGATTTCGGTCTCTTGTATATACTGACGAGTTGGGCTGCTTTGCCTCATCTGGTCGCTAATATTATTTCAACCACAAGTGCTTTTTGTGTCAGTTTTTTTGCCAATCGTCGCTACACGTTTCGATCAACCCATCAACAGGCTGTGCAGCAATTTTGGCGTTTTAGCCTTGTCACCCTAAGTGGGTTATGGATTATCCAGAGTGGTGTCCTCGCTGTCGCTATGCCGCTTCTGCAACGCGGCCTACCTCACGATGTTGCCCTCCTCGTTGGTAAGATAATCGCGACGGCAACTTCTCTCGTATGGAATTTTGTGCTTTATCGCCGGATAGTATTTAGATAGAAATCCTTTAGTCGTCTTTTTTACTCATCACTAAGTGGCGCGCCCGACCCTCACCTTCAGAGTGTGTCTCGACATCGTTGTATTCGCTGGCCACATGGTGCACCACCCAGCGGTCGGCTGCATTGAGATCGATCATCTTTGTCTCACCAGTCTGGCGGACGTAGTCGATCCAGCCACGAGCTTTTTCAGCAATTTTTTCAGCATGCTGTTTCTTGTAGTCAGCGATATCGACATTGACACGAGTAATAGCCGCCTCATTATTACGTAGTGTTGTCGACACTAAATATTGTAGGCTACGCAAAGTCTCTGCCCCACGCCCAATAAGCAAACTATTTCGCTCACTCGAAGGAATGGTCGCAATAACCACCTCGCCCTCTAGTCGTACCGTCACATCGATATTGAGATCAAAAAACGCCAGTATGTCTTCTAGGTATTTCTTTACAAATGCAAGCGTTGCATCTTGATCCATAGTCCTCTCCTATTCTTTGGCTTTAATGCGAGTAACTCGGGCTTCGGTTGCTTCCTTAGCTCGTTTTTTGGCAGTTGGTTGAGACGAACGTGATGCTGGCGACTTTTTCTGGGCGATCTGCTGTAGTTCTTCTTTGTCTTGTCGTAAAATAATTGCGTTTTGGCCATATGCGACTGCATTAGCTGTGGCGATATAGAGCGCTAGCGCCCCCGGCAGGCTTATCATGATCAAAAAGAGAGTTATTGGCATGATCTTCATCATCTTACGCATGACGATCGCGTTGATTTCAGACTGGTCAGCCTCTTTCCCTTGACTAGCTTCTGCCAATACATCACGGAGGCGGCGCTTACTTTCAGTGTTCGGCGACATCTGCCGAGAGGTGAGATACTGCAACACTGCCGCCACCAACGCCAGTACTACCAACCCAAACGCTACGCCCTTTGGTGACATAGCTTGCTGAGTCAGGTCAACAATACCGAGGAAATTCTGGTTGAAATTATCCGGCGCAGCAAGCAGCTGCTTGACTGCCGGCCACCCCTCTATAAAGTCGTAGGTATACTTTGCCAGCTCGTTTCGATGCAGCGCAAACAGCTGAACCACTCGATAAATCCCAATCAACACTGGCAATTGAATCAGCAATACACCAATTGACCCGACCGCACTGACATTGTGCTTTTTATAAAGATCCATCATCGCCAGAGCTTGCATCTGCCGGTTGTTTTTGTATTTGGTTTTTATCTTGGCTAACTCTGGCTGCATTTTACGCATAGCTTTTGCCTGATGAAGCTGTTTCTTCACGAGCGGCCATAGCAAAAAGCGAACTATCATCGTCAACAAGATGATACTGACACCAAAATCACCCCCCGGAATCAAGGCATAAATCGCCATCAGTAAATTGAAAATCGGTTGTACGACAACCACGTCAAACAAATTCATGCTGATTATTATATCAGATACCGGCTCATTTATATAGCCCCGCCTGAGCGAACAGCTGTGATATTATCGCCTGCAGGTCTTGATGACTCTTCTGCAACACCTCGGCCGAAAACACCAAGATTGCCACATCTTGGTTAGTTTTTAACAGAGGTAATTGATGGCGAATAATCTCATACACTCGCCGCCGAACTCGGTTACGCCCTACTGCTGATTTAAGAATTTTCTTACTAATCACCACCGCAAACCGGCTCGATCGACGCCGTGGATTATTACTATATTTAATAGTCAGCAACGATGAACGAACTGCTGCACCACGCGCATATAAAAACCGTAAACTACCGTGCCCATGAAATCGATACCGCTGCCCTAGCATACGATAAGTATATCATTATAAATGTAAAACCCCACTCATAATCTGCAGTGGGGGTTTACATCAAATCGCAAGTTTTGCGCGACCTTTGAGCCGGCGGCGCTTCAAAACGGCGCGACCCGCCTTGGTCGACACCCGTGCCCGAAACCCATGTGTCTTGGCGCGGTGTCGCTTATGTGGTTGAAATGTTCGCTTTGGCATATCGCCTTATAGTGTAGCTTTTTTTGGTCAGTTTTTCAAGCTAGCATAATTTTCCACTTTTTGGAGTGGGTTTTCCACTATACTATCAGGGGTAGTAATTTATTGTGGAAAACCCACAGTTGGGTCATAAATTTTTGCCATGTGACACTACTTGTGGAAAACTCAATTTTTTTGTTATAGTAATCTACGGAATCAGATAAAACTAAGGAGACGGCGGTGCTGATAAATAGTCGAGCAGTGTGGCAGGGTGTGTTAGGTGAGATGGAACTGTCAATTCCTGCTTCTTCGTTTTCAGCCTGGTTTCGCTCGACTGAATTAGAAATTGTTTCGGATAATGAAGTCGTCGTCATAGCACCAAATATTTTTGTCAAAACCCAATTAGAAAAACGCTACCGCCAACAAATTACCGAGTGCTTGGAGAAAAATGGTCTTATCTCGCCGACGGTCCGCTTTCGAATTAAGTCAAACAAAGACAGCAAACCGCGCCTGAGCCGCGACGAGCCAAAGCCAGCAGCAGCCAAAGAGCCACCCACCAATACCCCGCCGCGTATCGGCAGAAAAACTACGCCGGGCAACCTCAATCCGCGATATACTTTTGATAACTTTATTGTCGGCTCGAGTAACGACCTCGCCCACGCTGCTTGCCAGGCAGTCGCTGACAATCCTGGCACCAAATATAATCCGCTCTATCTCTATGGTGGATCCGGTCTTGGTAAAACGCACCTTATGCAAGCAGTTGGCAATGAAATCATCCGGCGACAACCGACTGCTCGAGTCCTCTACACGACGATCGAAACTTTTGTGAATGAGTTTGTTGACTCGATTCGCTTTAAGAAAAAAGGGTTTTCTGATAAATATCGCAATGTCGATGTGCTTATCGTCGATGATATGCAATTTATCGCCAATAAAGAACAGACACAAGATGCCTTCTTTCATACTTTTAACGACCTTCATCAGAATGATAAACAAATCATCATCAGTTCTGATAAGCCTCCCAAGAGTATCCCTACATTGACCGACCGACTGCGTAGCCGTTTTGAATGGGGGATGACAATCGATGTTCAAATGCCAGACTACGAGACTCGCTGTGCTATTGTCACCGCCAAAGCAAGCCTTAGTGGCGCTGAATTGGCGAGCGATGTGGTTGAATTTTTGGCAGCGAACTTCAAGACGAACATCCGCGAGCTCGAGGGCGCACTCAACCAACTACTCGCTTACGCTGAGATGCAAAATATTGTACCAGATGTCGAAATCGCCGAAGGACTACTCGGCAACGTCAAACGGTCGCGACCACGGCACATTACGGCTCGTCAGATTTTAGAGAAAACGGCTCGTCACTTTGGTGTCGAAGTGAAAGATATCTGCTCACCAAAGCGCGATAAATATATTATGCAACCTCGCCAGATTGCGATGTATCTACTCCGGAGCGAGCTAAAAATGAGCTTCCCAAAAATCGCCCAAGAGCTTGGCCGTAAAGACCACACCACTGCAATGTATGCAGTTGAAAAGATTACCAAAGAGAGCCTGGTAAATATCGCGGTTCGAGAACAGATCAACGATGTCCGCGACAAGCTCTACGTGTAAAACCTGCGAAAAACATGGGTAAAATTTGTCGAAAGGTTTGGCAGTGTATCCACTGCCGGCTCATAATGAATCGGCACGATTTATAGGCCGTGGACAACCCGCCGACTATCCACTCAAATTCCCCGATCCATCCACTGACCTATCCACAGCAACCACTCCGACACTACCCCTGATAAATCAGGACTTTTACCCAGTTTACACAACACTTATTATTATCAAGACAAAAGAAATATAAAAAGGTATAATAGATATTATGAAGTTGACTGTCACCCAAGAAAACCTCGCCAAATCACTCGCTATCATTAGTCGAGTAGCTAGTAGTCGCAACGAGCTGGCTATTTTAAATAATATCTTGCTACGTACTGATGGCGGTCGACTCTTAATCGCCGCGACAAATTTAGAGATTGCATCGACGCAGTATATTGGCGCAAAGGTTGAGCAGCCAGGGTCAATCACGGTGCCAGCGCGGCTGGTGTCAGAATTTGTCTCAAGCTTGCCAAGTGGTACAGTTGAGCTGGAAGTAAAAAATGATCATCTCCACATTACGGCTGGTAAATTCTCTTCGGTGATTAATGGCGTGGTGGCTGATGAGTTTCCAGAGCTGCCGACTGTCAATGAGGCTGATTCGGTCAAAGTGACCGTTCCGATAGATGCTTTCAAAAAGGCTGTTTCACAGGTACTGATCGCTGCCAGTAACGACCTCACACGAGCCGTCTTGACTGGGGTATATTGGCATACGTATGAGGGAGTGCTCTACTTGGCGGCGACTGATGGCTATCGATTGGCCGAAAAACGCTGCCATACGATAGATCAGGATATTGCGGCGGTCATCCCTGCCTCAACTCTCCAAGAAGTGATGCGAAGTCTGCAGGATGTCTCAGAAGATATGACGATTTTCTTTGATGAGACGCAGGTTTGTTTTTGGACAGCCGACATGGAGATTATTAGCCGCTTGATTGACGGAAAATTTCCTGATTATCGACAGCTCATCCCCGCGAAGTCAGAGACGACGATCACAGTGAAAAAGGCTGATTTTGCTCGGATCACCAAAGTGGCGAGCCTATTTGCTCGCGAGTCAGGCGGCGGTATTACGCTACTGGCCTCACACGAGGACTCTCTGCTGTCGATACACTCAATTGCCTCTGAATTAGGCGAAAACACCTCTGAGGCAAGTGCTCAGGTGACGCATGATGGGCAGATTACCCTCAACTCTCGCTACCTGATAGAAGCGCTCAATGTGATCGATGGCGACGAGGTGACATTTGCCTTCAGCGGTAAACTGTCGCCATGTATCATCCGTCAGGATGCCAAACAGACCGATTACACACACATTATCATGCCGCTCAAAAGCTAAGTATTAGTAAATCGAGGCGCGGATAATCGAGTACTCGATCTTATATTTAGCTGGGTCTAGGCCGACAGATTTGATCCAGTCGTTGATTTCCTTTTTGTATCCCTCGACAGCCGCTGCAGGGTCGCTACGCTCGTCTGCGCCGCTGGTCTCGATTCTGGCTTTGAGTGTGTTAGATTGGCTGTCATAGGTGATTTTGTATGACAAAGTCTCTTTTGGTAAGAATTGTAGGATTGGGTCGTTTTCGCCGTGTGTCTCGCTAAACATGTCGTGACATTTGAAGTTTTTGTAAATGACATCAGCTTGGTCGGGGCACGATACTACCGTGCCCCACTCGTCGACATTTGTTTGATTGTTGTGGTTTTGTGCCCACTGGTAGGAGACTTTGTATGACTGCTGTAGCTTGGCGCTATCGACAATAAAGCGCACTGTATGGACGCCGTTTTTATCGTCGTACTTCTGCGAGAAGCTATTCTGCCTGATGGTCAAGTCGGTGACATCTTTGCCAGCAATCGGTTGTTTGAGATTTTGGTTAATTGTCTTTAGTAAATCGTTCTCAATATATTGGACAGTTCGGCGGTCACTCGGTTTACCGCGAGTCAGTTCGCTGAGATTCTTGATAGTCACGGCATCGCCAAACGGATTACTCGGGTAGAAGAATCGGTAGACCAGAAAGCTGATACTCGCGATCAACAAGATGATAATCACGCTGAGCGCTGCTTTTGCTTTCTTATCAAGGGCAGCGAACTGATTCATGCTACTTCACTTCTCCGTCGGCGATAAACTTTTGGATTTTTGCAGTGTCAACACTCGATGGGTAGGCAAATTCTTTTGGCACAACACCCTGCCAGACTTTCGGATCGTTCTTTTTGCCAATCATCACATAGGCAGCACCATCACCCCATTTAGTGCCGCTTCCGGCACCTTTGGCGCCCTTTTGAGTGCCGGCGCTACAGCTCGCCTGGCCAACGATCACGGTATCGCCATGTACCCCTAGCACGATACCGGTGTGCCCAGCACCGCCATCTCCCCAGCTAAAGGTAGCGAAGGCTTTTGGCTCGCTGCCAGTCTTGGCACCCTTAGCTCGCATGTTTTTCACGACGTCGACTCCGTTACCCATCCGGCCGGTGGTTGGTATGTCGGTAAAGGCGGCGTTGAAGAATTTAGAGAAAGTGACGCAGTTGGAGCCGTGGCCACCACAGTAAGCCCAGTAGGCTGGGCCGGCCATTTTTCTGCTGTAGCCATTTTTGTTTGCCCCGTAGTTTTTAGCAAGTTGGATGGCCTGCTCTTTGGTGAGGCCCTGGCTGGAGACTGGCCCACTCGGGTTTGATTGGTTGTTGTCGCTATTTTCAGGGGTACAATTGGTCGTGCCGTCGGTACTCTGAGGACTAATCTTACCACGTAATGATGCATACATAACGAAAGCACCGTGGTCAGCATTGGCCGGGGTTTTGAGCGGCCCGTAATCGCGTTTCACTTGCCCCCACTTAGAGTTTACGCCATTCTTTTCGTTGCCACCGATGTACGGTTCTCGCTTGGCATCAGCCTTGTTCATCACGTAGGGCGACCCCTCGCCGATTTCTGCCTGCTCTTCTGAAAAGCCGAGAGCTCGTGCCTGCTCCTTATATCTTTTGGAAGTTCCGTTATACGCGAAGAAAGTGTATTTTATTGCCTTTTCATCGCCCTTCTTTAGGGCGTTTGCATATTTTCCAGCTTTTCCTAAAAGGAACTGGGCAGCCCTATCTGTCTGGCGCTGAAATTCCTGATCGCTCACTTTAAGTCCCGGAGGATAAGGACCACCCTCCTTGCCGACAAATTGGTAGATTCCCTGGTCGTTCGTTGTTGGATTTGCTTTTTTTAGGCCAGACTCTCGCTTGTGGACCACCGCCAGCATCTCCCAGGGGATACCGACTTTATCGGCGGCTGATTTATAGACTGGCGCGTTGGCCCGAATTGTTTCGAGCTCCTTTTTGTTAAAGACCTCTCGGTTTAAGTAATCAAGGCTGGCCTTGATAGCGTTTCCCAGTACATTCCCGGCGGTCTCTGGTGAGATGTCGGTTGTCTCTGAGCCGACCGAGCAGACCTCGTCGTCTGGTTTGTAGTAGAGGATGTCATTTGATGAATAAAAATCCTCGTTAAAGCTGCTTTTCGCCATGGTCATATACGGCATTAGCACCGCTATAGCACAGGCGATAGTAATAATTTGATATAGTTTTGCCTTCATGGGTTACTCCTCCTCTGTCGTTTGGCATCGACGGACTTACTATTGAGCGTATAGGTGATAGTGTACGTAGTATCGCCAATGGTGACGCGAAAGGACTGAGTGTCACCAAGCGTATCTGTTGACAGATCAGAAATCGCCCCGTTGATAAACTCGGGCGTTTGTTTGTGGTCTGTCGTATAATCATCAAGCAGTGAATTAACCAGGTGGTTTTGCGTTTCGGTATCCATAGTTGTAGATAGCGAGCGGCCCTGGTTATCTTGGGTATCCCAGCCAGATAATACAAGTGTTTTTTCCTCTGGTGAGCCAGCACCGCCAGTTGGGCCGGTATAGTTGTCGTTACCTCGGAATGGATTGAACATGAAGATAATCACCGCCACGATCAACACCAATAATACTACAGTGCTTATGATGATAACTGCTCGTCGATGTGTGCGTAAAAACTGCTGCATTAGTTTGCCCTCTTAACGATCCACATACCACGGGTACCGCTATCCTGGCCAAAATAGAATTGGCCTGGTTTAAACCCTTCATCGCTGGTGGTGCGTTTGCGGCTGGCTGGGTCGCCGACCAAGAAATTGCCGTCGCTGGTCTTGCCACGAATCACCAGGATGTGCCCGCCGTTGGTGAACGGTGTTTTTTGCCTGACTGATATCAACACCAGCCCACCCTGGTCAAGGCCGCGAGTCGCATTGTCGGCACTTGGCTGAACTTTCTCAAAGGTGACACCATAATTATTTTTGAAATAATGGCTTTGGTCTTGCCAGATCCACTTTGAGCCACAATCTGGTAACTGCCCCTTTAGCTGGACAAAGGTATCAGCCATTTGCTTTGGTGTGACCTTTTTATCAGGGTTGAGCGCGCTGATGATACTGGCAACTGATGTCGGGCCACAGCCGCATTCATTGATCGAGCCAGAGCCGTAGCGCTGTGACTTCCATGGATCTTCTACCTGGTAGTACATACTTTCTTTAAGGTTTGATGGATTGCCCGGTGTACCGGATTGAGGTGTTGTTTGCTCATCGCCTTCTTCGTCTTCACCGTTGGTCGACTGGGCAATTTGGAAATCAACCAAGAAAACAGACATAGCCGAGACCGCCCGAGCGTCTTTCAATTTTTCAGGGTTTTTGAGCGGTGCATCATTTTCGCCGGCGCCATCTTTGAGAGTGTCGCTACTACAGACGCTCTTACCCTCGCCCTTGTTGACGCACTCAGTTTTGACCTTTCGCTTCAAGAGGTCATTTGAGCCGTCGTCGACCATACAGCCAGCGGCGCTGAACAGATAGTCACCGCTACTGGCATCGCTACAACTGGTGATGTAATCAGCCAGTGGCGAGTCTTCCTTGATATAACTACCGATCAGCTCATCAACCGTCGCACCATCTGGCACGTCGGCGTCAGGATTAATCCACCCTTCACGTGCCAATATATCGATCGCTTCCTCGGTGCTCATCGCATCTTGACCAGGGGTGATACCAGTACACGGGAGGCCTGCCATGTTGATACCTGGGGTCGCATCGCGGCCATCGACGACCGTCTCGAGGCCAAAGTTGCTGGCGTAATTACAGTATTGCTGGTTAAAGCCAACCGCTGCACCGGCGGTCGACGGCGATAATGCCATCGCCGGCAAACGGAAGAGGTTGCTGGCCATCGACGCCAACGATGTATTGTAGGTGCCGCTAGCCAACATCGTATTTTGCATCGATGAGACAATACTCCCCAAAAATGTGTATTGGCTTGAGGTGTCAAACGGACTCAGTGAGGCAATATCCATCTCGCGCTGGAACTTCTCGTTCTCGGCCTTGATATTGTTGAAGGCCTTGACATCATTGCGCCGCAGCACTGGGATGTGCCGAGCCATGCTGCCAGAAGAGAAGAAGGCAGCGGCTGAAGTACCTAAGACATCCCCTAGCTCACGGCCGCGGGCCTTTGGTAGGTCATCATTTTTGGCGATTTCGGTGATAGCCTTTTCGACTGTCTCACCCAGCAGGTCCTTCGTAATTTCGCCGACAATCTCTGACACTACCCAGTTAGCGATTAACCCAAGCAGCCCACCGGTCGCCACACTCGCCACGACCGAGGCGGTCATCGCTGAATACATAGCAGCGGGGCTGAGGATCGCATTACACTCGGTCTCGCTGGCATCGGTGACTTTCTTTGAGGCTTTGACTAGCTTATTGTTGAGTGCACCATTACCAGGGGCATATTTTTTTGACAGGCCGACTTTACCTTTGTTGACGCCGATTGCTGCTAGCAAAATCGCTGAATCAAGTGCCGAACCAACATTGCCATCATTATCTTTGGTCCGCTCAGTTAGTATGTTTCCTGCTGCCTCGGCATCTTTCGCGCTGAAACCGCTGCCGTCGCCAGCCGCCTTCGCCTTAGACCCTGGTGACAAGATAAAGTCCATCACAAACGGCATAAGTTGCGCGAGCTGAACTGCCGCCACCCCAGCGGCAATATATTGCGGTAGCTTTGCAGCGGTACAACTTGATGCAGCGATAAAGTAAGCTGTACCACCTTTCTTCAGCTTCCCTAAATTCGCCTCAACCTTGCTCTTGACCTTGCCGGTGATACCAGAGGCTTTTTCGCTCAGTTTTGGTATACTTTCTTTGTATTTAGCCAGGCGTTCCTTGGCCGAGCCCTTGAGTTTCGATAATGCATTGCCATTGCGGTTTAAACGAAATACGTTGTAGAATTTCTTCTTGATATATTTACCGCGCCAGGCTCGAAACCGCATATTAAAGGCGCCGGCTCGCCCCAACACCTTGGCGGCCAGCTCTCGATTCTCTGACTGGGTCAGATAGCCGGTCAGATCCTTGGCCTTGACATTAATTGGCGGCTTGCCATCGCCCTTGTCGATAGTATAAAACGCAGGGTTCTTCTCTGGGTAGCCGATTCGCTTGGTATCCATTCGCTCGCCGTTTGCAGTATGAGCGACCACACCCTTTTTGGATAATTTGCGTAGGGCATGGTTGGAAATTCGGCCCATTTTACACTTAACCTTATGAGCTTTACAGAGGTCAGGGTTGGTCATGTGCTTGAACACTCGCATAAATCGGCGCTCCATGACCGGGCTCGCGGAGTCATTGTGAAGATTGAGATTACTCGTCAGGCCAATCAGCATAGTGAAAAAGGCGAACGTTCCGCCCAAGAAGGTGGCGCCAAAGCCAAATATCGCCAGCCCGCCGAGTATCCCACCTCGTTTCTTGAGAGTAGAGGTAATTTTGTTCTGTTTTTTTGACTGACGTGGTGAATAGAGATTCTGAGCGGTATTTTCTCGCTGCTTGAGGGTGTCTTGAGCGGTTTGGTCGGGAGATTGACTCCGGGCGTTGTCGTCACGATAGCCTGCCTCGATCTGATCCCACTGGGCCTGCTCACGGGCGTCGAGCGGTTTATCAGTATACATGTCTGAAGAAGGATCGGCCGGATTAAGCCGGTCGTCTGCTCTGTCATCCGTTTTATAACTCAACGCCATAACGCTATATTCCTATTATACTCTACTACACCCCTCCATAGCCACCAATTGGTGTTTCTGACGGCATCGCTTGGTTGTAGGCGGGTGAGGTGTTGATTAGGTTGTATTCAGTATCGCTGGCCTGAATCTGAATATGGACATGGTTTTGCCCAGCAAAGAACAGCCCCTGCCCGACTGGGAAGTTGGCGAGTCGCTTTTGCTCTTCTTCGGTCAGCTTAAAGACGCTCGATAGCACATCGACTGCGGTGGTCGACTGTTTCAAGAGTAGCTGCATTGACGAGTTAGCGACGATCGCGCGGCCCATTTTGCTGCCCATAAAGTCTTCGACATCCTGAGTAATGGTCGTCAGGCCCAACTGGTATTTACGGGCGCGCTTGGCGAGCGAGAAGAGGAAGTTAGCCGAGTCGTCGTAGCGCATCAACTGCCACGCCTCATCGACGATCAGCATCCGCTTTTTTTGGTCTGTGCGGGTAATATTCCAAATATGATTCAGCACGATATACATGGCGGTCGGCCGCAGTTCGTCTTCTAGGTCACGGATATTAAACACAACCATGTTGTTATTGATGTCAATATTGCTCTGCTGAGAGAAGATACCGGCAAAGGTTCCAGAGGTAAATTTACGCAGTCGCTGAGCTAGGCTTGGCCCGGTGCCACCCATATGAAGTAGTGTGTCATACAAATCAGAAATTGTCGGTGGCGTCGAGTTATGAGTCAGCGGATCAGAGGTAATCCCAACCCGAGCGTATGTATCAATCAACGCTTGGTCGATATCAGCCTCCTCAGCCGCTGTCAAGCCGGCAACAAGCTGGCCACTTGAGGTGACCTGTGAACCCCCAAGCATTTGCCGCAGTAGCCCGTGAAGGGTCACCAAATTTGCTCGCAAAGCATCATCAGCCTCTTCGGTATCGATCACTCGAGGGAGATCAAATGGGTTAATACGGGTGTCGCTATTGAGACTCAGGCGAATATAACTACCACCAACCGCATCACACAGCCGTTGATACTCGTTTTCTGGGTCAATGATGACAATATCAGCACCTGTCATCATGCTGCGCAGCGCCTCAAGCTTCACGGTGAATGATTTACCAGCACCAGATTTTGCGAATACCACCATATTAGCATTCTCAAGTGAAAACCGGTCAAAAATCACCAGGCCATTATTGTGCATGTTGATGCCATAGAGAACTCCTTTGCCATCAGTCAAGTCAGCTGAGGTGAAAGGAAATGAAGTAGAGATCGCTCCAGTGTTCATGTTGCGACGGATCTGCAACTGGTCGGTCAGCTGAGGGATCGTGCTATTCAACCCCTGCTCTTGCTGGCTCGACGCCACCTTGCTAAAGATCAGTTGCTGGCCAAAAATCGTCTCAATCTTGTGCTGGATAAAGTTGAGCTCGTCAATACTATCAGCATACAGCGTAATATACAGGCCATAGCGGAAGAATTTCTCGGCACCGATCTGTAGTTGATTACGCAGTTCTTCAGCATCCTGTAGCGCCGCTTCCATGCCAGGGTCACGGACACGGCCCTTCTCGGCGTTGATGTTGAGGCTTGCCTCTAGCTGAGTAACCTTTTTGCGCAAATTATTCAAAACAGTCTGAGTGTCGACCGGGTAAATAAACATGCTAATATCAAGCACTTCATCGATATTGATCACTGAGCTTAGCCAGCCGGTATATATCTCACGCGGGTAGCCATAGACATACATGGTGCGGCCATATTTGCTACCGAGGCGAAAATGGCTAGAATGTAGCTCAATGCTACTAGGAGCAATAAAGTCGCGCAGCGTTCGTACACCGGTCAAAAACGCTTGCTCAACTTCAGCTTGCTCGCGTGCTCGTTGCTGTGCGGCGATATCTACCGCATCCATCTTCTTTCGTGCCATTATTGCTGCTCCTTCCCGTATGGTGATTGCCCAGTACCCTTGCGGACATAGGTTGATGTCAGATCACTCGGGTTGATAGACATTGGCTCACGTGGTGCGGTATCAGGGTTGTACGAGGTATAAAATAGCTCACCAAGCTGTTTGGTGCTGAGCTGGCTGCTCTTGATGCCCATCTGAAACAGACCGCTCATCACTGAGTCGATACGGTTTTTTATCTCATCTTTGGCTTTTTCGTAGGTGACTTGGTCGACTCGGGTGACTGTGGTTTCTTTCTTCCCGCTGAAGAAACTGTCGAATAACCCCTTAGCCTGCTGCTTGATAACGTTGAGATCGCCTGTCGGATAATACGGTACGACGATATAAAAACTTTTATCCATAATGTTAGCTTCTTGCGCCAGAATATCGATAAAGTTCATATAGTCATCAATCAGCACATTCAGCAGCATATTATCTTGCCCCCGGCGAATTGCCGCCAAGCGATCAAGGTACGGCCCGATATCAACCCGGCGCGACCGGACCAACACCTGCACCGGAAAATACAATGAATTTAAGAAGTTCTGGTAGCTATATTCAATACCCTCACGCTCTCGCGAGCTCATCAAGTCGAAGTTGATGGATTCGCACTCGACCACCGCGCGAAAACTACCATCATTCATGACGATCATATTCTCGCGCATCTCAGAAAATAATAGCGAATTTTGAGTAGTGATGGGCCCCTTTTGTTTTTTGTCAGCCTCCTCAGTCGACTGATTTGGTTGATTGACTGGTGGCTGGCCTGGTAGCTGATCGTTTTGCTGATCCCCGGTTGGATACTGGGGCTGAGGCTGCTGTGGCTGACCCGGCATCAAACGAGCATCAGCTGCCGACATAACCGGCAGTTGCTCGCGACCATAGAGTGATTGCTGATTCGTAGGTTGCATAAGCGTTATTTATCGTAATGGAATTACGATCTCGTCCTCCTCTTTTTTGATGCGCTTCGCCTCTCGCTGGAGCGACTCAACCGAGCGATCGCTGTGATTGCGTGCTAAATCCATTATAGCAGGTGAAACAGCTTGTTGACGAATAGATTTTTGATTACCTGGCCGAATATCACTGATAGGCTGCAAAACAGCTTGCCGCATTGTTGGGTATGGGTCTATCTGCAATTTTGGCTCTGGCTCCTCTGTTGTGGCTGGCTGGCTCGACTTCTTTGGCGCACTGGCCTGGCGATTGTCAGCTACGTTTGGCTGCGGTTGAGGTGTGCCTGCACTACTACCGTGCTTCATCTTCTCGATCATCTCTTGCCGGCGCTTCATGTCAGCCTTGTTGATCAGGCTATCGATCTGCCGCGATGTCGAGTTATTATCGTCCAGCATGTCATTGACGTTTTGTGCCTCATTATAAATCTCCACCTGCATCGAACTATTCGGGCTGTTGACGCCTCGCACCGACCACCCTCGACTATCAACCAGATTTGCCAAGTAGGACAACCGCCGCTGCACTTCTGCCTGGTCATACCCCTTACCGTACTGGCGCTCCTCAACCTTCGGCGCAACCACCTCGACCATCGTCTCGATACCGTCAGAGTACCACAACCGCCGTTTTGGCTTGACGATGAAGGAAATCACCGCTGCGAGATACACCTCCATCGGCTGATCTTTGCGAAGTGGGAGTGCCAACGCGGCAAAAAACAGCGCAATCGGCAGCGGGATAATCGCCAGTGGCAAAAATATCTGAGATAGCATATAAGCAAGCCCAAGCATCATCACCATGATGAGCAAGAAAATAAACTGCTTGAAGCTAAACGGCCCTAATAGCTTATCGTCCGCTTCGACGTCTTGAGGAACTTTGTATACAGCCATTAGTTTTATTATAGCAAAATAAAATTATAAGCAATTAATATAAAAGCGAATTTTGATTGATTGGGAGCTAATTTTTTCTATTATTTTTAGCTCCTTGTACAGACTTGAGACCCTTATCGATATTTGATTTTTGTTGATCTTCACTTCCTCTAATAATCGCTTGGAATTTTTGTCGTTTATCATAACTTATTTCGCCTTGCAGATCAGCGGCAGACAGAACCGCTCGAGCTTGATCGACTGATATATAGTCTGATTTTATATTATCACTAATTTGCTGAATAAGTTGTTCAGGGCTAAGCTTGCTGAATGCTTTTCTCATAGCGGCCTTGTCTGAACGTATTTGATCAAGAGTTTTACCATCTGGATTGTTGTAAATCCACTCGTCGACTGTAACGTCATTATTTTTGAGACCTTTCGCCATACCAGCTTCTTGTTTCACAGCTTCCATTACTGTTGGATTTGAAAGAGACTCTATATTTATTGTCTCATTAGTTCCTGCAAAAGTAAAACTTTCATCTCCACTACCTATCGCTCGGACAACACTATTGAACGCATCTTTTCCTGGTTTACCAGTCTTATCGGTTAATAGCTGAGTAGCAGCACGAGCCTTAATAGTATCTCCACTACGTGTTGCTTCAACAAGCGCTTTTTGGAGACGCCCAAGCTTTTGACTCTCAGGTACCCCTTGTACCAATCCGGCCATAGACTGCTCGACCATCTCCTCTTCCTCACGACGGACAATGCTTTGACCTATAGCGGTAGATCTGTTAGCAAAGTTTCGAGCCGATGGAAGATGGCTTGCTACCCTATTAAAACCGCGGCTTGAGGCAGATTTTATATTTCGTGGGTTGAATATACCACCTCTTCCACGATATGTACCGGCTTTGATTTGCTCATCTCGAAGTTTACGCTGCTGTTTCATATGTTGACCAAGCCGGCCAAGGCGTGAATTTTCTCCACGATTACGTGCCCAATTATCTAGCTTACCGCCAATACCACTGACAGCAGCGCCGAATCGACCAGTCGCATTTAGTGCTGACTTCAACAGAGGTAGTGTTGCAAATAATGGAGCAGTCCTCACCACAAGAGCAACTATATCGCCAAAATTCTTCTCAAGTGAGCTTTGAATAATGAATGCAGCCAGGCCGGACGCACCATACAAAACGCCAATAATAGGGTACAGCACCAAAAGCGAGAAGAACAAACTTTTCCATTTCTGGAATAACTTCTCGGTATTAGGTAGTAAATAGGCAGCAAAAGCTACTGGCGATATTGCGATGAGCAGCACAATAAGAGCTTGTCGCCCGATGAGAATTAATGTAATAAACAAGACGGCCATCAATCCCATTGGTAGCGCAATACCAAGCAGCGCCAATGCGGCAAACAATGCTGCTCCTGCCAAGGCTAAGACGGTGCCGACTGATGCTGCTGTTTGAAATGCAGATATCTGACCACCACTCTCAATACTATTAACCCCACCGCCGATTTCAATACCATGGCTAAAGAAGCCATGGAGGTTTTTGCCTAGGATATTTGATACATCAACGGCTATCTGACAAAGATAAATTGATATATTAACTAGCAGAGCTATCACTATGAGCCGAGGTAGCATTTTCTTGATACCATAATTACTAATACCAAGGTTTGTGATTTGAGAATAAATTATTATGATAAAGGCTATAACAAATAAACCATTGGCAATATTACGAAAACTGTCCCAGGCTGTTTTTAGGTTTGAGTCGGCTGTAATCTTTGGTTGCACTTGAAGGAAATTATCACCAATAAAATTAAAGGCGCCATCCATCAATTTACCCATATAAAGCATAAGTGGACAGATGATATATCCGACACCCTCTACGTTACAGGTGGTACCATTATTTTCATCGTCTTTTTTATTCTCTGACTTTGATTCTGGATTAATATTAGTCTTTTCTGCATTAAGACCTGCTTCACAGGCAGCCTTTTCGTTGCCCGACTTAGAATTACAAATATTTTTGTTTTGAGAACTGTAACCCTGCTTACAGGATTCGAGGTCCTTTCCGGAGAACTTCTTTTCCGAGCAGAACTTTTCTGCACCTTCTTTTAACATAGCATCTAGATAGCCTTGGGCTGATCTATTAACTTTTTTTGCTGCATCAAAACAACCTATCGAATTATTTACGGTGTCTGTATAAATCTCACGATCATAGGGATAAGCATAGTAATTACCATTATCTTTTGACTTCAAAGAGTAATATTTTTTGACTACCTTGTTACCGTCAACAGCATCAAATGATAAACGAGACTTGGTGTTACTCTTGTCAAACTCATCTTTCGACATAAGTTTACCTGTTGTACAGCCGTTGACGACAATACTATGCCATTTGGTGTACTGAACTACAGGGTCTTTCTCGGCTAAAGCGTGGTCATATTTGGTTAATTTTTTCAGAGCATTAAAAAACTTCTGCTTTCGGTTGTTGGTGTTTTCTTGTGCAAAAGGCTTATCTGAAGAAAAGCAGCCAGCGCCTCCTTCTCTTGTGTAGCCCATGTTACAAAGCAGATCGACTCCATTAATACCAAATCGTTGCATTGCTGCTTTTGCAAACTCATTAGAACCGTTATTGCATCCAAGTGTACGAGGAGGGTCTCCCGCTATAAAGGTAGAGTACGTAGATATATAACCACCACCACCGTTAAAGAGGTTATTCCCTTTTAGCTTTTCTTCATCGGTGTGATTCCTCATTGCTGTTGCAAAACAATCACCCAGAACACTGGCATACTCATGAAACCAATACTTATCGTTTGGATTTAAACCATTGTAGTTTGTTTCTGCGCGCGAAGGGGTCGACTGCAGCAAACTGACAACTGGCGAGATTAGCAAACCAAGAATAACCACAAACAAGACAAAGTTTTTCTTGAGACTCTTCTTTTGTTGCGTAAGACTAAAAAGCATAAGTACCCCTATTTAATCACATATAGGGGTACTTAGACAAGAAGATAATTTATCTACAGTCTTGGGTCTTGTACAGGTTGTGCAGATACTAGATCTGGGTCTTTGTTTACACCGTCCTCGCTTGTCGGCAGAGCTACCTCTAATCTATATACACGACCATCACCAAGCTGTACAATGATAATGATGTGAGGAGTCTCTTTCTGTGAAGGCCCGTAAGGCTTTTGTTCTTCTTCTGTGCTAATAATAGTATATTCATGGAATCTACTACCTTCAGGTACATTTTTTGTATCTTCGGGGCATATTGCACTACGAACACCACCGTCTAATGTAGGATCTTTATCAAGCCTGTTCCCTTTGTTGTTTACCTCCTGCGTAACTTCACGTACCAATAGAAACCCAGCATCACTAGAAATACCATAGAAATACTTGGTTGCCCTGCTATCGTCTAGCTCGTTGTTGCAGCCAGGGGTTTCTTGGTTTTCCTTCTGTAGTGATGCCGCAAACCATACACTTCGATCAAGATCCTTCAAAACTTTATCGGCGATAGTATTCAGGGAGTCATTTGGTGAGATTCTGACTTCTTCGTCAGAGGATAAGTTTGCCCCAACCTTATTAGCTCTTTCTATGAACTCCTTTCTCATTTTTGCATTCATAACCCAATCACGCCATTTCGCTCTTGCTTCATGAGATTGACTGTTATAGTTGGCTCTGTCGCTTCCTCCTACCTTCACTGACATACCCTCTAGACTTGTCACAGTTCCTAGAGGCATTGGCTCTCGATATGAATCAAGGCTTTTATGTACTGTTGCGGTTTCGCCGCCTGGTGTAGGATAGTCGGTCGATGCTGCATCAGGGCTCTCGGTTGAGTCCGCAGAGTCTTCTGGAGACGTTGTAGTTTCCTCTGGGTATGGGCTAGGACTGAATTCTGTGGTAGTTGTATCCCCTCCTGTTGGTGTCGCCTCACCATTAGCTTGTTCTGTCATACAGCGTGTTATACCTACAAAGCCTGCAAGGGCAAGGGCAACTGCTGCTAATCCCTTGAAAGCCCCCTTCTTTATAGCTTCACCAGCTGTTCCTTGTTTTCCTTTCCAGAAGTCCCAAGGTTTTTTATCTGGCTGGTCGCTCCCTGTTTCTGGCGGTGTAAATGTATCTGACGACTGTTTCTCTTGATCACTTGGGTTGTTGTCTGGGTCGTAAGACTTTGACCCTTTTTCTATCTCAGACATAACGCTTGGGATCCTTTCTCCGGCTGGCCGGATTTGCAATATTTGCCGTAAATTTAGGTACGGGTCGCGTATTGACCCCAATACGGCAGTCAGATAATACCATGATTATGAATATGATGCAAACAAAAAACCGCCCTCACGAAAAACGGCGGATAATTATGGCGCGCCCGACCGGATTCGAACCGGCGATCTCCTCCGTGACAGGGAGGCGTGATAGGCCAACTTCACTACGAGCGCAAACTACCTCGTATGGTAGCAGAATAGCGGCTGTTTTTCAAGGGAGTGTTTGCATTTTTGTCGCCACTATTTTACAATTCTGACTAGAGAAAGCTCATGAAAAAAAGAAAGAATAGTCATTTTCTGTATCCGCTTGTTTTTTGCCTATCGGTGGCTGGGTTTGGTTTGTTTCAGGCAAGGCCAGCCGTGGCGGCTTCTTGCGGCGGGGTACAGACTACAATAGTGAACTGCGAAGGCAAAGGTAAAGACGCGCTTCTCGATATTATCAAAACAGCCATTAAGCTTTTAACTGCCGGTATCGGTATTCTGGCTGTCGGTGCGGTAGTGTTTGGTGGTATTTTGTACTCATCGGCCGGTGGATCGGTTGATAATATTCGGCGGGCAAAAAATATTTGGATCAATACAGCAATTGGGCTGATTCTTTTCGCGTCTTTCGTGACTGTTACAAATTTTCTTATTCCAGGGGGGATATTTTGATGATCAAGCGCTATATAGTTGCGACGATGGTAATGATTTCGGTAATTACAGGCTCAGCACTGATGGTTTCGCCCTCGGCCCAGGCGGCGGCAAACTGTCCGAGTGGGCGTATTCTGACGCTGAAGCCGTGGTACGATGGCCTGCTTGACAACAGTTGTGTTGTCAAGAGTCCTGGGACAACAACTGAGGAACACTCCAAATTTATTTGGACAATCGTCCTTAATGTAATTGATGATTTGTTTCAGGTTATTGGCTATATTGCGACTGGATTTATTATCTACGGTGGCTTTTTATTCATGACAACCAGTGGCGATCCGGCGAGGGCTGCCCAGGCGAGGAAGACACTTCTCTATGCGGTGATTGGTGTGGTGATTGCTATTGCCTCGGTTGGGGTGATTAATCTTGTGTCAGGGGCGGTCTTATGATGGTCGCATATATTTATTATATTTCGGCTCAGTTGTTTAAAGGAACAAAACCGGATGATCTAGGGATTCCGGCTGAAAAAAATGTCAATTCACAGGTAGCAAGTATCCTCAACCTCGTGTATGCGATCGCTGGTATTGTTGCAGTGATTGTTATTATTATTGCAGGTATTCAATATTCCCTGTCGACTGGTAATTCTCAGAAGGTATCGAAAGCAAAGGACGCGATAATTTATTCGATGGTTGGTCTGGTTGTTGTCGCCAGCGCTTTTGCTATCACCAACTTTATTTTAGGGAGGATATAATCACGATGAAGAGATTTTTTGTTGCTATTGCTGCGGTCGTCTACGGCATAAGCGTGCTGGCGGGGCCATCAGCCGGCGCCGTCAGTATCTATAAAGCTTGCACCGGTAATGATAACAGTACAGTCTGCGCCAGCCGGGGTGATAATGTATACAATGTGATCCGCAACGTCATCAATGTATTGCTGGCACTGGTTGGTATCATCGCGGTGATTATGATTATCATTGGCGGTATCAAGTATGTGACCTCAAACGGTGACCCGCAATCAGTCAAGTCCGCTAAAGACACCGTACTCTACGCAGTGATTGGTTTAGTGGTGGCGATTTGTGCGCTGGCGATTGTCAACTTTACGGTCGATCGATTCCTCAAAAGGTCAGCCCCGTCGCAGCGGCCGGCTCCAGAGGGCCGACCACGCGTCTGATAGCGTAGTCAAATCAAACAACTCGTGCTATAATGGCGCTAAACAATAGTTTTTGTGAAGAAAGGACATATAGGAAATATGAAACAACTAAAAACAATAGTGGCTGCAGCGCTGATTGTCCCGACGTTGGCCCTCGGACTGACGGCGGTATTGCCAGGAGCAAATGTGAGTGCGCAATCAAACGGCAAAGGACTCAATGAATATAGAGATGTTGCAAAGCCTAACGATGTTCCTACCGACCTCGCTGGTAAAGGAGGTGTGATTACACAGGTTATTAACTTCTTATTGTTTGCAATTGGCATTATATCAGTGGTCATGATTATTATTGGCGGTATTCGCTATACAACCTCAAATGGTGATAGCAACAAAGTGACGGCCGCCAAAAACACCGTCATGTACGCAGTGATCGGTTTGGTGATCGCTATCTTTGCCTATGCGATCGTCAACTTCGTGGTAGAAAAAGCATCAACTAATAGCTAAAGCAATCACTCTAAAAACCTTCTACACCCCGCGCGTATCGCGGGGTGTATTTATCTGGTATTTCTCTGGCAGGTAGATAAAGAGGATATAAAAAAGAAGAGCCGCCCGTTGCTCTCTTCTTTTCTCTTTAGGATAAAATTTACAGTACTTGGATCTTTTTCGCTTTTTCTTGCTTGATCTTTTCGAAGGTGATAGTGAGGACACCGTCTTTCAACTCAGCCTTGATATCGTCTTCACCGTCTTTGACAGCTACTGGTAGTGCGAGTGTCCGACTAAATTCACCCCAGTAGCATTCTTGGATATGCCAGTTTTTCACCTCGGTCTCGTCACCGCTCGAGAGAGTGCCGCTGATAGTCAAAATACCATCAGAGATTCGCACATCTAAATCTTTGCGGTCAACACCAGCGGTACGTGCTTTGACAATTAGTTCTTCTTCGGTTTCAAACACATCAACCGCCAACTGCCCCATCAGATCATCAGCCTCATTTTCCCAGTTGTCTTCGGCCGGCGCCGGCGCAGGAGCAGCGGCTGGTATTTGAGTTGGTGCGACCGGTGCGACGGGCGCCATCGGTGCTTGGGGTGCTGGTGCCAAATCATCGTCCAAAAAGGCTGCTGCTAACTCATCTTCCATTAATAAATCATCATTCTTACGGGCCATGCTTTCCTCCACTTTCCTAGGGTTCATTTGACAATGGTCATTTCCTAGTATAACCGTCATGTACGGTATAATCAACAGTGGAGGATAGAAAACGTAAAAAATACAATGCTTGACAGACTTCTCGCACTACTTGCTCCGCACCACTGTTATAGTTGTGGTTTGACAGGCACGTTGTTGTGTGAAAAATGTAAAAAACACATCATGACGACATCTTTCAGAGACTGTGTCGTGTGTGGCCGGCCAACTACCGAAAATAATTGCCAGCGGCACCGTCTTCCCTACCAGCAGGCGTATGTCGTATCGCTGCGCCAGGGGGTGGTAGCGCGTTTGCTTGATGATTTGAAGTTCCAGCGGGTACAAGCAGCTGCGCACACGGCAGCTGAGTTATTAGAGGCTCGATTGCCCGTGCTCCATCCACAGACAGTCATTGTGCCAATTCCGACCATTGCTCGGCACGTTCGCCGCCGTGGCTATGACCACATGAAATTGATCGGTCGCGCTATTTCACGCAGGCGTCGCCTTCCGATGCGCTGCCTCTTGCGGCGCCGCACTAATGTGACACAACACGTTGCCGCGACTGCCGTGCAGCGTCGCCGGCAAGCACAGCGATTTTTCCGGGTAGTTGGCCAGATTGATGATCAGGCACGCTACCTCATTATTGATGACATTTTTACTACGGGGAGTACGATCAAAGCTGCGGCAACAGTGCTGCGTCAGGCTGGTGCTCGCTATGTTGATATTGCGGTGGTCGCTCGCCAGGAAATAACTCACTCGTGATGGTAGTGGCTACCTTTGGCAATTTCTTGGGCGCGGTATAGTTGCTCGGCCAAAATAAGCCTGACTAATTGATGTGGAAAAACCAATCGAGAGAGCGACCACACAATATTCGCCCGCTGGCGCAGCTCTTCTGTGACACCATAGGCGCCGCCAATAACGAAGACGATTTGTTGACGAGTATGACTCGTGATAAGTTGTGATAGTTCTGGCGAGCTTAGCTCCTGCCCTCGTTCATCCAGCAGTACCACAAAATCATCTGGCCGCAGACGAGCCAAGATACGCGCTGACTCGTCCTGAGGCGCTGTCGGCTGCTGCGCGGCTGCATGTGGTAATATAGTCATTTCTGCAGCAAAGGGCGGCCGTAAGCGCTCTAAAAAGCGAAAAACGCCTGGTTTGACCCAGGCTTCATGACGTTTTCCAATAGTGATAATGTGAAGTTTCATAAATAATGGCGGAAGGAGAGGGATTCGAACCCTCGATAGCGCTTGCTATACCGCTTTTCGAGAGCGGCCAGTTCAACCACTCCTGCACCCTTCCAGAATTATATGGTACACCCGGCAAGATTCGAACTTACGACCTTTGGCTCCGCAAGCCAACGCTCTATCCAGCTGAGCTACGGGTGCATACAGCCGTCCGGTAGACCGTTCGGCTATAACAAAAATAAGAAGGTGCTTCCCCGAGATTTATATGGAAGAACTAGGGACAGATGTATTCTACCACAATGACCGGTGTCGGACAAGCCTAGAGCTTGATCATCCGCAGCAACTTCTCGATAGCATCTGGCTTGATCTGCTGCATCGGCAGGCGGTTACCGATCATGTCAACAATCTTTTCGCCGTCGGTCTCAGAAAAATACAAGGTTAATCCAGGAGCAAACCGTTTGACTGGCAGCAACAAAACCGAGGGCTGGCGATGCTCTGCGATGACACCAAAGCCACGAAACTCGCTAAATAAATGAAACTGATCCCCTACGAAAATCCCCTCGTGATTGATGGTGTAATGGATCATTCGCGGTGGTTTGGAGATGAGAAGGATAATCGATAGCGCCATCACCGGTATCAAAACAGCAAAAGTGGTGCTCTTGAATACAAATATCGCTATCGCTACCAGGGCGACTGTGATGACGATAAACCAGCTATACCAGATAAAACCACGCTCTTCCTGTAGTCCTTCAGGGGCTGTCCAGCTCAGGGGCTGCGCTGCATCAAAACCAGTGATGTGTGAGCGCTGATCGTCCATAAGGCTAGTATACCATGGGTTAATGCTTCCTATACATCAGTGCCGTTGCCGCCACCATTAAGCGCCACGCTCAGGACAAACTGAATGATCGCATAGGCAAAGATTGCCACCAACAAACCAACAATTGCATATAGGATAGTGTTCTTGGCAGCGCTGACTTTGTCGTTTTGACCACCAGAGATGATGTAGCGGAACCCACCCATGATCAGCATGACCACACTAAGGACACCGATACCATAGAGCATCAAGTTAATGATTTTGCTGACAATTGAGCCGTCGCCATTGGCGAAGTTAGTCGGTACCCCTGCGCCCTTTGCTGCCTCGATGCCGCCAGTCGCACCGTTTTCGCCAAGCGCCAACGTCGGCAGACTGACAATCGCTGCGGCTAGAACTGCTGCGACACTTATACTAATACATACACCAAAGATTTTTCTCATATTACTACCATATCCTTTCCATTTCTGTCTGTCAACACTCTCGTTCTGAGGTGGCGCCAGAGACTATTATTCTTGATATTTTTATGATACACTACAGGCAGTCTGTCTACAGCAGAAATATTGGAGGAGTACCCAAGTGGCTGAAGGGGACGGTTTGCTAAATCGTTAGTACGGGGAGACCTGTAGCGGGAGTTCGAATCTCCCCTCCTCCGCCAGCGTAAGATCCTGTCGAGTAATCGGCGGGATTTTTCGTTCTCATCGCTACCGCTGTGAGAATGGCGGCTATGCTTGACATAATTAGCTTCATGTGCTAATATAATAACCGTTCTTCACATCAAAGTACGCAAAATAAACAATTATCACTATGAAACTTCTCTCAACGTATCTCAGCTACACTATCATGCTCCTTGGTATCACTACCTCGCTTGGAGTGTTTTTGCACGATACGAATGTTGATAAGATGCTCATCTCACTAGCGACGCCGTATCAATTCACGGGAGCTGAACAGGCGGTAGCGAGCCATGATTCACACCGAGCGAAACCAGATACTCACCTACATACCCATACTGATCATGCGGTGTTTCATCAACTTGTCAAAGAAAATCACAATCACCCTCGCACTACCCCTCGTGGTAATGATCGCAAACAGCCGTACCATAAACGCGCCGGTGGTAGCCACGAGTTTGATGGCAATCGGCTGGTGATTGATCCGCAGACCCCTCCTGTATTATGACGAGCTAATCACGCGAAGCTCTGCGACGAGTCGCTCAATAGTGCGCTCTTGCTCGGCTAATTGGTCGGTTGTTTCTTTGACGAGGTTGGCTGGTGCCTTTTGGCGGTAAGTCGGGTTCGCTAATCGGTCAGCCAGGCGCTGCTTGGTTTGGCGAGCTTCAGCCAGGCGGACTTCGAGATTCTCTTGGTGCTGGTAGAGAGTTTCCGCATCAATATCCAACCAGGCTTCACGATTGGCGGCTGCCAAACGCAACCCTCGTGGTGTATCGGTTGGTTCGATAGCCTCGAGACGGAGTAGCTGTGTGATAAGTTGCTTGTTCTCAGCGATCAGTGAATCGTTGCCGTACAGGAGACGATAGCGCGTGTTTCCTGGAAGCTCAGCAATTACCCAGCGCCCTTCGCTAATTAGTTTTTTCAGCTGCTCAAATTGCTCAGCGGCGATCTCATCGTATTGAAAGGCTGTCGGCCACGACTCACGAATCAACAACCCGTTCGTGTATGGTAGCGTCTGCCAAATTGTCTCCGTGACAAATGGTGCAAAGGGATGAGCAATACGCAGACTGGTCATCAAAACCCACAGCAACAAGGGTTTATTATCGGCTGTCTTCGCTGCTTCGATATACCAGTCAGCGACATCATCCCAGATAGTGTGATACACCGTGTCGACCGCCTCCGAAAAACGGTATTGGCTCAACTGCACCCCTATCGTGTTGGCTGCCTGGGTCAACTGGCGAATAATCCAATGATCAGCCGGGCTGTCTGGGTGGACTGGCTCTTTGGTAGTGGACTGGTCAATCTGTGATTCAACAAATCGGGCAATATTCCATAGCTTATTGCAGAAGTTGCGAGCGGCGATGACGGCACCGCGATTGAAGGCTTGGTTTTGTGCTGCGGCCCGACCAGTTATAATACCCATCCGTGTTGCGTCAGAGCCATAGGTCGAGATCAGCTCGATCGGGTTTATCACATTACCCTTTGACTTACTCATCTTTTGGTTATGCTCATCATTGACCATGCCGTGCATGTAAACGTCACGGAACGGCACCTGGCCGGTGCGATAAAGACTGAGCATGATCATCCGGGCAACCCATTGACGGAGTAAGTCAGAGCCAGTCTCCATCAGGCTAGTCGGGAAAAATCGACTCAAGCTACCCTGATCAAGATAATCGGTGATAATGTATGGCCACTGCCCTGACGAAAACCACGTATCAAAGGTGTCTTCCTCGCGAATATATGTTGTGTTATTAACAACGATTTTCGTTTGATCAACTCGTGTGTCAAATATCCAATCGGTTCGGTCGTGCTGGTTCACAAACGCTGGGATCGGAATACCCCAAGGGATTTGTCGGCTAATATTCCAGTCTCGCAGCTGCGCCAAGTAGGCAATCAGCTCCTTTTGCTTGGTCGCAGGGTAGAAAGTGATCTCCCCTGCTCTGAGGTGGTCAATTGCCTTCTGGGCCAGGGGTTGTACCTTGACGAACCACTGCTCTTTGATCATTGGCTCGATGACACTGCCGCATTTATAACAATGACCAACCGCATGTTCGATGGTTGTGTCGCCGCGCAGCAACTCTTCTTCTTGTAGTAGTTTGAGAATTTTTTGGCGAGCTTCTTGGACAGTTAAGCCAGCAAAGTCATCTGGCACATTGACCATTGTTCCGTCAGTCGCGATAATTTGCTCGATAGGTAGATGGTGGCGCTGTGCTATTTCGAAGTCGTTTGGGTCATGTGCTGGAGTGATCTTGACGGCGCCGGTCCCGTAGGTCATGTCAACATATTCATCAGCGATAATTGGAATTTCCTTGTTAATTATTGGGAGCAAAATTCGCGTCCCGATCAACTGTTGATAGCGCGTATCATCTGGGTGAACAGCGACGGCAACATCACCAAGCATGGTTTCTGGGCGAGTCGTGGCGATGACGATCTCGCCGATTTTGTCGAGTGTCGGATAAGCAATATGCCATAACGTCCCCTTCTCTGTTTTGTACTCCACCTCAATATCAGCGAAGCTAGTCTGGTGAGTCGTACAATAATTGACCATTCGCTCACCTCGGTAAATCAGGCCATCATCCCATAGCTGTTTGAAGGTCTGGTAGACAGTCCGAATTACCTTCTCATCTAGGGTGAAAGTCAGGTGATTCCAAGCGGCGCTAACGCCCAGAGCTCGAAGCTGCAGCTCCATATTTCCCCGCTTTTCTTCAACAAACTGCCAGACTTGGCTATATAGCTGATCGCGTGAAAAATCAAACCGACTCTTGCCCTGCTTTGCCAACTCTCGCTCATACACGACCCAAGTTTCAAATCCCGCGTGGTCAGCTCCAGGGATAAATACTGCATCGTCCCCTTTCATACGGTGGTATCGCACCAAAATATCCTTCAAATTCATGTCGAGCGCATGGCCGATATGAAGGTTACCATTGGCGTTTGGTGGTGGCATGATGATAGAATATGGCGCACCAACCCCAGTTGGTTCAAATGCTCCACTGGTTTCCCAGAGAGCGTAGATATCAGGCTCGTAGGTATTTGGTGAATATTGTTTTGCTAATTGCATGGTTCGTTCCTATGTTTTCACATGAAAAACAGCTGTGTTCTCAAAATTTTCATGTGAAAACTTGTGATTGCAACTGGTTTCTCACGTGTTTGTATTCGCCACTATTATACCACAACGAAGAGAGGTCGCTGCTGGCCGCTGACTCTAGGGCGTATGTTTAGCGTATTGTCTGATACGCGCGGTAGAGCCAGTAGGACACAGGGCGAAGAGGCAAATCCCAGGCACCAGCAAAGGTGACATCGGATCCGCCAAAAGAACGCTTAAACTTCGTAAAACCAGCCCAGGGGTGATCTGGTGACGCACCTGTGGGTGCGATCCCGTAGAGATCGACTAACTGTAACCCACGTTGTTGAGCATCGATGATTGCTTCAGCCAAGACAGCGGTACCGGCATTGAGTTTGCGGTGTTGGGGGAGGGCCGAGGCGCCAGCATGGGCATAGTACAGTGTTGTCTCGGTCTGGTAGAACAGGGCAGCAGCGATTGGCTGACCTTCGAACATGGCATACCATAGCTGAGCGGCGTGCAGCGGAAAGAGGGTTGCAGCTTGCTGCCGGAAGTAGTCATCGCGGTGGGGTCGAATGCCATTACGCTGCGCTACCTGGTGGACAAATTGGAGCAAAATTTCGATATCTTTTGGGTCGGTTGAATGATGAACCACCACACCTTTCTTGTGATAATTGCGGTAGATATTACGGACAGGCTGGGCCATCTGAGCGATCAGCTGTTCTTTTGGTTGGGTCAAGTCGAGCAGGTGAGAGTGCTCTGGCTGTAGTTGCTGGTAGGTCACCTTTCGCCATTTGTGTGATGACAGGAACGCATTGTAGGCAGGGTCAACCGGTTCAATGCGAAGAAAACTCACCCGTTGTGATTGACCAAGTTGTGTCAGCTCAGTGATTGCTGCAGTGAGGGCAGTGCGGTCAGCGACTGTCGGGCCGTAGGGGCAGTAGAGGCGAGAATTGGCGGTGCCAGGCTCAAGGATTGCCAGGAAATCCCAGCCATCGCCGGATCGTCGAAAGGTGGTTCGGCCGAGTGATTGCTGGAATGTTTCCCAGGCAGTTGATTGTAGGAAATGATGAGAATGTGTCACTTGTTGTAATCTCCACAACATTAGAATTACTATTGATCATTGGGCTGTAGCCATCGATAGGCTCGGGACAACCTCTAGGTTGTACGGGTCGGTGGGCTGGTCAATGTGCGACCGATAATAACCCAGCGCAGCCACCATAGCGGCATTATCGGTACAGAGCTGAATTGGTGCATAGTCAATTGTGATCGGCAGCGCTTGCCGAAGCTGGCGACGAAGCTCTTGATTGGCTGCGACACCACCTGCGATGACGACTGATGCTGGCTGGAAATTTTGAAAAGCCAGGCAGGTTTTATCGACAAGGGTCTTGATAGCGGTGAACTGAAAACTGGCGGCAATATTAGATTGAAGTTCATCAGTGACAAGGCCGGGGAGTTGATGCGAGGGGAAGGTGAAATCTTGGCCAACTTGGCGCTGGACAGTCCGTAATACGGCAGTTTTGAGGCCAGAAAAAGAAAAATCATAAAGCCCTGACAACTTGGCGATTGGCAGCCGAAAGGCGTGAGGGTCACCGTGCTGGGCTGCTGCGGCAATCGCTGGGCCGCCGGGGTAGGGGAGGCCGATAATTTTGGCCACCTTGTCAAAAGCTTCACCGACCGCATCATCTTGCGTTTGGCCAATAAGTTGATAACGACCGTGCGCATGAAAGAGCACTAACTGTGAGTGCCCACCAGAGACGATGAGCGCCAATAGAGGAAATTGCGGCGGTTTATTTGGTAGCGACAGAGAAGGCGAGGCGGCGTGGCTGTTTTGCTGGGTGATGAAATTAGCGTAGACGTGCGCTTCGACGTGGTGTATTTTGTAGAGCGGCTTGTGGTGAAGAATAGCTAAGGTGCGAGCAGCCAGTGTGCCAATCAGCAGCGAGCCAACCAACCCGGGTGCATACGTGACCGCCAGCGCATCAATATCATCCCAGCTACAGCCGGCGGTTTTGAGCGCATCGTGAATAACTGGATTGATAACCTCGAGATGGCTACGAGCGGCAATCTCAGGGATAACCCCGCCGTAATGGGCGTGAATATCAATTTGTGAATGTACGACATTCGCTAGCAGGCGTTTGCCATCCTCAACGATAGCCGCCGCCGTCTCATCACAACTCGACTCGATTCCCAACACTCGCATAAGTATACTCACCTAGTATACACCACCCGAGGAATATCATCGACTAGGACAGATAGTCTGCAAAATAAAAGAAAAATGATATAATATGAGTCTATGGAAAAATCACAATCTCCCGACTTGCGGAAATCGGCCGAAGTGACCCGACAACCTAGTGATGCTATGGCAGCGCAGATAATCGAGTATATGACTTCGGCCGATCAGCACACTGCCAAGCAGCAGGCAATATATAACCAGCTACAGCACATATGGTCGAAAGCAGAGAGGGGTGGTGGCCAGCCATCCGTACGGATCCTCGACCTGTTTCGGCAGCAACTTGAAGACACCTTTGCGGCAGCGGACGCCGCATCAGCGCAGCCAATCGAGGTGTGCTTTGCGGAGACGCCTGAAAAAAATGTAGAGAAATTTAAGCAAATGTTTCAAGAATTCGGTGAGATCGAACAGCCGGGTAAGAGTCAGAAATATTACATTAATCCAGATGACTATCAGGGTGAAGCGGCTGCCGGTGATGTGGCGGTAGCTCGTGCGCTGCTCAAAACGAGTAGCCTCGCAGATATTGATAAGCTTATTAATCCAGACCTAATAAAGGTCGTGGCAGGGCTTCCGCATCATCGCGAAATAGTCGAAGAGTGGGAAATCGAGGCTAAGTATAAAGTGTGTGTATGGCTTATCGCACTGCTACCAACCGAGACAATGCGTCAGTATCGTGAACCGCCGTTATTCACGTGAAATAGTCGCAGTCGCAGCAGTCAGCGTGTTTTAGCTGACATTACGCCAAATGATGGTAGAATAGAGACATGAAGACCCAATTGGTAAAAATTGTCAGAGCTATTCTGCCAACGACGGTGGTGCATTATATAGAGACGATATATCGGCGTGCTCGAGTCAGGCTGGTGAGTGCTCGCTATGGTAACCCGTCAAAACACCTGCGAGTCATCGCTATCACTGGTACCAATGGTAAGACAACAACTGCCTGCTATATTAATGAAATCCTCAAAGAAGCCAAGTTCAAGACAGCTATGTTCACTACGGCGCTGATCGAGGTGGCGGGCCAGGCTCAGATTAATGATTTGAACGCAACCGTGGCGACGACGGCTCGGATGCAACGATTCTTCCGAGATGCCAAACGAGCGAATGTCGACTATGTCGTCTTGGAAGTGACCAGTCACGCGCTTGATCAGCATAAGCTTGATGGTGTACCGATTGAGGCGGCAGTCATGACAAACCTGACGCAAGATCATCTCGATTATCACAACACGATGGAGCAGTACGCGGCGGCGAAAGCCAAGCTATTTCAGCTGAAGCCACGGTTTATCATTTTGAACCGAGACGATCAATGGTTTGATTACTTCGATCAGTTTGTAGCGACTGAGCAAAAAATGAATTATGGCCTTAGTGAAGAGGCTGAAGCGCGGATCGATCGGGTCAAGCTGTACCGCAAGGGAACTGAGGCTGATGTGGTGTTGGACCATCAGACACACCTCGAGCTGGCGACTGCACTACCAGGTGAATACAATGTGATGAATATGACCGCGGCTACCACGCTTGCTTATCTTTTGGGGGTGAAGCTGAAAGATATCCAGGAGGGGGTAGCCAATGTCGAGGCGGTGCCAGGCAGGTTTGAGCGAGCAGTCGAGGGGTTGCCGTATGATGTGATTGTTGACTATGCTCATACACCCGATGCGCTCGAGAAGCTACTCACCTCAGCGCGCCATATTGCCAAAGGTCGGGTGATTTTGGTGTTTGGTGCGACAGGCGATCGTGATAAAGGGAAACGACCGATCATGGGGCAGATCGCTGCGGCGTATGCTGATAGAATTTTTCTGACAGATGAAGAAAGCTACAACGAAAACCCTGAGCAAATTCGCCGAATGGTCTACCAGGGTATTGTAGAAGCCCACGGGAGCGGCAAGGCGACCGAAATCGCTGATCGACGGCAGGCAATTGAGCGGGCGTTGGGTTCAGCCAAAAAGGGTGATATTGTTCTGATCACTGGTATGGGGCACGAGCAGTATCGGATCGTTCGTGGTCACCGGCTGCCGTGGAACGATAGCCAGGTAGTCCGTGAGATCGTTGGTCAGAGCTCGGCAGAATAGGAGAAGCTATGCGCACATTATTTATTACCAGGGGTATTCCCGGGTCTGGTAAGTCGACTTTTTTACAGCAGACTGGCTTGGTCACTTACACATTGTCGCCAGATACTATTCGCTTGACCATGGCCGCACCGCGGCTAACTTGCCAGGGGAGGATGGCTATGCCGGCGCATCAAGATCCTCAGGTGTGGAAACTGCTATACCAGCTGATCGAACAGCGGATGGTTTGCGGCGAAACGACGGTGGTCGACGCTACCCACACCACCGATGACTATTTCGAAGCCTACCGACAGTTGTGCCAGCGCTATCGCTATCAGTTGGTGGTGATTGATTTTTCTGGTGTAGCATTGGCGACTTGCCGCGTACAGAATCGCCGCCGCCCGGCCTATAAAGTTGTCCCTGACGAAGTCTTGACGACAATGTACCAGCAGTTGCAGCAGAGTACAGTGCCAGACTGGGCGACCATAGTCACAACGACTGAGGAGGTCGATCAGCTCTTGGCAAACCGGCTGGAGCAGTTTGATAATTATCGGCGAATTCATCACCTTGGTGGTGTTCAGGGGTACCACAGGCCATTGCGGGAATACTTTCGGCAGTATCCGCTGCGAGATGATGAGCTCTATATCTTTGTCGGTGATCTGTTTGACCGTGGGAGTGAAAACGGCGCAGTGATGCAGTGTGTCTGCGACGACCTCTTGCCACGACCAAATGTGCGATTCGTCGAGGGAAATCATGACCTCTACCTTTGGCAATGGGCAACCAACCAGCCGATCACTGGGCGGGAATTTGCTGACCAAACGAGGCCTCAGCTTGAGGCGGCAGCTATCGATAAGTCAGTGGTTAGGCAGCTGTTTTCTCGAATGGACCAGTATATTTTGTACCAATTTCATGCCAAGACGGTCTTGGTGACACACGGTGGACTCAGCACACTACCCGAGCAGCTACCACTCCTGGCGACTGATCAGCTGATCTATGGGGTTGGCCGCTATGATGATGCCGGTGCAGTAGATGATGCCTTTGTGGCTACCACTCGCCAAACTACCTACCAAATTCACGGCTATCGCAATGCGCCCAGCTATCCTATTCGTTATAATCAACGTTGCTACAGTCTCGGGGGTGGAGTAGAGCACGGTGGTGAGGTGCGAGCTGTGCAGCTCGATAAGCAGGGTATGACGCCGGTGACAATTTCTTATTGATTGTGATGAGTGACCAAGCGAGGCAATAAAACCCGATATCGCGGAGTCGATGTTATGACTTTTGGTTAAAAAATGCTTGCTTACGCTGGAGCCACTCCGGCGACTGCCGCACTAGTTTGCTGGCATCGTGAGGGTTCTTCAATAGTGGCTTGACGGCTTCCTCTAAATAAATACCACCCTGCGAGCCTTTGAAGAGGAAGACGGCATCTTGGCCGGTCAGTTTCTTGAGAGTCGGTACCGCCTGGAGTGCAGTAGCAAACGACAAAACGCGGCAGCCACGCTGCGTGGCGGCGGGAGCTAAGAACTGCTGCGCCAGTGGGCCAACTGTCACGACACAATAGAGCTTTTTTGGATCACACAGTTTACCAATGGCTTCGTGCTCTAACTGTGTCATTTTGCCGAGTTCATTCATGTCGCCGAGCACGGCAATTTTTCGTTTGGTGGGCAATCGGTATAATGTCTCGAGTGCAGAAGTGACTGCTAGTGGGCTAGCGTTGTAGGTGTCATCGATAATAGTGGCGCCCTTCATGCCCGGCAAAATACTCATCCGCCCGGCGACTGCTCGAAAGCGAGCGAGTGAGCGGACCACCATCTTCATTGAGACACCAAGCTCTAGTGCGACAGCTGCAGCACCCGCAGCGATTCGTAATTGATGGATACCGATCACTGGCATGACAAATGGCTGTGATGCGTGATCAGCGTAAGTTAACTGGCAGGCGAAACCGCGGCCCGGCTGAAAGGTACCAGCGCGCATCCGGTAGGTGGCTTCTTCGCTTGTCCCATAAGACATGACGATAGGGCTAGTCGCACAGGTAGCAAATTCTGGCCGAATATCTTCTTTGTTGTAGAGTGTTTTGCGGCTGACGCGGCTGAGTCCAAACTCTTCTTGCGCAACTGTGGTGAGGTTACCAAAAAACTCCATATGCTCGGGTGAGATAGCAGTCACGACAGTGATGTCTGGCCGTAGGTAGCGGGCAAACTGTGCCATCTCGCCAGGGTGGTCGATGCCAAACTCCTGCACCACAATATCGATATCGTGGTGTTGTCGTGCAGACATCCGTGCTTTTTTTACTACATCAATCCAGTCAGCGAGTCGGCGTGGGTTTGCTGGTGACTCAACCGCCAATATTTCAAGCGGCGCACTGAGCGCAGCGTTAAAATTACCACGATTTGTCCGTACGCGATACTTTGTAGTCAGAAGATCAACAATCGTTGATTTGGTGCTAGTTTTGCCAACACTGCCGACAACGGCAACCAGCTTAATATGACTATTTGTCCGAAAGAATTGCCGTACATATCGCGCCAACAGGCGACCAAGACAGAGTTTTACGAATCGCATACTATGTATTATACCAAACTATTTGTAGTTGTAATATGTTCATCAGTTTGCTTTTTCACCGAATTATGATACCATACTCTACATTAATTATGGCATTTAGCGAAACGAAAGTACCTGCTGTTGAAAAGACAACATACCCCGTTGTAAAGAGTTATCTTCAGGGTGGTGTGCTTGACAAACAGGCGACGACCGGTGCGCCGAACGAACAACAAAATGGTAGTTGGGATCCTGAATGGATCGTCTCGTGCTATATAGCTCTGACTGATCGGATGATTCAGCTATGTGGTGGCTATCGCGAAGACCTGCCTGATACGCCGCTGCCAGACACGGTGATTTTTCTTGATAAGTCAGCACGGCCGGTCGCGTGGTTGATGGATTCGCTATGGGGCCAATTGGCTGACGACGATACGACGCAGCCTCATTATGACTTCCTCAACATTGACCGGAAGACGTGGTGGGCGCTCGTCGGCCGGCCGCTAGTGGGAGAGGAGAACCGTAATCCTGCCGAGTTTGATGTCAATGATGTGCCGCAAGAATTGATAGATCAAATTCGGACGCATTTCGTGATTGGTGATGTCACTGAAGAGAACTATCGAGAAAAAGTGTGGCAGTTGCCGACCAATCTCGATGGCAAAGAAGTATTGATTGTCGACGAAGTGAAGAGCAGTGGCGCAACCACCGCAATGGCCGAGGCCTTGCTTTCGCGAGCGGTTCCGGAGGCGTCGTTTCGATCGGATTATTTCTGGCAGCGGCCTTATCGAGAGACTATGGAGATAGAGATCCAAGATAAGCAGGCAAAGACTCGCCGGGTTGAAACACAGCAGCTCAACGTGCCGGCCTGGTACAACAAAGATACGCCGGATGGCCGAGAAGTCAGAGATCCAAGCCGTCTCGTGATGGCTGACCTGGTGCGCCGCATGCCAACGCAAGAGAATATCAAACGGAAAATTGCTTGGCTGATTGAGAGTGTCACACCAGAAGATTTAGGGCAGGACCTTGACCCTGTGACGAAACGGCTCAAGCAAGATGTCGCTATGTTGAGCTACCTTAATCCTGAAGACTGGCTTGACCATGTGTTACCGCTGACTGATGCGATGTATGAGTGGATGCTCCAGCGGCTTGGGCCGAGTAGCTTGAAACGCCACATCACACGAATGCGGGCTGTCAAAAATCAGCGCGGGCCATACCGAGCCTAAATTCTTATAAACGGCGGAGCTGGCCCAGCGTGGCAGGTGGTCCTTGTGATGAAGATGGTGATGGTTCATATAGAAACAATGAACAGCGAAAGGGTTCCCCCAGGGGGTGGGGTTGGCCGTTGGCGTCAGAGACTTCTTGCTGGGCGGTCCCTTCGTGGTAAGTAGTGTGAGGCAGCCCGGTGCTGAATTCGATCAACAGCGCGTAGCAGCCAAGGGCGGTTTCTACGCGGCCGGGGACTCGGCCGTTGTATTCTGGGTCCGACTCACCGACCAACCGGCCAACCGCAAACGATACCGACAAGACATCTTGTACGTATGGCTGGGATGGTTGTTGATCATGTTGATCATTGAGTGGTGAAAATTCAGAAGACACAAGATTTCGATAGTAGCATAACGTACCAAATGTGTCAAGCTTGCAGAGGTAGTAGTTAATTTAGCACTCACCCTTGACGAGTGCTAACAAGATACGATATACTGATGAAGCGATGCAAGAAAAAATGGAGGAATTGCAATGAGTACACCTATCAAACCTCTTGGCGACCGCGTTGTTGCAGTCCGTGAAGAGGCAAAAACACAAACAGCCAGTGGCATCTACCTGCCTGATAGCTCGAAAGAAAAGCCAGTGATTGCTCAGGTGAAAGCAGTCGGTAGTGATGTCAAGCATGTGGCGGTTGGCGATAAGATCGTGTATAAGGAATATACAACTACTGAGCTGAAAGTTGACGGTGTTGATTATTTGATCGTCCGCGAAGAAGATGTATTAGCGACAGTTGCGTAAAAAAGAAGGGGAGTACAACTATGGCAAAAAAAGTTTTTTACGATGATGATGCGCGTGCTCGCGTGTTGGGCGGCGCTGAAGCGCTATATAACGCAGTTAAGGTAACCTACGGGCCAAAGGGCCGTAATGTAGTGATCGCCAAGGGGTTTGGCGGGCCAACGGTGACGCACGATGGCGTGACAGTGGCGGAAGGCATCGAGCTGCCAGAGAATGATGATGAGACGCTAGGCTACAAGGTTGGTGCGGATCTGATCAAGCAGGCGGCCAAGAACTTGAACAAGCAGGCCGGCGACGGCACCACCACCGTGACAGTGCTGACCTATTCGATCTTGAAGGAGGCTAACCGGCTGATCGCAGCGGGCCATAACCCGATGGAGCTGCGCAAGGGTATCGAGCAGGCCGGCGCGGAGATTATTCGTCAGCTTGATACACTCGCTGAACCAATTGAAGGGAAATCTGACCGGGTGGCCGAAGTGGCGACAATCTCGGCAGGCGATGCGGAAATTGGTAAATTGATCGCCAGTGTCATCGAAAAAGTTGGCAAAGACGGCGTGGTGACAGTCGAGGCCGGCCAGGGTCTAGAGCTAGAAGCCGAGGTTGTTGAAGGCTTTAGCTTGGATAAGGGCTGGGTCAGTCCGTTCTTCGTCACCGACACCGGTCGGCAAGAGGCGGTTTATGAAAAGCCGGCAATTTTGATCACCGATAAGAAGATCTCCAGTGTGCAAGAATTCCTGCCAATGCTGGAGAAATTGGCGCAATCTGGTAAAAAGGACGTGGTGCTGATCGCTGATGAAGTCGAAGGTGAGGCGCTGAGTATTTTGGTGCTGAACAAGCTTAAGGGCGTATTTAACACCGTGGCGGTCAAGGCGCCAAGCTTTGGCGACCGCCGCAAGGAGATTTTGCGCGACATCGCGGTGCTGACCGGCGCAACGGTGATTTCTGAAGATCATGGGTTGACGTTTGAGAATGCTGGCCTGGAGGTCTTGGGTTCGGCGCGTAAGGTGATTGTCGGCAAAGACGAGACCACTATCGTTGAGGGCGCGGGCAAGCCATCAGCAGTGCAGGAGCAGATTGCTCAGATCAAGGCACTGTCCGACAATGCCTCAAGTGAATACGAGAAAGAACAATTCGACAAGCGAGCAGCTGCCCTGAGCGGCAAGGTAGCAGTCATCAAAGTCGGCGGTGCGACCGAGACAGAAATTGACGAAAAGAAGTTCCGTGTGGACGACGCCGTGGCAGCTACCAAGGCAGCCTTGGCCGAGGGAATTGTCGCTGGTGGTGGTGTCACCCTGGTGAACGTCGCGGCTGGCCTGACGACAGAGGGTGCAGATAGTATCGCAGCCGGTCGCCATATTTTGTGTGATGCACTGCGGCAGCCATTCCTGCAAATCATGCGGAATGCTGGCCTGAATGCTGATGCGCTCCTGGCTCAGGTCGAAGCAGGTAAGGCTGGGTTTGGTATCAATGTCATGAAGCCAGAGGATGGTCTGGTCGACGTCAAGAAAGCTGGTGTGATCGACCCAGCGCGCGTGACGAAGGAAGCGGTGCAGAATGCGGTGTCAATCGCCTCAACTGCAGCGACTATGGGTGCATTGGTTGTCGATGTGCCAGAGCCAGAGGCACCAGCCGCACCAGCTGGCGGTATGCCAGGCATGGGGATGATGTAAGCCATCTCTGTAGGCAAAAACCCTGCTCGTATGAGCAGGGTTTTTTAGTGTGGTGAAGTTGCCGGTGAATAAGCTGTTGATGGTAGCTAGGTTAGCTGACTATTTGGCGTTTGATAAATAATCGATTTCTTTAATGATACTGAGCAGCGCCTCAGCTCGCCGCTTTTCGTCGGAGATCGACTTCGCTGCTTCGTAGGCCGGCACAACCAGTGCTTGGTCGTCGGTCGAACGTAGCAGCAACAGGCAGGCGTCAAACTTTTCTTCAGGTGACACATCGAGCTTATTGACGAGTGGCCGTAGATCGCCCAGCGCCGCTTGTTTCACGCCGTCGAGATTTGTGCGAGTTGGTGGTGTGTTGACCTGCACCGACGTAGAGTTTGCCTGTGGGCGTTGCGGTGCGACTGGCGCATTTGGCTTTGGCGCCGACTGTTGGACTGGCTGTGGGTTTGCTTGGGGAGAAGATACTGATAGGTGCTGCTGATTCATCGGTACGCCAGGGTTCATTGTGGGAGTATTGACCGGAATGACCGAATCGATTGGCGAATTGACCGCCGCTGGCATACTGGCTGCACCGGTTTCTTCAAATGATAGACCGCTCCCGGTTGTTTGAGAAACGCCGGCCAGCACTTTTGCCAGTTCTTGGTCGTCGTTCATTGCCTGTTGGTTGTCTTGCATAGTTTGTCCCACCTCACCTATTAAATACTAAAAATAGTTTATGCTTGATATGCTATACTATAGCATAGAGAAAGGGTGAGATTCAATATGTTAGACGACATGAATATATTAGAGCAACGTGATCCAGGCAATACCCGCGGTTTTGCCGCGCTGATGGCCAATCAGACCGCCTATGAAGTAGCGGTAGAGCCGGGCGCACCGGTGACTGAGCAGGTGCATCAGATTGTCTTGGCTGGTATGGGCGGATCAGCGTTGGCGGCTGATATGATCTCGGTACTGACGACGGGTTGGCTACATGTACCCCTGCAGGTTGTCAAAGGCTACGAGCTGCCGGGTTTTGTTGGCAAAAACACCCTGGTGATTGCCACCAGTCATTCTGGCAACACTGAGGAGACGCTCGCGTGCTACCAGCAGGCTCGTCAGGCTGGCTGTATGGTGGGTGTGATGACTACTGGTGGGCAACTGCTCGAGCAGGCAATGGCTGATAATCTCCCGTACGTGCAACTGCCGTCTGGTGGGCAGCCGCGGATGTCGACAATGTATCATCTTCGAGGACTGTTGAAATTATTACAGCATTTTTATGTGATCGATAACCACTTGTACGACGAGATGGAGGATAATACCACCTGGCTGGATAGCCATTTACTGCGCTGGACACCAGAGGTGCCGGAGCATGAGAATGGTGCCAAACGGCTGGCCTTGGCCCTGGCGGGTAAAACAGCGGTTTTTTATGGCGGTGAGCTGACCTGGCCGCTGGCTTATAAATGGAAGATCAGCCTCAATGAGTCTGCCAAAAATATGGCTTTTTGGAATCGCTACCCAGAATTCAGTCACAACGAGTTCGTCGGCTGGTCGTCGCACCCGGTGGATAAGCCGTTTGCGGTTGTTGATTTTCGGAGTAGCTTGGAGCGGCCGCGAATCCGCCAGCGGATGGAAATCACCGACCAACTCCTCAGTGGTATGCGACCAAAAGCCATAGTTGTCGAGCTACAGGGCGAGACCCTGATGCAGCAGCTGCTCTGGGGGATGGCGCTGGCCGATATCACGAGTATTTATCTGGCAGTCCTCAACAATGTCAACCCAGAGCCAGTCGCCTTGGTCGAGAAGCTGAAGCAAGAATTGGCAGCACTGTAGCAAGATTGTCATACACAGTAGAGCAAGCTTGTTAGCTCGCTGCCAGGTAGGCGATAAGTCGGCTTGCAAAGCAGGCTGTTAGGAGTTACTCCGGCTTTCTAGCGACAGGTATTCATCAAACTACCGCCTTCTAGTGGTGAGGCGGTAGTTTTGGTGTGGCACAGAGAGGCGTCCAGTGCCTTGTGTCGTCTTCTATCTAATAACGGAGCGATTCGATAGGGTCTTTTTGTGCTGCTCGGGCAGCTGGGTAGATACCGAACACGATGCCGATGACAATCGATACACCAATTGCCCAGGCAGCGGCGTGCCAGTGCAAGATCGGCGTAAATGGTAGGTAGAGGCTGATCAGGTATGCTGCAGCCACGCCCATGAGGTAGCCCAGGACACCGCCGAATAAACCGATGATCGCCGACTCAATCAGGAACTGATCGATAATATTGCGGTTTGTCGCCCCAACGGCTTTTCTGATGCCGACTTCACGCTGGCGTTCTGCCACGTTGACCAGCATGACATTCATGATGCCGACACCACCAACAACCAGCGAAATAACTGCAATTAGCGTGACGACTGTGGTAATGGCAGCGATAAGCCCGGCGTTTGGTGCGGCAATTTCTCGGCCGATTAATACATGGTAGTCGGTATCGCCGTGATGATTTTTTTGCAAGATGTTCTTTGCCTTTTCGACGGTGTCTTTGAGCGACTCAGCATTGGCAGCAGAAATGACGATTTGCTGGATCTGCGGTACACCCTGAGTAAACTTTTTGCTGACAGCTGTCGGTACAAGAGCTGAGCGATCAAGGTTGTCGATCCCTAGATAGGTGAGCTGTTTCTTCATCGGTTTTAACACGCCAACAACAGTCAAGGTTTCATCGTGAATTTTGATGATATTACCCAAGGCATGATCGGTACCAAACAAATCAATTGCCAACTGGCTGCCGATGACAATACCATTGGCTTCGTCAACAAACTGACCCTCACGCATTTCGATATCGGCGATTGTTTGGAGCGCACCACTGGTGCCGATGACGGCGGCTTTTTGAGCATCCTGGCTATTTGAGGGGGTCAACTTAGTGTGGTGAATTGACAGAGGTGCGGCCTGGCTGCCGCCAATTCGACTAATGGCGTCAGCGTCCTTTTCGGTCAGTGAGTTGATCGGGCTGATACCCTGAGAACTATTCAAAAGTGATGTATTTTTATTGCTACTACCAGGCCGAACGAGAGCGATGGTGTCAGAGACCTTGGCCGCTTGATCGCCCAGCAGGCGGTTTGCGCCACCCATGAGCGATAGAATGAGCGTGATACTGGCAATACCAATCGTCACACCGATGACAGTCAGATAAGTGCGCATACGGTTTGCTTTGAGTGACTCGACCGCATTCTCGAAATGATTTTTGAATAGTAGTTTCATGGGGTACTCTTCTTGTTGTTAGTTTGATCTTTGCTGTCAGATGTGTCTAATTGATGAGATGTGGGCTCAGCAGGTTGCGATGTCGCTACAGCTGCCGTGTCGTCATCGGCTGGTTGCGTGCGAGAGCTGGCTGCTTTGCCGGGTGACTTTGTCGATTTCTTGCGTGGTGATTTCTTGCGGTCAGTCGGTGTCAAGCGAGCCTTGAATGGTGACTTACGCTTCATCTTTTCATCGGTATCGATCTTGCCATCGAGCATGGTAATGACACGGCTCGCATACGAAAGCAAGTCAGGGTTGTGGGTCACCATGATGATAGTGTTGCCGCGGCGGTGAATATCTGCCAGCTCCTCCATGATGATATGGCTAGTTTTTGAATCTAGGTTGCCGGTCGGCTCATCAGCCAAGATAATCGATGGGCTGTTGACCAAGGCTCGAGCAATTGCCACTCGCTGCACCTGACCGCCGGATAGTTGGTGGGGCAGGTAATATTCACGCTCGCCCAGGTGGAAGTTTCGCAGGATGCGGCTGGCCTCTTGGAGGCGCTTTGTCTTGCGTACCCCCTTGTAGGTCAGAGGTAGGGCTACATTATCGATAATCGTTAACCGCGGGATCAGGTTAAAATTCTGAAAAATAAAACCAATATTTTGCGAGCGAATTTTTGCCAAGTGCCGTGGGATCAAATTGTCGACCGGTTTGCTATCGAGGTAATACTCGCCAGCTGACGGTTGGTCAAGCAGGCCGATGATGTTGAGTAGGGTGGTTTTGCCGCAGCCGCTCGGGCCCATGATGGCGATAAATTCGCCTTTTTCGACGGTTAGATTTACGTCGTCAAGCGCGACGTGTTCAGCATCACCAAAGCCGAAGCGCTTGGTGATACCAGTCAATTTTATACGTGGAGATGTACTTTTTGCCATTACTATGTATTATAGTCAGGTTTCTGGTTTTCGTGCAACCATAAGGGGAGAAAATTACAACAAATTGTCACGACTCGTGAGATGAGTTATACTTGGCGGCACGGAAGGGTGCAGGAGTGGTTGAACTGGCACGCCTGGAACGCGTGTAAGGGAGAAATCTCTTCGAGGGTTCGAATCCCTCTCCTTCCGCCAGTCTGATATATGCCGAGAATAGTGCCGAAATCACCAGAATTACGCCAGGCGCAGTGTACCGCGTTTATTGACGAACTTACTGACGAACAGACGAAGCAGTATTTGCGAGGGAGGTTGAACGGACTCATCCATGTATCGATCACTGGCCTCCACCAGGCGCTTGACCAACACCAAAATATGCCAGACATCGAGCGTGGAGAACGCGCCGATCAGCGTGATGAAATGATAGATGCCGAGCAAATTACCTCGGTACTGCCTACTTATAGTAATTTTTTGCGTACAGTAGACGGCCGGCGGTATGAGCCGATTCGTCAACGGGAGACCCTGCTGGTGCGGTATAATGATCAGTTCAAACCGCTTGTCAGGCAGTTGACTCATGAGTATTCTACACTTGCCAAGGTGACGGATCACCCAAATTTCATCGGTGCCGGTGTCTACTCAGCGGCTTTTCAGCTGGTGTGCGATGAGCAAGAATATGTCGTCAGAATTCCACACTACACGAGGCCAAGCCCGCGGACAGTTGAGCGTTATTTATCTGGTTTATTGCGGACTCAGGGAGTGCCGCATCTAGAGCAGGTTGTTGCGGTGTCGTATGAGGATGGGGTGACAGTGGCAGAGCGGATGCCTGGCAAGCCGATGAATAATTCGCTGACCAAAGATGATATCAGTGCGATCACTGACCAGCAGCTGTCTGACCTGGTCGATACACTTGCTCGGGCAATTGACTGCGGGGTCGCGATCGACCCAAAGCCGACCAACGTGCTTTATGACCGACAGGCTGGGTTTGGTCTGATCGATTACGAGGCTGTCCTCCCGTGGGATGACATTGCCCGCAATCTTGGTGAGGTCATCAGCTGGATGGTTGACCCACTTATGTCAGCTGGGCTCTATGGCACAGACCAGATGATGCTTATGGGCTGGGACGTCTATGAATACAGTAAATCAGTGATGGCGATGAATATGGCTGTCCTGCGGCGATTTCGGGCGATTATTGAGGAAAAGCTACCAGCGTGCGATCAAGTACCAGCCCTCCAGCAGATTGATATGCACCTGGCTGCCGCGCAGGCTAGCCTGGATGATCAGGAGAGAATTGGCTACATTGCTGACTTAATGGACGACAATGGCGATGGTGTGATCTACGGGTACTCTTAATAAGTAGCGGATAAATAGCCGAGCGACATAGGTTGCTATAGCGTCCACGAGAAAAAGTTGTATAATATAGCCATGAAAAGAGAAGCCCACACCCCTTATCCTACCCCAAACAATCCAAACAATCCTATGTATACACTCGAAAATCCTTTTGATGTAGCGGGGTGTGAACTTGGCCAGGCTGCACTAACCGCGGCGGCCATCAAGACAATAGACACACCCTCGGTCGCAGATATGCGCCCACGGGTCCTTATCGATGAGCAGGGCGACCTGAGAGAAGACCCAAATCTCTTCACCGAGGAGATGTTGAACACCCATTCGCCAAAGGAGCGAGAGGAGCGCATCAACGCTACTGCGCGGGATAGAGTGAACCGCTATATTGCGCTGATTGGTGGGTTTGAGGCGGTCGACTTCTCGACTATCCGCCAGGAAGTCATCCACTTATTTGGCGCTATGGTAGGCCCCGGCCCGGTTATTCATGCCGTCAATCAGTATATCGAGGAGAATAGTGACCGTATCGCAGCCCAAGACACGCAAGAGAGTAGAGAACCTCTCGCTAAACAGGGTTCACCAGAAGACCCTCAGGAAGTTGCTGAGGGGCGACTACCTGATACCTATTTCGTCCTTACAGACGACGTAATCAAAAAGCATCGTCAGGAGCTTCTTGCGGAGATAGAGAAGGACGCGGCCATCATCAGAGAAGCCGATAGTTATATACCACCTAAGATGAGACCAGATCAGTTTCCTGCGCTAGTCGTAGGCCGGCCTCCTAATGAAGTAGTGTGGGTATTACGGGGTTTAGGTTTATTTTAGCTCATTCTACGGTTTGGGCAGCGTCTAGCTATCCTTACGATCTTCCTTCTGTTCTTCGCTCTCGATTTCGTCTTCGAAGAGGGGCACCACAAACCGCGGCTCACCCTCAATGCCGTGCTCTTTCGCGAGTTCTTCGG
>CALHZK010000012.1 GCA_938040655.1 uncultured Candidatus Saccharibacteria bacterium
GGTGAGGTGCCAATTCAAAACGGAATTGTTGTGGTGGACAATCGTAGTTATGGGGGTGCGTATCTCACCTACTTCCAAAGAGTAGGAAATTGAGGTAGAGGCACATTGTCGTCGCGTTGGCTACCGAGCACTCCTAAAGATGACACACGAGATTATACAATGATAAACACACCTGGTCTGATATAGCTGAGCCAGGTGTATTTTTTGTGGGGCGGTGTATTATGTGCTGCCAACCAGGGCGCCACCGTAGCCAGGCAGCACCAGAGTGCCGGAGTCATATTGTACGGTGTGGCTGGTGGCTGCGAGAAGTGTCGTTGCGTCGGCCGGGAGAGAGACCGTTTGGGGCGAATCCGCAAAGTTAACGGCCACAACTGCTTGCTGCTGCTGATAGCGCCGCCAAAAGGCTACCACAAAGCCATTATAGGTCGGGAATGGCTCGAGTGTACCGTCTCTCAGGAGCGGTGATGCGCGCCGTAGGTGGAGTAGCTGTCGGTGCATATGAAGCAGTGACGATAAATCTTTTGCCTCGGTCAGCACGTTGATGGTGCGGCGATTGCGGTGAATCGGCAGCCATGGCGGTACACTAGCGAATCCTGCAAACTTTCCACTTGTCCACTGCATCGGTGTGCGGGCGCTGAGCCGATTATCAGGTAATTGCCCGTGAGGTAAATGAGCTTTTTGCAGGAAGGTGTCGGTCAAAGGGCTGTCTTCCATACCAATTTCGTCACCATAATACACGACACTGATTCCTGGCATACAGAGGTTGAGAAACGCCAGCGCACGAGCTCTCGGCTCACCCAGGCGTGAGGCGATTCGCGGCTGGTCATGGTTGCCGAGGCAAAAGAAGGCAGCGGTGTCTTGACTTAGCTCGGCGTAGCGACTGATCTTCTGCGCAACATGCTCGGCGTGCCATTCATTCTGCCGATGCTCCATGAAAAAGGCCGACGCGCTGGGATGAGCATGGAGTACCGCACCGTACTGCTGCCAAATATCGCCCAGCTGCTCGTCCGGATAGAACTCGTACACCATCTGCCTATCGTCGTATTCATCACAGATACTGGCCAGCTCGTGTAGGTACTCGGTGAAATGAGGGCCATGCTTGCAATGGTTATGGATATAGGCGCCATAAGCGGTCGGATCGCCGTCGAACTGACTGTTTGGTGAGTCGTTGCCGTAGTAGGGGTCTTTTGAGATGCCCCAAATCGCATCAACACGTATCCCGTCCACCCCGAGATTAAACCAAAACCGCCCGACCTCCTTGATCGCCTGTCGAACAGCTGGATTATCCCAGTTAAGATCAGGCTGACTCGGCAAAAATGAGTGCAAATAATATTGGCCAGTTTGCTGATCGAACTGCCAGGAACTGCCGCCGGAAATACTCCGCCAGTTGTTTGGCTCGGTGCCATCACTTTGAGGGTCACGCCAGACATACCAGTCTCGGTAAGGGTTATCGCGACTACTGCGTGCTGCCTGAAACCAGGAGTGCTGGTCGGATGTGTGGCAGGCGACCAGGTCGATCATCACTTTAATATCACGCTCGTGTGCTTGATCGAGCAGTAGCCGAAAGTCATCTAATGTGCCAAACAGAGGGTCAACCGCACAGTAATCAGCCACATCGTAGCCGAGATCAGTCATCGGTGAAGTAAAAAACGGTGAAAGCCAAATAGCATCAATGCCCAGAAATCGCATATAGTCAAGCCGTGAGGTGATACCATTGAGATCACCGACCCCATCGCCGTTAAAGTCCTGAAAACTGCGTGGGTAGATTTGATACAATGATGTCACATCACGCCAGCTCGCCATACATCCAGTATAAGCCAGGTCTCGCAGAATTGCCAGCAACGTAGATCTCTCATTAAAAAAAGACACCGAGCAGGTGCCTCTATCATGTGTGGTGCGGGTTAGGAGACTCTAACTCCTGGCCTCTTCCATGGCAAGGAAGCGC
>CALHZK010000013.1 GCA_938040655.1 uncultured Candidatus Saccharibacteria bacterium
GATGAGCTTCGTTGAGGATGGCGAGGAGGTTCGCCAGGAAGTTGAGCCGCTGATGCGGCAGCTGGCGACCGATTTCGCGGGTAAGAAGCTATTGGATTTGAGTGATCTACCAGTAGGCGACGGCCAGCCAATTCCGCGGATTGCTTACCGCGACGCCATGGAGACGTATGGCTCGGATAAGCCAGACTTACGTTTTGGCATGGAGCTGATTGAGCTGACCGACGTCTTTGCCAACACCGAATTTGGCGTGTTCAAAAACGCTGAGTGCATCAAGGCGATTTGCGTCAAACATGGTGCTAGCCTCAGCCGTAAGCAAATTGACCAATTCACCGACATTGCCAAAAGCGAGGGGGCGGGCGGCTTAGCCTACATCACCTACCAAGATGGTGAGGCAAAATCGCCAATTGCCAAGTTCTTGAGTGGCACAGAGCTTGCGGCAATCCAGCAAAAAACTGGTGCAGCTGATGGCGACGCAGTCTTCTTCGGCGCCGATGCTCGCCCGGTCGTCAACGCCGTACTTGGTCGCTTGCGAAACGAATTTGCCACCCACTTCAACCTGAAAGACCCGAGTGTGGTAGCCTTGGCTTGGATTATCGATTTTCCATTCTATGAATGGGATGACCACGGCAAGAAGCTTGATTTTGGCCATAATCCATTTAGCATGCCGAAGGGTGGCCTAGAGGCGTTGGAGTCTGCTACCACCGATGCCGAAAAGTTAGCTATCGTGGCTGATCAGTTTGACATGGTGATGAATGGCTACGAAATCTGCTCCGGCGGTGTGCGCAACCATAATCCAGCAGTACTCTATAAGGTATTTGCGCTGCTCGGTTTTCGCGAAAGCTACGTCGAGGAAAAGTTTGGCGCCATGTTAAATGCCTTCAAATACGGCGCACCACCGCACGCTGGCTGTGCCTTTGGTGTTGACCGTATCCTCATGGAGTTGATTGGGGAAACTAACGTTCGCGAGACCCTGGCCTTTCCAAAGAACGGCTCGGGTGTCGACGTAATGATGGACTCACCGTCAACAGTTGACCAGGCGCAGCTACGCGAGCTTGGCTTATCGCGATAGCTACTAGCTACCCACCTAGGCCGGGCGGATATCGTTGCCGTGCCGACTCTCGGGCCAAGGCTCAAAAATGCCCAAAAGGCTGGGCAAGTTAGAGCTAATTATAGGGGCTTAATGACCCCGCTTACTCTCGATAAACAGGGCGATCAGCCAAATAATCACCACCACTGCTGCTACATAAAGCAGACCATTAATCAACCAGGCAGCTAACTTAAACACCATACCCAATACCCAGGTGACAAGCACAATTAGCGCGATACTGAGAATAATCTGAGAAATCTTCGCATGTTTCATAAGCCTAGTATACTACAAATACAAATCGCCGTAAAGAATCTCCATCACTGTAGGCGCATCTTCCCATCTGACAGTGTATCTCCAATTCGGATACCTCAAATCCAAAAAAGACACAAGAGATTCTTTGTGCGGCGCGGAGTCTGTCTTGCGGAGAGGTGCCGACTTGACGCTTTCGATGTAGGCGTCCTTCATGATGTCTAAAAGCGCTCTCTGACCCATCTTGGTAATTTTTTTGACGCGGTCGATAGAATGGGTGAATAGCTCGTCGTCTTCTGTGAAGCCACGCTCTTTCAAGTTATCGATATTTATAATATCAACTTCAGCTTTTTTGAGGACATAGTCAACAATCTGTACTAACTCTGGTCGGTTAAGTCGCCACTCTAGGCTTCCTGGAGCTAAGGGGTAACTATAAGAGTTTCCTGCCAAAAATTGTTGGTAGGAAGTATGTTCTGACTTCTTGAGCCGGAGGTAATTACGCTTTTTCTTCCTGAGTTCTTTTTTGGCTTGTTTGGTGAGGTTTGGCGATGCAAGCTGCGAAGAAGTTTTTGCAATTTTTTCATCCAACTCTGCCAGCACAGCAGGGGTATTGGCTTGAGCAATTCTGATCTCGATGGACCATTTGTCGTATTGGGCTAGCCCGGGTATGGTTATACTGCTCATGCGACGTGCTTCGAGCTGCTGCTGTTCTTCGTCAGATAGTTGCGATAAGACATCTAGCCCATCATACATATCAAAGTCCCACAGGTTGCCTGTCTCTATTCTTTCTGGCATTATGTCGGATCGTATGTCAAAATCAGCCAGTGCCCAGGTTTCTGCTATAGGAGGTATGACGTATTGACCTGTAGCGCCAGATGTAGGGAATTTAGCCCAGGTCACTTTTTTCGTGCGCGTGCCTAATGGTATACCGAGGAAGTGTCGATGTTCCTCATATGTTTCTTCAACTCGCCACACTTTCTTTTTTCTATCATACATAAGTATTCACTACTTTACTCATAAATTGCCTATTTGTCTACAATATACCATGCTGTGATATACTAGAGGCCGTGATAGATATTATGGGAGATAGTGGCGGCGTGTGTGATGGCGCGTGTCGTCATGCATTCTTATAACTACCGATGAATCAGTCAGCTTTTCGGCAAATTGTCTACCAGCAGGGTCGCCTGGGCTATCGGCCTATGCCATGGCGAGACCAGCCGACGCTGTATTATGTGTTGGTCAGTGAGTTGATGCTTCAGCAGACGCAAGTTGCTCGGGTGCTGCCAAAATTTACCAGTTTTGTGGCGACCTTTCCCGACGTCCAAACCCTAGCAGCGGCTGAGCTACAAGATGTGCTGACGGCGTGGCAAGGGCTTGGCTATAATCGCCGCGCGAAATATCTGCATCAGGCGGTGCGGCTGATCGCCGAGGGTGCGCCAGTGGCGACGTTGGCTGATTTGGTCAAGCTGCCCGGTGTCGGTACTAATACAGCTGGCGCAATCCTTAATTATGTGTATCAAATCCCGACACCATTTGTAGAGACGAATATCCGAACCGTCTATTTCAATCACTTTTTTCGGCAAGACGATACCGTGTCTGACAGGCAAGTGCTGAAACTGGTAGATCAAACTATAGACAGGACTCAACCTCGGCAGTGGTTTTGGGCGCTGATGGATTACGGTGCGCGCCTCAAGGCAGACGGCAAAGCGAGGCTCGCGATGAGTCGGCAGTATCGCACCCACACACCCTTTCAGGGAAGTGTGCGGCAAATACGTGGTGAGATTTTGCGTTATCAGGCTCGGGGCTGGTCGCGCGCGCAGATTGTTGCTGTATTGTCTAGTGACCCTCGTTTTGCGTCAGCGATTGAGAGCTTACAACGAGATGGACTATTGTATAACGATAATGCTTGACAAATTTAATGTCTTATGCTAGTATGAAAAGCGTTGGTTTATCTAACACAAAAATACTAACTATTACACAAAAAGGAAAGGTATGGATCACACACAGACAATCATCGTACTGCTGTCAGTCATTATTGGGCTGCATTCGGTGGTTATCTTGACACTCTTGGCGGTGATGATTGCACTCTTGATAAAGCTGCAGCGTCTTGCCAAGCGCGTCGACCAAGTGACGACCAATATTGCCCAGGCAACTGAGTGGCTGTCGCCGATTAAAGTAGTGACTGAGATCGGCAAGCTATTCGGTCGGCATACAAACAAAAGAAGGAGGAAATTATGAAAAAAGCAGCAGCAGTTATCGGTGCAGCAGTCGCCGGGTTCGCCGCCGGTATTCTCACCGCCCCAAAGAGCGGCAAGGAGACTCGCCGAGATATTAAGCAGAAGGCTGATGAACTGAAAGTAGTCGCCAAGAAACGAGCAGGCCAGGCCAAGGCCGCTGCCAAGGAAAGTGCCCAGTCGATCAAGGCTGGTGCCCACAAGGTCGGCACGACCGCTGCCGCAACTGCCCGTGAAGTTCGAGGCAATGTCGAAAAGAACTTCCGCTAGACACTACATTTGACGTAATATCGAAAACGCGAGACAATAGAACGGATGAAAAAGCACGTGATATGTCTGGCGTTTTTGATTGCGGTGGCTGGTTTGTTGGTTGCACCACAGGCGGCGTTGGCTCAGTCGCAAGATTTTCAGCCAGGTGGTGGCACGCAGATTGATCGATTGCAGTCTCGCTGCGATACTATCACCAGCTCACTCCGGCGTCTCTACAACAATGATACGTTGCTTCGGGTGAATGTCGGTCAGAATTATAACGATATCTCGGCCCGATTAATGGCGAAGCTGAATGCTCGACTAGCGGTTAACAGGATCGACAGCTCGCGAGTTGCGGAGATCACTAGTCGGTTTGAGGCAGCACGAGCGACTTTCGCCACCGAGTTCAACCACTACGAAGGGGCGCTATCGGCGCTGATCAGGACTGATTGCCGGACAAACCCGACAGAGTTTTATGCCCATATTTTGCAAACTCGTGACACTCGTGCGAAGTTGGCCACGGCAGTGCAGCAGTTAAATGATATCGTTGTCGAGTATCGGGCAGCAGTTGAACACATTCATCAGAAATTATTATCAGAGAAGGGGCAGGGAGCGAGCGGTGCTTAAAGAATATATTATGCGCAATCGGCTGGCAACCTTTGTGGTGTCGGTGATCGTTTTGGGGGTGGCCCTGGTGTCGATCTCGATGTATATTTACTACTCAACTGATGCGTTTCGGCTTGATCTGAGTCGGCCTGATTTTAGCGCGTTACGGCCGAAAGTAAGTCGCGAGCAGAAAAACCAAAAGAGTTTTCAGGCGCAGGGGCCAGTTGACGCCAAAGTGTTGGAGGATTTCTTGGCACAGTACAAGAAGTCGTCTGATAAGGTGTTACAGGCGAAGGCCTTCTCGACCGATGTCTTGAGTGATAGCCAGCTGGGGCTCGAGTCTGAGGCAAAGTAGGCGGAAGTAGCGTGAGGCTATTTCTTGCCTATACCGAGCCCGCCAGCATGTGTCGGTAGGGTAGCTAAGAGGACACCTCTTCGCTCAAAAGTAGTCAGTAGGCGGCTTCGCATCTCTGAAGTGACTGACCACTGATCAGCGGGCATTGTCTTGCCGGCGATGGTGATTTCGACCGAACGCCCGGTGATATCGCCGACCGAGATGAATTTAGGCGGATCGATAATTTTGTCTGTCCATTTCTTTTCTTTTGAGAGTCGTAGGCCGGTTTTGTTGATGATTTCTTTGACCTCGGCGACGTCGACACTGGGGTCAAGTTGGAGGGTGAAGCGCGACATACTGTAGCCCATCGTTTTGTTGATGACGTGCTGGATGGTGCCGTTTGGTATATAGTGGACATTGCCATCAGCGTCGCGGACGATGGTCGAGCGGGTGCCGACTCGCTCGACAGTGCCGACTGCACCCATGATATCAACTACATCACCGACACGGTACTGATTTTCGGCAATAATAAAGATACCCGATAAGAAGTCCTTCACCAACGACTGGGCCCCGAAGCCGAGCGCCACACCGATGATCCCTGCGCTGGCAAATAGTGGCGAGAGATCGAAGCCAAACAAGTGGTGTGCGATCATCGCCATAACATATGCAATGGTGACAATATACCAAAAACTATGCGTGAGCTGCATGAGTGTTTTCTCGCGCTTCTCAATATCCTTGCGGTGCCAGCCGCGGTGTCTGGCGGTTGAGCGAATAGTGTAGCGCATACCCCAATCGATAAGTAACTTGCCGATATAGTAGATAATCACCGAGCCAACCACGATGCTGACGGTTTGTATCATCCGCTGACTGACGAGCCAGCCAAATCCGTGGCTTGTCAACCACTCATCGACTCGGCTGGCGTCGAGCGTTTGTTTTATAAGCGTATCCATTGTGTCTTTAGTATAATGAATGACATGAGTTTTGTCGATCCAAATCAGTTTATTATTACAAGAAAGCGTAAGAAGTATAAATTTGCGCTGTTTGCCAATTCGCCACTGTGTTTTGAGTGTCATGAGTGGCAGCGCTGCCCGATTGATGTCGTGGAGGTTGGAGCTGGTACTGGTTTGTTTAGTGTTGAGTTGGCAGCTTGGCGGCCGGCGCAGCAATTTCTGGCGGTCGATGTGAAAGGCGACCGGCTGCAAAAGGGGGCGCGGGAGGCTGAACGCCGTGGCCTCACCAATGTCAGATTTGTCCGGGCTCGGGCGGACCAGCTGGGCCAGCTCATTATGGCTGGCTCGGCCCGACAGCTGTGGGTCACCTTTCCTGACCCGTTTCCGCGGCCACACTCTCAGGGGCGCCGCTTGATGCATCAGCGATTTTTGGCGATATACCGGCAATTGCTGCGCCCCGACGGTGAACTACTGCTCAAACACGATGACCATGACTTTTTTTGCTGGAGCTTGGAGCAGCTGGTGGCGGCTGGCTGGCGGCTCCAGGAGCTAGTGTTTGACCTGCACGAATCGGAGCGATTTGATGAGCAGAGTGACGCTCGGATCATGACAACCTACGAGCAGCGGTGGGTTGGTGAAGGCAAGGCAATTGGGTTTGTGCGAGCGAGGACCTAGATCTATGAACCGAGCGCCATTGAAGCAAGAGAAGGGTTCTTGTAGTACTTATTTTCGCTGACATCTTCACCAAACCACTTTGGTGGGGTGAAGGCATTCGCACGAACCGATGCCTCCGTTTCGCGACCGCTGAATTCAATCTCCGCTGTGACGAGCCCCGATAAATGCCCTGCATAGACATCAAGCTCAACTGTGTGCTGGTTATTGCTGCTATCGGTAAATGGTATGTAGTATCTCGTCTTTTCAACGCGATTGCCTTCAGTTTGCGGCCAAAGTGTCTCGAACATTTCGCCACTTATCTTAATGTTTTGCTCGCCGCGGATAACTGTACCGGCAGTTTTGACGGTCAGCTCAAACCGCTCACCGTCACCGAAGCTACGGATACGCGCTTCCGATCCATCGCTACTCACTGCTAAATACCCCTGCGTAAGAGTAGTGTGAGGATAATTCTCTAGTCCGTCAGGAAGGTTGTCTGGGTCGATGAGCCACTTTCTTTCGACCTCCTTCAGTTGGTTTGGTCGTTCTGGTATGCGAGTTTCTTTTTGCTCCTGACGTTCTTGCGCATACTTATTTTCAAAAAGATAGGCAAGGACGGCGTAGAGTTGTTCGAGCTCAGGGAATTCATTATGGAACATATCTCGCCACTTGGCGGCTAACTTATTGTGAGAACTACGAAGCTCGCCAAGACTTGTGATGCCGAAGTCTTCTTCAACAACTCGAGGGCCCTGGCCGGTAATGTCAACCACGGTCGGAAGAAGTTTGTCGACGAGGCGAACAAAACGAGCCTCTGGTGTATCTTGCTTCTCATATGAATTTAATGCTTCGGCCTCAAGTGGCGGTAGCTCTCTCAGTAATTTTTCCAAGGCCATCTGTTCGCGACGTTCTTTCTCGGCCTGCTCGTCTGGTGACAGGTTAAACGTGGCGACATCACCGACCTCAATCTCTATCATGTCGTGGACAAGGCTGTAGTGGCGGATACGATCTATATCAAGATTAGGGTAGAGTATTCGTGCTAGATTTGGAGCTAACGTCGCCAGTAGAAAACTATGCTCTACATCTGTTTCGCGATCTCCATTGTCTAATCGGGGTATACGTTCAATGCCTGAAAAATCATCTACGAAGCATGCAGATGTGATTGCCAGATTTGCCATTTTTTGAAATAGAGGTCGCCTATCTATGTCGTGTGAAATCGTGTCGAAGGTCTGGTCATCGGTCAATTCTACTGATGGATAATCTCCTTGTCGTAGCGCCTCTAGAAAGGCTACAGGTTTGATAGTTTCTACCTCAGTTTGAACTTGTCTTGCTTCGCCAGCCATATTTTCTCCTTGATGATAAAATGTCATATCACTCATCAATTGTATTTACTTGCTGATCATAACTCTAGCAAGTATAATTTGACTCAATTATGATTGACCAATTTGTCCCAGAACACCACATCCAGAAACATATCCTCAGCGTCTTGACCCATACGAAATATGCGCGGTTTCGGGATATGCGGCCGCCAAAGGTCGACACAAATCTTTATAGCTACCACTTAAATTTATTAAAGAAGCGGGGATTTATCGTCAAGACAGCAAATGGATATTGCTTGGGGCTAGAAGGGCTATCATACGTCGATAGGGCTAGTATCAAATCACTCAAAATTTGTACCCAGCCTAAAATTATTACTATGATTGTTATCCAAAATGCCGACGGTGATGTGCTGCTCCAGCGGCGCACTAAGCAGCCACACATTGACACCTGGACACTGCCGTGTGGCAAGTTGCATATTGACGATGAGTCGGTGCTGGCTGCTGCTCAGCGAGAGGCGCATGAAAAGTTGGCAATGGGTGATGCGCCATTGGCCCATGCTGGCGATTGCTATATTCGAGTGGTGGCGGATAAAGCGGTCTTATCGTCGACGTTGGCGCATGTTTTTTACGCAGAGATTCAGGAGGCAGCAGTGGACGAGGGGTTGATATGGGCGCGGCCGCACAAGCTGGCTGATTATCAGTTGGCGCCAGCTGTGGAGCAGATCATCGCTCGGACCTTTTTTCGCGATCCGTTCTTTTTTGAGGAGTTTATGGTCGATTTGTTACAATAAAACCAGCAAAAAGGAGGTAATATGACACTCGAAGAATATGCCGATAAAGCCCTGGCGACGCTCGGTGGCCAACACGCCTACGGTCAAATTGACTCGACCACGATGGCTCAGGTGCTAGGGCTATGTGGTGAGTCAGGTGAGGTGGCTGAGAAATTCAAAAAGCTCATCCGCGACCAGCACGGTCAGCTATCTGAGCAGGACAGGCAAGCGATCATCAAAGAGCTGGGTGATGTGTTGTGGTATGTCACCTCGCTGGCACATTTACTAGGCTCTAGCCTTGAAGAAGTTGCTCGCATCAACAACCAAAAGCTTGCCAGCCGGCGTGACCGCGATCAACTGCATGGTAGTGGCGACGATCGCTAGCTGATGCGCCGGCCGAGTCGAGGATCGTCTGGCATGAGAGGGGCAAAATGTAGCGCCGCTGAGCTTAGGCCTCGGCGAGGCGCTGCCGTAGCCAGCTGTCGATCGTACCAGCGCCCATACACAAGACAAGTTTACCAGCACATCGGGCGGCGGTAATCGCCTGCCATAGCTGATCATCGAGCTCAGCTGACTGCACGGCTGAGCGGTTGACTATATGCTGGCTGAGCTGTTCTGGTGTCAAGATAGGCAGATGAGGGTCTTCGCGGGTGAGGTACGTTGGCAGCCAGTACACTGTCTCCGCCAGGGTCATGCAATCGGTGTACTGGTGGCGTATCTCGTGCTGGCGGATGTTTTGGTGTGGCTGATAGACCAGCACGACGTGGTCGCTCAGTTCATGAGCCAGCTGCAGCGTCGCGGCAATTTCTACTGGGTGGTGGCCATAGTCGCTATAGAGGTGGTCTGCCAGTTTTTCAAACCGTCGTGCAGTGCCAGGGAACTGGTTCATTGCGTGCAGTAGCTGATCAGTTGAGCTATCTGGCTGGAGCTGCTGCAGCGCGGCGATAACCAGAGATGCATTAGCCCGGTTGTGAACACCCGGCAATGTGAGCCCCTGGTGTGGTGCTGCCAGTAGTCGGTGGCGTGGATTCGCCTGGTCGATAATATCTTGCTGGTCCTGCCAGCCGATCAGCTGACGCGACTGCCCGGCAAACTGCCGGAAAGCTGCTCGGTAGTCAGCCTGTGTCGGGTAGGTATCTGGATGGTCATAGTCGACCGAGGTGATCAACGAAAGATATGGCTGAAAATGCAGAAAATTACGGTCGAATTCATCGCACTCATAAACGAAATATTCGCTCTGAGGGTCAAACGCACCACTTGGCCCAAAGCTAAGGGTTGAGCCAACCGAATAGCTGACTGGCACACCAAGCTGCTTCATCGCCCACACGAGCATGCCGGTGGTGGTAGTTTTGCCATGTGTACCAGCCACAGCGATCAACTTCAGCTGCTTATCGTGGATGATCTGTGCTAGTAACTCATCACGTTTTGAAATACGCAAACCAAGCTGCTGAGCCAGCTGGAGCTCTGGATGGTCAGCTGGCAGAGAGGCAGTGTAGACGAACCAGTCAAGGGGCGCTTGCTGGTGGACCGCCCGAAGATAGTCGCCAGATTGATCCAGCTGAAAGGGGATGTGGCGTCGGCTGAGTTCCTGGGTGATCAGCCCATCTGTCTGGTCTGAGCCGTAGACCGCATAGCCGGCGTCATGCGCGATCATCGCCAGCGGCCCGATACCAACCCCACCAATTCCTGAAAAGTAAATTCGCATACCACCAGTATACACTACAAAAGCTATGCTATACTAAGACCGAACAGGTGGGATATGTCACACAAGCAGGTCAAGTCAACAAAGCGACGGTTACGACAGCTCAAGCTCTGGCAGCTGCTGCTCCTGCTGACTATGATGATATTTGTAGCAGCGACTTTTTTGCGGCTCAATAACATCGGTATGATCGAGCGTCGAGACGCCGTGACCGATGCCGACAAGACGGGCAAAGATGAGCTGGTAGGGCAGCGATTGTATGATTTGCAGCGCTACGCGTCATCGCATATGAATGCCAGCCCGGGGCGTGTGGCGCTCGACCATGCCTATAAGCGAGTGTACGACCGAGAATTCAAAAAATTCTCGCAAGAGGTGGCGAGCCGGTCCAACAACGATGTTGTCGTCAAGGTGCGCCAGGTGTGTGATGCCAGGGCACAGCAGCAGGGCTATGGCCGTTTTTCGGTCAATGCTGATCCGCGCTATGTCAGCTGTATCAATGAAGAATGGGCCAAGTATCCGGCCGCTACTGCCTCAAGTTTACAATTTGTGCCACCACCAACTGCACCGTATTATCAGACGTTTGTCTCACCGCTGTGGTCGCCAGATTTTGCTGGCTGGTCAGTGGTCGCAGTAGTAATTCTGGCAGCGATGATCATTACTCGGCTCCTGATAATTATCGTCCTACGTATTATATTATGGCGGCAGCGGGCACGGCCGTAACTTGACAGAGGTCAAGCGGGATAGTACCCTGAAAAGGTAATACTGTTTAATAGGAGGTATAGGATTACATGGCTTATAAGCATACAAATTCGAAGGGTGTGACGTACTATCTACATAAGACAATCGCGGATCTCCGTGGCGGTAGGAAGCAAGTAATTTATTTTTTCACGAAGGTAGAGAAGAGCGATAAGGGTGAGCCAGTTGATTTGCCAGATGACCGGATCGTGGTTGAATCACCTCGCAATGGCTTCTTGATTCTGAAGAAGAAAAAGTAGCGTCTCCTTGAACCATAAGCGTATTACTGCTATAATAAAGGCAAACAAACAGCCGCTCGAAGGATCCTCGTGAAGACGAGGATCCTTTGTTTGTATAATCAGGCTGTGGCTTTTACAAAGCTATTCATGCCACAAAAATACCCCCTTCGCAAAGAAGAGGGGATTTTTGTGGTTGCGGGGGTAGGATTTGAACCTACGACCTTTTGGTTATGAGCCAAACGAGCTACCGGGCTGCTCTACCCCGCGATATACTACCATCCTAGCAGATGTATGCGCATTTTGCAACCTACTTGTGCCGGCGGCCGCCGAAGAGAAAGTCTAGCCACTGCTGGAGGTTGCTGCGAGGGTAGTTGGCTTGGCTGTGCTGAGCTGGTCGGGCAGCTGATGGTGCCGCGGTGTCTGTCGATGGGGTGATCAGCTGCTGCTCACCCGGGGCGCCAAGGCCAAGCCGCTGCCGGACGGCGAGATCGATGTATTCATCGCTTTGGTAATATTTTTCTTCGTATGTCAAGAGGGAGACGCGTAATTTCTCGATCTCTACCTGGCGGCGTTTGCTGTCGACTGACTCCTGTAGCTGGTAATTGCGCTGCATCACCTCGACTGACCCCCAGGCCCAGCTCAGGGCAATCAAAAAAGCCGCCGCAATGACTATGTTGTTGAGTGTCAAATAGTCATGACGAAGGCGATATAATAAACGTTTGAAGGCGATTTTTTGCATATTTATATTAGTGGTATGTGTATGGTGGGGGTGGCTGGGATCGAACCAGCGACCAACAGGTTATGAGCCCGCTGCTCTAACCGCTGAGCTACACCCCCGCGACTCTTAGTATAGCGCATCAGTTGGGATTAGAGAAGTTTGCCAGCAGCGATTCGCACTGCTTCTGACCAGGCGACAAAGCAGTTTGGTGTATTGACAAGCGCCTCGGCAGTCATCCCTTGGCGAACTGCCAAAGTCAATTGAGCGATCATATCGCTCGCTTGTGGGGCGACAATGGTGGCTCCGAGGAGGACTCCTTTTTTGTCGCTGATTAGTTTGACAAAGCCGATTCGCTGGTCGGTGATATTGCTTCTGGCTGTCAGGGTGAGCGGTGCGATCGCTGTCTTGACGCGGAGGTCACGCTTAATACAATCATCCTCGTTAAATCCGGTCTGGGCGATCTGCGGCTGTGTGAAGACCACTTGGAGTTTGGGTTGGTCGTCGAGCGCGATCATCGCGTGGTGGAGCATATTGTGGGCAGCGGTACGGCTATGGCTCAGAATGCTATGAGTCTGGGCGGTGGTATCGACGACATTGCCGACTGCAAATATATGCCGTATCGACGTCTGCATAGCGGCGTTGACCGAGATACCGTACCTGTCGTATTCGACACCAGCGTTTTCCAAGCCTAGATCGGTCACTGGTATACGACCATCGGCGATCAGTAAAGCCTCTGCCTTGACGACGTGCTCTTGGTGGCCTTGAATATAGCGAATTCGGCGGTCATGGCCAGCCTGCTCGACGCCAGTTATCCGGGCTTGCGTCAGTACGGTAATACCATAGCGGTGCCGCATGTCGCTGATCATTGTATCGCTTACCTCACTTTCAAATTCTGGCAAAATACGCCGGGCAGCCTCGGCGACGTAGACTTTTGTGCCAAATATAGCGAATAGCTGTGCCAGCTCGATGGCAGTCGCATGTGAGCCGATGATGAATAATGATCGGGGTGGTCGCGGCTGTGCCAGAAGCGTCTTAGGCACAAAATATGAGTTACCGTCTAGGCCGGGAATATGTGGGATGTGCCAGGTAGAGCCAGTGGCGATCAAAAATTTACGAGCCGATACGCGCTGTTGGTCGATAGCAATCTCGTGCGGGCTCAAAAAATGGGCGTTTCCAGTGAGTACCGTGATACCTTGCTTCTCGTAGTAGTCACGGTTGTCGCCAGCGCCAGTCCGGGCAATTGTGGTGTTTTTCCAGGCGAGGAGTGACGGGTAATTATAGCTGAGGTCAGCGGTTCGCAAACCGAAACCGGCGGCCTGGTGGGCAGTCTGGTATACGTTGGCGACGTGCAGGAGTGCGCCAGTCGGGATATCTCCCCAATTAGGCGATTCACCACCAAATGTTGACTTTTCGACAATAGCGACTCGCTTGCCGGCGCGGGCTAGAATGCTGGCTGCTGGAGACCCGCCAGCACCACTACCGATGACAATGACATCGTAGTCAAAATTTGCTCGTGGGATGATCGGTGTTTGTGCGATCGATCGTTGCGCCATAGTATGATAATTCCTCTACACAATCGTTTTATGTTGATTATACAGATATGCTGCCTCGCTGTGTAGGGGGACGAGCCAGTGAGTTGCTTGGCGACGAATATCATCAGAGGTCATGGTCGGGTGGTGCCGACACCACTGCTGTACGCCGCGGGTGACTCTAGCGGCGACGTCTTCGGCGTGGCCGATCGGTGTCTGCAGGCTAAGGCAGGTGGCGAGGATTGACTGCTGGAGTTTGCGAGGGTCAAATACTTCATCATCGCGGCCTCGCCGTTTGACGACGATCGGCGCCGTGGGTCTACTCGATAGAGTGCTCATGGATACCTCACGACGTACTCCACGGCCAAAAAGACTGCCATGATGAGCAGGCTACTACCACTGAAGAATTGCATGAAATGTTTGTGCCGCTGCCGCCATTGCTGCACCTGAGCGATGGTGTGGCCGCTGCCGACCACTACGATAATGAGCCCGAGCGACGATACCGCCAGGCAGCTGTAGCTGATGATCGCACCAGCTTGCCAAAGGTGCGCTGGCAGGGCAGCGATGAGCAAACTCGCTGCCAAAAAGGGGCCAATCAAAAAGGGCAGCTCCGCGATGACGCTCGATACGCCAAGGCTAAATGCCTCGAATCGACTGCTGGTCTTGGCGGAGCGCTTGCTCAGATAGGCGATGAAGCTGCGCGGTAGCCACAGCTCGGTGCCGTGGCCGCGGCGGTAGTAGAGCAGCCAACTGGCGACACCCAGGCTGGCGAGCACACCACAGCTGATTGCCATGATCAGTCGCCAGGTGATGAGCTGATGTTGCACGATAATTGATATGTAATACACCAGACCAGTTGTCAAGAGAATGGTCATCAGCAGGGCGCCGAGCACAAAACTACACAGTAAGCCCATCACTCGCCGGTAGGCCAGCCGCCGCCCCAGTGAATGGCCGCCCAGCAGCGTCAGCACGCTGACGCTCAGCTGAAAACTGGCGTGAATAAGCCCGATGAAGCAGAGAATTGCCACCCGCATGTGTGTTGTACCCACCTTGTAATTATTGTCGTACGATCTATTATAGCATAAGCGTAATCATAAGAGAAAAACTACCAACTAAATGAGGCAAAAATACCACGCATCTCTTGTATTTTTATAACGTTTATGCTAATATCTAAGCGGGTCACCAACAAACATAAACACATATAAAGGGTCACCATTATGAACAATGCTGAGCAGGAGCTGGCGCGGCTGTTGGCGGCGAGTCAGCAGCAGGAGCTTCGGACCTGGGAGCGGCCACGCAGTAGCCAGGAGCTTGGTGCATGGGTCACCGAGCGGCTGGCAGAGGTAGGGCTGTCGGCTGGTATAGCGCCGGTCGATCTGCTGCAACTGCAGGTAGAAGAGCTCGCGCTCGCCGCCTGAGCTACCGTGCTGGCTTGCCTGCACGAAAATACCCCTCTGGTATACCAGAGGGGTATTGCTATATCGTACATGGTAGCACCGGGTGGACCCGAACCACCGACCTCAGGCTTATGAGTCCTGCGCTCTAACCAGCTGAGCTACGGTGCCACACTGAGCAGATTATAGCAGACGAGAGGTGAAATGCCAATTAGTTGTATATATTAGGAAATAAGCTATAGCATTTTATAAAAAGATAGGGTACAATCGTATCCGCTTGTGCTTACACTCCAAAAGAGTGTGAGCATGAGCGTGCCTTAACAAGTTGTCAACGAGCCCCCTCCCCTTGCCGGTGGGTGAGGGGAGGGGGCTCCTAGCCTGAAAGGGGCTAGAATGATACACCTCAAAAGAAGGAGGAACGCCGCCGCAGCGCTGGCGGCGTTCCTCCTTGCCGCAGTGCTGGCGGTTCTGCCAGCACTGACGGCTCGAGCTGTCACTGGGGCGGGCCAGCGGCCCGCCCCAGTGACCTGCACCCAGGATGTGGCGGTAGGCCACGTCCTGGGTACCCAGCATGGCTCCCTTGCCTACGGGAGTCATGTTGAGTTTCTTCTCTCTGGCTGCCAGGGGCAGCCAGAGAAGTCATTCGAGGTCACAATGACCTCGAATGATTCCTCCTTCACGCTTGTGGAGGGGGAGTTCACTCTCAAAGCCGGCGATGGTTCCATCGCTGGATTTGGAGAGGTGCACCGCGACGGTCGGGTCGCGGTGCACTTTAACCGCCCAGTCGAGGCCTGGCAGGCCTCGGTCTGGGCGGAGTTCCCTCAGCAGTCGCCTCCGACTGCTGAGGGGCAGATCACCGCGAGTTTTCGCGGTGATCTGAATAAGGACATCCTTGCAGGGCGGGTTAGCCCGCCCTGCAAGGATGAGGCCTGCCGTAAGGCAGGCCTCCCGGAAGGAGACTTGCAGAAAGTCTCCTTCTGGGACACGACCCGGGGGCGGGTCGTGTCCACCACTTCCTTCGTCGCTCGGGCGAGCGACGAAGGGAAAACCCTGACCATCCGCGATAACGCCGCGGATGGTCTTGGTTTCTCCTGCCCCGATACCGAGTGGGACTCAGTATCGGGGCGGCCTACTGACCAGTGGCTTCGGCCACTGGGCGGTGGGCCGGTTGCGGATCCGGAGCACGTTGAGTGCTCCGGATCCGTTGCAACAGTACGCTGGACCTCGGTGCAAGCCGGGGTCCAGTACGAGCTGATGGTGGTTTCTCAACCACCGTCAGCTGATGGAGCCCGGGACAAGGAGACCGGGCTCCAACAGTGGACCAACACTGCGGTCGTTGAGACCGCGACTGGTCTACTTAAGAAGGAGGCCACGGCCTTCTTCTTCGAAAATTCCGGGAAACTGGTCGATCCGGCGTCTTCACCGACACCGAACCCCTCGCCCAGCGATCCGGCGCCCAGCCCTACGGATCCGGCACCGAGCCCCACCGATCCGGCGCCCAGCCCCACGGACCCGGCGCCGAGCCCCACGGACCCGGCACCTTCGCCGAAGCCCACCGACCCGGCTCCCTCGCCGAAGCCCACCGACCCGGCTCCCTCACCGGAGCCGACGCCGAACCCCTCGCCCAGCAACCCGACGCCCAAGCCTCCGGCAGACAACAGCCAGAAGCCGATCGCGGATCCCTGCCTGGCTGATGACGCCTGCAACCTCTACTTCGCCGACCAGTTCCCGGCTTCCATCGCGAAGCTCGGCATGAAGATCCCTGCAGGCGGCGAGGTCATCGCGGGTGACTGGGACGGCGACGGCGTTTCGACCGTCGCAATCCGCAATGGCGAGAACTACACCTTCTACGATTCCAACCGGTCTGACGCGAAGACCACCGCTGCGACCTTCCCCGGGACGGGATCGGGCCAGGTGCTCGTGGCTGACTTCAACGGCGACAAGAAGGACGATATCGCCGTCAAGAACGGCAACGTCTTCTCGATCAAGTACAACGCCACCGCCTCGG
>CALHZK010000014.1 GCA_938040655.1 uncultured Candidatus Saccharibacteria bacterium
TCTTTTGTGCCTTCAGGGAGGAGATCCACCAAGAGGGACTCTTTTTCGCTGACAACATATTGCGTGCCAGAGATCTTTACGACTGCTTTCATTTCATTCCTTACTCGTTATATTAACCTAGTAGGCGATTATATCAGATACGACATTTTCTGGCAATAATCAGCCGGCATGGCCGCACACTACCTGATTCGCGTGGAGCCAGCCCGCCAACGTGCCACCATCCAAGTACTCACCGACTGCCGGCACCACCTTGACGATGCCACCATCGCCAACATAGCGATTGATAGCATCTGGCAGCTCGTACTCGCCCCGCGGCGATGGCTCAAGCGTCCGGCACATGGCGATCACCTGTTTGGTCAGGATATATTTACTAATATTGATCAGGTTGCTCGGCGCAACATCGGGCTGTGGCTTCTCGATAATTTGCTGGTAGTCGCCTTGCTGATTCATCGCGATCACTCCATAGCGCGACACCTCGCTCGGGTCGACTGAGGCAGCCAATAGGCTACAGCTTCCCTCTGGCGTTGCCTTGATCAGACGAGCCACTTCACTCGAGCCGTCAGCATTATAAATAAAGTCGTCGCCCATCAACACCACTGCTGATTCACCGTCCTGCAGATAGTCTGCCGCAAGCGCCACCGGTACCGCAGTGCCGTATTTGCCGTAGCTTGGCTGAGTTACAAAATGAAGCGTCGCAGTAATCGGCGCCACCATATCGAGGAGGTCCATCTTGCCTTTGCGGCGAAGATAGTCGTTCAGCGTGATATTGCTCCGATAATAATTCTGCAGCTGCTCGCTCTGCTCACCAACGATAAATATTAGCTCGCTGATGCCGGCTTGCAAACAATCTTGCACAACATAATCAACCAGCGGCCGATTTCCAATTGGTAGCATACATTTCTCAATTGCTTTGGTGATAGGCAGGCGGCGCGATCCCCAACCTGCCACAGGGATAATTGCTTTTGTAATCATGTCCCTATGGTACCAAGTTGGGCAGGCTCAGCAAAGTGTCTGTGCTTACAAAATAGAAAATCAGGCGATCTGGAGAGTAATCACCAGCTGGGCACCATCGATGGAGACAGTTGACTGGTGGCCCGACGCCTGACCCAGCGTCGCCAGCGTCTCAGCAGCGATCGTCTCGGCATGTTCGGCGATCGCCTGGTCAAGCTGCTGGTCAGTAGTCGCCAGCTGTAGAGTGATCCGATCATCTACCTGCAGCCCTGCTTGTTTGCGCGCACTCTGCACATGACGAATTACTTCGCGCATCAGGCCTTCACGCCTCAGCTCGGGGGTCAGTTGTTTACTAAGCTCAATCCAGCGCTCCGGTGACGCGGTCGTTTCAACCACACTGCCCGGCTCAGGCTCAGCCACCTGCTCGACCCAACGGATCTGCTTGACATTCAGCTCTTCGGCCATAATCTGCTCATAATATTGCGCCAGTCGCACCCCGGTGTATTTGGCAAATGGCAGCGGCTGGCGAATCTTGATCGAATTGTGCGCTTCGTCCTTCTTCATACGAAGACTAATGCCGACATTGATCAGCTCACGCGTCCGGGCCATGTCAGCTTGCACCTGCTGATCCACCGCGCCGGCTGGCAGCCAATCCTTGAGATGAATCGACTGGTCATCCCCTGTCAGATTATGATAGAGCTCTTCGGCCAAAAACGGCGTGAATGGCGCCAGCAAATAACTCAGACGCACCAAGACATAATGAAGCGTCTTGTAGGCGTCGTTTTTGTCGCCATCATCCTCAGACTTCCAAAAACGGCGGCGTGAGCGGCGGACATACCAGTTCGAGGCATCGTCGAGGAATGGCAGTATCGGTTTGGTGGCATCTTGCAGATTGTAAGTATCAAGGCCTCGCTCCACCTCGGCCACTAGCTGATGCAGGCGTGACACAATCCAGATATCTAGCGGGTTGGTCAGCTCACTCAGTGGATCTTTCAGTTCACCGTCAAACTCCCACCCATCAACCTCGGCATACATCGTGAAGAAATCATACATATTCCACACCATGCTCAGCTTGCGCGCCACATCCACGACATCTTTATCCGCGAGTGCAAAATTCTCGCCATTCGTCAGTGGGCTGGATAACATCAGAAAGCGGAAGCTATCAGCTGATGTTTTATCCATCAACTCCATCGGGTCGGTGTAATTTTTTAGCTTCTTGCTCATCTTCTTGCCATCCGCCGCGTTGATAAACCCGGTACAAATCAAATTCTTCCACGGTGATTTACCAAATAGCGCCACGTTGACCGCCGTCAAACTATAGAACCAACCACGGGTTTGATCAATCGCTTCGATGATGAAATCGGCCGGGAAGCTCGCCTCGAATTTCTCCTTGTTCTCAAACGGATAATGGAACTGAGCAAACGGCATCGAGCCAGACTCAAACCAGCAGTCGAGCACCTTGCCAATATGCCGCATCTCCACGCCGTCGCACTCAAATGTCACATCCATCACCTGCGGCAGATGGTAGTCATCCAGCCTACGCCCCGTCAGCTTTTCAAACTCGGCAAAACTACCAATTACCTTGACAACTTCTGTGCCGTCATTCCTGACACCTTTCCACACTGGAATCGGCGTCGCCCAATAGCGATCACGGCTCAGATTCCAATCTGGTGCTTGCTCAATAATATTATGGAATCGGCCAGTTCGCAGATTATCTGGCGTCCAATGAGTCTGCTCGTTTGCCTCGAGCATTTCCTTTTTCTGGCTTTGGATATCCATGAACCAGCTCGGATGCGCGCGATACATTAGCTTGGTGCCACAGCGGTGACAGTGTGGATATTCATGGCGAATATACTCAATCTTCAGCGCCCGGCCTTCCTCCAGCAGCGTCTTGGCAATCTCTTTATTGACCTCCCAGATATTACGGCCAAGCCACCTGCCCTCGGTGTAATTGCCATCGCCATCCACCAGCGACAGCAGTGGCACATCATGCATCCGGCATAGTTCATAATCGTCTTCGCCATACGCCGGCGCAACGTGCACCAGGCCAGTACCGTCATCGGTCGTCACAAAATCAGCATGCAGCACTTTATGCGCATTTGGCCCGCGGTTTTCAAACAGCGGCTCAAATCGCTTGCCCACCAATTCTGCGCCTTTTATCGTTTTGATGATCGAATATTCAAGCGGCTGATGTTTTTCATCAGTCGTGACTCTTGTGACCGCATCGCGTGCGATATAGAACTTCTTATCACCATACTTCACCAATGAATAATCAACATCCTGGTTGATCGCCACCACCATATTCGCCGGCAGCGTCCACGGCGTCGTCGTCCAGGCGAGCAAATATTCATCTTCGTCTTCTAGCTTGAAATAGACAAACAGGCTGGGGTCGGTATCCATTTGGTAGCTGTTTTCCATCGCTACCTCACTCTTAGAAATCGGCGTGGCATCCTTCGTGCAGTAGATCAGAATTTTCTCGCCTTCGTAAATCTTGCCTTCCTGATAGAGCTTCTTAAACGCCCACCAAACCGATTCCATGTAATTATTGTCCATGGTTTTATAAGCACCCTTGAACTCAACCCAGCGGCCGATTCGCTCAATCGTGTCTTCCCATTCGGTGCCGGTGCGCACCATAGCCGCACGGCATTCCTTGACATAATCCGACACGCTGATCTTCGTGCCAATCTCTTTTTTGTGAGAAATGCCAAGCGTTTTTTCGACGTACACTTCAGCCGGCAAACCATGGCAATCCCAGCCCCAGCGGCGCTCCACTCGCTGGCCTTTCATAGCGTGAAAGCGGCCCATGGTGTCTTTGACTGTACTGACTAATAGATGCCCATGATGCGGTGTCCCAGTCAAAAATGGTGGACCATCATAAAACACCCAAGCGTTGTCAACCGGCCGCTGCTGGACTGACTTTTCAAAGGTTTGGTCATCCTGCCAGCGCTTTGCCCAGTCTCTTTCATATTCTGCCGCTCGGCGGCGAGTGTCATGTTTGAATTTCATTATAATTTCTCCTCATTCTTATTTTTACTATCTCGTGATTCAATCTGATCTTTAACGCCCTCTGGCAAACTTTCGAATAATTCATTTATCTGATTCTTCTGAGTAATGAGCCTATCGGTAACATAGTTCATTAGCCCATACATTTGATGCACCAGACTAGGATCTTCATCAAGCTTAATCTCCCCAGGGTGAGTTCCATTATTGCCAAATACCCTCAGAATATCTAGAGCCCTTTGTGTTTCGGGTTCAATACCCAACGCAACTATTTTCTTTATATCATCATTTATATTTTTACCATCGCCCCCCACAACGCCGAGAAGTATCTGCAATCCTAGCCTCAACAGTGCTGCAGCCGCACGTGGTGAAGCAGACAAAACTTGAGCAGACTCTCTATATAGTTTTTTAACCTCGTCTGGCATATCGTCGTTCGGATCTTCTACTATAATTTGCGCTGGATAAACTAAAGACTCCTCAATCCAGATAGACCATCTACTGCAGTGTTCACATTTTGATACAGCGAGTAAATCTGATGGCAGGCATAAGCCAGACAGCCTACTACACAAACTATCACCCCATGCTTGATGCGCAAACACCCTGCAATGTGCGCAGTTAAATTCATCTTTTTCGTATTCCGGCGGATAGTACATTATTTTGGTCATAATTCTCCTAAAACAAAAATCACCCCTTCTGACTTCGAGAATCCGCTGGGTTTTAACGCGGACGGTACCATCTCGATTCCGAAAGAAGTGATTCCTTCAGCACTTTATTGGGTTGCTTTATCGTTGCATTCACGGCGGGTTCTACTCAGCAAGTTGCTTTTCTTCCCGCGGGCGGACACCGCCAACCCAAGCTGGCGATGTGTCGTAGGTGATAACTACTCAAACGCTCTTGCCTTGTATTATAGCCCAAAGTACTCACAACATCTAGTCGCAAAACAGCTGTCACTTTTACTACACCATAATCTACACAAGAGGTGCCCCAAACTGTCTTGACCGTCTAGTCTATTTTATTGCCATATTGACAACATAATTATCTGCTGCCTTGTACTCACCCTGACGGCTGGTCGAGTTTTGTCGGGTTATGATATTTTTACAACGATTTTGCAAAGCCCTGGCTGGCTGATTTGTGTGGCTAGATTGTTGTACTTTTGTCAAAAATCTTCTCACAGTCATAATCTAATTTGTAGTAAAAATAACTAGCCTTTAGTTACCCGTTGTATGGTTGACATTTTACTGCCACATCGTCTATCAAGGCGTCTGCGAGCAAAAAGTTGCACTCTCTACATCGTTGTGTTTTTGACTATTATTTGTACTGAGCGTAGGCGCGCTCAAGTGCTTGCATCAAACGCGCTGGGTCGCTGTGGCGACGAGCCGATTGGCACTGCAACGATGCCGCCAGCACTCGGCGAACCGGAGCCGGAAGTTGAGGAGCAATTGCTACCGGACGACGATTACGATACGCTCGCCAACGCTGCGGTACCGACCAAAACGGCAGACACCCTGCGAGCACCAAATGGGCGACTATGGCGAACCGGTAGCTTGCCGTACGAGCAGTCAGTCTACTACCAACAGTAACTCTTCTGGTGCCATCGTTTCGTACGTGCCGCGCCGGCTAGTGACGCGTCACAGACCATCAGTTTGCTGTATTTCTGCAGCCTCAAGATCAACTATCCGCGCACCCTGCAAGGTAAATATGAGATGCTGCAAATTAAGATCTCGGTACAGTACACCAGCCCGCAAAAGTGCCTGCTCGAGCGTGGCGTAACGCCGCAGTCTATCGAGAGCCTGTGGCAAGGGTGGTGCCACTGCTCGCCAACCCGCCATGCAATCAAGGTGCAGCCATTTCTCCATCGACTCGCCAGCAATATATTCTCGCTCCAGCCGGTCGGGCCGTTGCCGCAATAGCTGCGGCACGAGGCCGGTTTGCGCCAGTCGCCGCAGGTTATTTTTCTCGCGCTGTAGCCGATCGATATCGCCGCAACTATTGGCAATTTTTTGTACCGTCCCCTGCGTGATACTTGTCTTCATACTGGTGTGCCGCCTCCTTGTTTTTGCACAAAAAATCACCTTCCTGCTATATAGAATTTTTCACATAATGCGTACTAATTCTACCAGGAAGGTGACCGGATAAAAGCGCCTTGGGCTACTTCATCTCGATGCCGCCGAGGACACATTCACCTCGTACGTAGACGGTCTTTTTGGCTTTTTTGTTGGGCTGTGTTTTGTTTGTTGTGCCGCCCAAAATATTCATCGTGTGATCTTTGACAACCACCGAGTCAGGAAAAATTAATTTGATACCACCGCACAAAGTAAATACTTCGATGACTGCTTTGTCAGTAATATCTGCCTGACTAAGATCGACATCAATGCCACCAAACACTGCCGAAAAAACACCACCTTTGTACGTATCCTTGATGCGTAATTCACTCCCAGAAAATAGCGCCAGGGTGTCTTGGTTTGATGCCTTACGTGGCCAGCGACTACTGCGTGCACCCGCGCTCGTTATTACTGCGAGACCGAGGGCGATCACGATAGTCGGCCACAAAACCCGCCAAACACTTACGTCGACAATGTGCAGTGCGCCAAGCCCACTCACCACACCAAAGGTCGCGAGAACGACGCCCCACAACCAGCTACGGCGACTAATCAGTAGCACACCAGCGACCAATAAACCAACCGCCCAGACACCCCGCCAAAACTCATGCCAAGCTGAGAACTCGATGAAGTGAAGATTGTGAAGAAAAAGGATCACGCCAAACGATACTGCGACCAGCCCGGCGTAAAGTCGAATGATTGAATTGCTTTTCATACCGCCAGTATAACACTGGCATATGTGTTAGGCGAATAGTTTTGGAATAACGACTATCACTAACCCTACCAAACATACCGCCATGAGCAGTGTATCAAAACCCTTGTCGATAAACCGCCGCCAACTTGGACCGCCCCACACCTGTGCCATTACATTATAGCGAGTCAGCCCATAGCCAACCAATATCATACCAACATCCAACGTCAAGCACCATGGGCACAGCACGCCAATCACATTCATACTCATATAGAACATCCAGCCGGCGAACAATAGACCAGCCACAGCACCGAGCTGTGCACCAATCATAAACCAACGTGGAAAGCGCACTCTGGCAAGGAGGGCGACCGTGATTGTCACGATGACCGGAAGCGTCACCAGGCCAATCAGGCTATTCGGAAAACCTAGCAGCGTGGCTGACCAGTGGCGAGCGACCGAGGCACAACTGATCGCCGCATTGATATCGCAGCTGAGTTGCGCGTGATTATTCTTTGCCAACACAAATGACTCAATTGATAGCATGAACGACGCCACTAGGCCAATCCCCGCACCAAGTAGCGCGACCGCAGCGGCACGCTCGGCGAGGGCATCCTTGGCCATGAATCGGCGCCAGCCACTCACCGATAGATCAGACATAATAGCTGACCTCATCGATCTGCGGCAGCGGCCGACCACGCCATAAATGCTGCACGTGGCCGTCTTGGCTGAGAGCGATGATCGTCGGGTATTCGACGATATCATACGTGCGGCAAAAAGCCTCGCCCTCAATCGTCTCTGGGTCTTTTTGCTCTAATAGTCTACCGGTGCGCCGCCCAAACTCACGCAAATATTCGACAACCTCACGAGCATGATCGCTCGCTGGCTTGTAGATCACGACAACCCGCATCGATTATCCCTCCTTGATCGCTTTTCGTTTTTCTAGAATCTGCACGAAATCATCAAGCGTCTCGAACTTCTGAAACACGCTGGCAAACCGCACATAGGCGACCTCATTGCGATGCGCCAATTCGTCTAATACAAACTCACCAATCTGGCGCGACGACACTTCAGAATCGCCCAGGGCATATAGTGCGTCTTCAACCGCACTGATAATTGCTTCGACTTCCTCATCCGACTTAAGAAATTTGCCGACCGATCGACTGACCGCGAGAGACAGCTTAGTCCGATCAAACAGCTCGCGCGTACCGCTGCGCTTGATCACCGCCAGATTTGGCTTCTCGATCCGCTCATATGTGGTAAAGCGGCGGCCATCTGGCGTCTCACGCCGACGCCGAATCGCCATGCCGCCAGACACTTCACGCGATTCAACCACCCGACTATCGCCAATATTCTTCACGCCAGCTCCTTATGATTCCTTTTTCTTGCGTCGGCGCAAAAAGGACGGCATATCCTCATCCTCTTCTTCTGGCTGCGGATTATCCCAAATATTCGTCTCTTCATCAGATTCAAAGTGCTTAGCCGGCGCGTCATCTTCATCGAGCTCCATATCAATCTCCTCGACAACATCATCCTCCACCTTGGTCGGCGGAGTAGCCGGGCGGGCCGGTATATCGAGGCTGACCTCTTGCTCGAATGTTTCGCTATCAAACCCGGTCGCGATCACCGTGATCACCAGCTCGTCCTCCATCTCAGGCTTCAGTGTTGCACCAAAGATGATATTCGCATCAGGGCTCACCGCGCTGGTGATCACCTCTGCCGCCTCTTGAATCTCCGCCATACTCATATCATAGCCGCCTGTCACGTTGAACAGAACACCCTTGGCGCCGTCGATCGATACCTCGATCAATGGGCTCTCGATCGCCTGCTGTGCCGCCTGGATGGCTCGGCTGTCACCGCTCGCCCGGCCGATCCCCATCAGTGCCGAGCCAGCATTACTCATGATCGCCTTGACATCAGCGAAGTCGAGGTTGATCAGCCCGTGCTCAGTGATTAGCTCCGAGATCCCCTGCACACCTTGGCGCAGGACATCATCGGCGATTTTAAACGTCTCCAGCAGCGGCGTCCGCCGATCAATTGTCTGCAAAAGCCGATCATTCGGAATGGTGATCAAGGTATCAACTTGGCGGCCCAAATGGGTGATCGCCCAATCAGCATTAACTCGCCGCTTCTCACCCTCAAAACTAAATGGCCGAGTCGCGACACCAACCACCAAAATGCCCATATCGTGAGCAATCTCAGCGATCACATGCCCCGCACCGGAGCCAGTGCCGCCACCTGCGCCGATCGTCACGAAGACCATATCAGCACCGCTCAGCGACGCCTGAATTTCATCTCGCGATTCATTAGCCGCCGCCTCGCCCACTTTGGGGTCAGCACCAGCGCCAAGACCATTCGTCGTATTGTGGCCAAGGTGGATTTTGACATCAGCTTTTGAATTATGCAGTGCCTGAGCATCGGTATTCATGGCGATGAACTCAACCCCCTGGAGGCCAGCATCCTTCATGCGGTTGACGGCTGAACCGCCCGCACCACCGACACCGACGACTTTTATACTGGCAAACGTTTGGACTTCACTTGGTTGTACCTGCGGCATTATTGTTCTCCCCTATTCTTTCCCTCACAGTATATCATTTTTCCTATAGCTACGCCACGCACCAATTATTTAAACTTGGCCAGCAGCTTCTGCAATAACCCACCCGCTTTCTTGGTGATCTCATTTGACTTCTTTAGCAGCGGCTCACCGCCCGGCATCTCATGGGCGCCCGAACCATCGATCAGCATCAGCCCAACCGCCGCCGCGAACTCCGGCCGCTCCACGCCATCACTGGCGCCGCCATAGCCTCGCGGTACACCCAACTTGGCAGCCAAGCGCAGGTGCGTTTTGGCAAATGGCACCAGGCCCTCAATACGAGCGCCGCCGCCGACCAGCACCACGCCCGACGGTAAGTGGCCAATACCGCCAGCCTTCTCGAGCTCCTTGGCGATCAGTTCAAAAATTTCTTCGTAGCGAGCCTCGACAATTTCATCAATATCAGTCTGCTCAAAGAGGTACGTCTGCTTTTCGTATTTGGTCTCGACCTCGCCTGGAGTTGTCTGGCCAAACCGCGCATGCGTCAGCTTGACCTGCTCGGCCACCTCTGGGTCAGTCTTCAACCCGATTGCCAAATCATTGGTCACGTTTTGAGCACCCATCGGGATCACGGCGACATGCTGCAAATCACCTTCTTCAAACACCGCCACGCCGGTCGTCGCACCACCAATATCGATCACTGCCACACCATTCTCTAGCTGCGACTCCGTCAGCACCGCCCGAGCACTGGCCAGCACCGAGGGCACCACCGATGTCATTGCTACCTTGGCCATCTCGGCAGACTTACGCAAATGCGCCACATAGGGCTTGAGCGCCGACACCACATTGGCCCGCAGCTCCATCCGCGCCCCTGTCATACCAACTGGGTCTTTGATATCCTGGCCATCCAGCCGATACGAATATGGCACAATCTCAAGAATTTCTCGATTGGCAGGCACCTTTCCAGTAGTGGCCATTTCTTCTAGGCGCGCCACATCATCTTCTGTCACCTCGGTATCATTGGTGCCAACCGCAATCATACCGTTCGCCTTTGTGCTCAAAATATGAGTGCCGTTGATGCTGACGGTTGCATCGTTCACCTGGTGGCCGCTCATCCGCTCCACTAGCTCGAGTACTTTGTCAATCGCCGCCGCCGGCCCCGTCAGATGACTCACCATACCCTTGCGCATGCCGCTATTCGGCACTTCACCGACACCAATTATTTTTGTCACACCAGTTTCTGCGTCAATATGACCGATCACGCACCGCACCATTTTGGTGCCGACATCAATCCCTACCGCATATCGAGAATGTTCTTGCATATGCTTTAAGTATATAAGAAGATGCCCTAGTTTGGCAAGTCGCCCTATATTATAGACATAGCGTATCTATAATTTTGTCAGTATCTCTGCCCCTGTTTCAGTGATCAAAACAGTGTGTTCGAAGTGCGCCCCCAGCGAGCCATCTTTCATGACAATCGTCCAGCCATCTGCATCGGTCATAATCTTCTCACCACCGAGCGCAGCCATCGGCTCAATAGCGATCGTATCACCAGCATGCAGCATCACCCCGCTACCGCGGCGGCCAAAGTTCGGGATCTCCGGACTCATGTGCATCTCGAGCCCGACACCATGACCCACCAGCTCACGGATGATACCGAGCTTGGCTTTCTTCAACACTGCCTCCACGGCAGCCGAAATATCGCCAACGCGGGTGCCATCACCAGAAATCGCATCGATCCCGGCATACAGGCTCTGCTCTGTGGCGTGGAGTAAATGCTTCTTGGCGCCCCGCGGCTGCTCATCAACCACCATAGTAAATGCACTATCGGTCTTCATCCCGCGGTAGCCGATCACCAAATCAAAGCTCACCACATCGCCTGGCTCAAAGACGTATTCAGTCGGTGGTGAATGAACCAGCTGCTCATTGGTCGATATACAAATCACCCCTGGAAATTTCACCTCATCCGTCAAGTAGGTCGCCTCCGCACCAAAATCAGCGATTCGCTTCGCCACGATGTCGTTAGCATCCAGTTCACTCATACCAGCGGTGACTTTTTGGCGCAGCTCCTGATAAATCGTTGCCAACATCCGCCCACACTCACGCATATCGGTGAGCTGCTGCGGCGTTTTTTGGCCAGTAATCAAAGTTGACATGCCTCGATCACCTCATCATAAATTCGATCATGCACCTCGCCGGCAGTACCGACGCCGTCTAAGTGAACGATCCGTACGCCAGCCTCAGCAAATATCCCCAGCACCGGGTACATCTTACGCCGATAAATCGTCATCCGCCGCGCAATCGTCTCGGGTGTATCCTCCATCCGCGCCCGCTTCTTTAGCCGCCGCATAATCTCTGACTCTGGCACTTCCAGCGAGATAACCGTATCGATCTTCTCGCCCATCCGCGCCATATAGGTATCAAGCCAGGCCGCCTGCTCCTTGGTGCGCGGGAACCCATCAACGATAATATTGCCATAGTGCTTCTCGCGCGCATCTTGGACTGCCTGCTCAAACACCTGGTAGGTGAGCTCATCGCTCACCAGCTCGCCAGACTTAAGAATTTTTATCACTTCTGGGTCTTTACTTTGACGCAGCATTTCACCGGTCGACAGCCACTTCCAACCCTGCCTCACCGCTAACATTTGCCCCTGCATGCTTTTTCCAGCCCCTGTCGGACCAAACAATAAAATCATTTCTCCCTCGCTCAATCTATTATTTCGCTATTGTGTCCTTGACGAGCTGCGCGACCAGCGCGCCATCAGCTGCACTACCGACCTTGGCCTTGACTGCACCAATCACCCGGCCGACTTGTGGCCCGCTCACCTCGCCCATCTCAGCAATCACCTGATCAATCACCTCTTGCAGTGCCGCTGAGCTGAGCTGCTCTGGCAAAAACTGCTGCAACACCGCCGCTTCTTGCTCCTCTGGCTCAGCCAACTCAGGCCGGTCATTGGCCCGATAAACAGCCGCACTTTCCCGGCGCTTCTTGACCTCTCGAGCGATTACCCGCTCAATCGCTGCATCGTCAAGGCCAGCCTCTCGCCGACCGGTCGCTACCTCCTCATTCAGAATAGCTGCCTTGAGATTACGAAGCACCTCACCCCGAAAACGATCGCCGCCTAATAAGGCGGCTTTCATTTCTTGAGAGATGCGCTGAGCCAGCGCTGACATTATCGCCCCCCTAGGCGGGCATCGGCTGCTTTCTCAGCACGGCGCTCACGGCGGATTATCGCCTTTTTGCGGCGCTCCACCTTCGACATTGGCTTGCTAAAGCGCATCACTGCCTTGGCGTCAGACAACACACCACTCTGCGACACTTTGCGAGTGAAGCGACGGATAATGTTCTCGTTTGACTCTCTCTGATCTGTACGTGTAACTTGAACCATATCGATTCCCATTATATCAGATGAGGTCATATTTGCAATCACTCAGCCGGCGCTTTTGGTCGAGCCTGGCTGAGCGACGTTTGTTTGAAAAGCCGGCGTCCTTTTCACCGCTGTATCTACCGGTATAACGCTGACGCTACCTCGTGATATAGGTCCTTAAATACATCACCTGCCCAGCACTGCTGCTGTAGTCGCCTAGGGCTCTTTCGGTAATTTATTTTCTGCCGCTTTCACGTGTTGTTTCAGTTCATCGAGGGCTGTACTCAAAAACTTCACTGCTCCATCATTGTCTTTCTCTTTGAGAGCCTCTTTGTTTATCGGCAGGAGAGTTACTGTCTTGCCATCCGCATGGTCAACTGTCTTGACATGCATAGGTTCATTTGGAAAAAGCTTTCCTCCCTGCATAAGTGTAATTTGCTCGATCATATTGCCGTGCTTGTCATACTTTACAAACTCTATCTCAGTAACAGTCTGGGAATCCAGTGTATGGTCAGTTATTTCTCGTTTGCCTTGGTTGTATTCTTTCCCAATCGGCATTTTCTTTGAGAGATATGTCGTCGACACCACCTTTCGGTTGCCTCCTTCACTTTCTAACTCTATACTCCGCTTAGTGAACTGGACACTATACGGAGTACCGTCCGCCGCGACGAGAGTCGCTGGAGCGTCTTTCAGCTCTTGCTCCTCGCACAGAGGAAACGGTGCATCAGGGCTATCGGACGCTTCCTTTGCCTTATTCATCACATCCACTGTATTGTCGACAATTCTCTTTGCGTACTTCTCAATAGACTTTGATTTTGCGTTCATCTCATGGCTATGCTGAGCTTCCGAAGAGACCCACGATCTGCCACCAGGCTCTGAGCTTGCCGAATGAGTGGGCTCGTCTTCAAAATTACCCAGCGCTCCTGCCGGATAGCCTACCCCAAAGCCAAGCATAGAAGCTACGATAGCAGCCCTCACCAACCCCTTCTTAGATGATGAGTAATGCTGCTCAGTGCTAGCATCATACTCTGGTGCGTCTGATATATCACTGTTCGTTACTGGTGCCTCAGGACTACGTTTCTTAAACCACATTCAACTATCCTTTTCCCTTATTATCTACTATCCACTTCATACTATAGGCTACTCTTCTAATTTGTCAAATCACTCATTTACACCAGGCTCAGGGAAGCCCTTTCCTATAGCAGCAACAGCGTTATTCATCTCTCTTATCATGTCATCCGCATTCCTTTTGGCTTCTGGGTGTGCTAAGTTTGGCCCGTTGATGCGTACGCGTGATGATATGACACCTTTTCCATCGATCTTCATGACCTGGTACACGCTGTTCTGATTTTCCTTGCTGATGACATACTTATCACTCGCAGCACGGTCAACACCCTTTTCAATGGTCACAGTCGTCACATTACTGCAATCTGCGTTGATACCTGCCTCACTATAGCTGCCATGGGTACCGGCTTCTGTGGCGCCCGAAGCCTTCGGCTCTGAACCTCCAGGAGGCGCGGTCACTACATATTGGACCGTGATCGTGACTCCTTGAAATTCACCGCCGTGGATAGTCGTACTGGCCTGCTCGGTCATCTGTACAGTCCCGTCGTCCGTCTTTTTAACCCGTAGCTGTTTGCTATTAAACAGATCTTTTGGCAGATTCTTCGACTGCGCCACAGCCTGCGCTGAGCGGCGAACGGCTTGACTTGCCTCCTCAAAAATCCCTCCAGCAGCAAAGTGTTCTGACCAGGCGCCGTCTTTATCGGTGCTGTTCTCTATGAAATCCTGTCGCATATCCTCAACTGCCTCTGCGACAGGCTCACTCTGCGAGGCTCTTGCATGGACTGTGTCAAGTGGACCTCGTACTTGCTCTATTCCGAAAGACAGCGTCGTAGCAAGTGCGGCACTCGTGAGCGCTCGCGCCGCTTTGTCGCCTATCTTGCGATGCTTCCGCCTCTCGGGCGGCCGAGATCGGCCAGATTCAGTAGACCGGTCAGCTGATATGGCGGTATCTTCTTCATATACTCGCTTTGGTAGGCCATATTCGCTCATTATCAGGCTCTCCCCGTCAATTTAATGATACTACTTTTATTATGAATCAAATATAGTAACCTGTCAAACGGCCGCCTCCCAGCCCCAATTTTGACAAGGCTTTCAGGCTACCGGCAGAGCCACCGGCCAATGCATCTTTTTAGCGAGACACTATAGTGTCGACCGTCGTCACGTCATTACTCGCCTGCTTGGTAAGGCGCCCGATGTCATCCGCCCTCCACACCATCGACATCGTATTGACCGGCACTTTAGCTTTCTGCCCAGGAGTTTCGGGGACACCTCTTCGCTCCAACGAATAAAGCCCACCAAAGGTCGAGTCAGATGGGCGAACGACCACTCCCTGATTATTATGAAAATACTTTGTCGTAATTTCTACTATATTCTTACCCTCTGGATCTACTTCATCATTTTTGTTCAAGCAGTTGTCTCTGTTTTGCAGCAACTCCTTGCAGGCTGCATACGTCACCGTCATCTCGACGTCGCCGGTCGTTATGGTCGCGCTATTTAGTTTGGTATACATTTTTGTCCCATCGGCATTTTTCTTTACCACAAGGTCACTCCCTGGCGTTACTTGATGAAGAAATGGCGCACCGGGCGTTTCTGACGTAGCTTTGGCTCGCCTTGTCACGTCTGCTGCTTGAGCTGCCAAGCCATCGATCTGCCTCTCAACCTCCCTGGCCTCTGGGCTTCTTTGCCTATCCTTATCAATCGCCTCATCGATAGCGCCCTGGACGAAATCGCCCACTTGTACCGAAACTGCTGCCTCGGCCTCAGGAGACTCATCCTTCTCTTGATCTAGATCCAGACCAAGGTTTATAGCCGCAGCAACCGCCACCGCAGCAATACTAAGATTACCGAGCGCTCGAGTGAGGAACTCCTTTCTCTACTTACGCTTTCTCTCCATGTCACCTAGCCCAGAGTCTGAGCGGCGCTCTGCAAAATTCCTGCGCTTTTTTATCATCAATTATTCTCCTTTATTCCTTTTTTGTACCCACGCCGGTATGAGCTGATTTCGGCGGCTGCGATGAACTACTGCCCACAACGGTTTCCCGCTCATCGCGTCGGGGAGGTTGAAGATTTGCAAGATTGTAGATTTGGCTCATGTCGTCTCCCATCTGCCACAGCCACTCGCCCAGCTCAGCTGTATATGCATCAACAGTGGTTTTATTGACCCGGAGATTAAGTTCCTCCTGTGTCTTCTTCTGTGATGCATCAAGCGCCTCAATATGCAGCTTGTACTCTTTTTTTGTGGCCTTGGCAAGCCCAGGCGAGGTATCGACAGTGCAAGAGAACCCATTGATATTGATCACTTTCTTTTGCTCACGGAGTCCTCCCATTGGCAGCTGGATTATTATATAGACACTGGATACCGTGCTTTTCTCTAACTTACCGGTTTCGACCACATTGCCTTTGCCGTCCTTCTTTGCCGAAGCATAGGTGACAGAAAGCTTCTTCACCTGACCGTCTGGACCAGCCGGCAGAGTGACAGTAACCTCCATAAGGGTCGCATAGTCATCATCAATAAGGACCTCTTTCTTCACCGTATCAGGGCGAGAAGCCTCTGCCTGCGCCACGATATCAATAGCCTGGTCGACCATCCCGTCAAGCTGCTGTGCGACCACCTCAGAGTTTCGAGACTGCTCGGTGCTAGAATTAATAATACTCCCATAAAAATCTTCGGCGGCTTTTGTTGCCTTTCTTACGTTCTCCGCCCCAGGGATTATGCTACCTTTCTGAGGCGCCTTAGTATACGATACACCACCGGCAGGGAAGTCTGGTGTCTCGATATCAGGAGCGCCTTCCACGCAACCAGAGGTAAGCGCCGCTGTCAAGGCAAAAGCCGCAGTAAGCTTGAGCTTTCTTCCTTTAAACGACAGACTTTCATTTCTGCCCTGCTCATCTCGGCTCTGATCATTTCTTTTGCAGCCAGCATATTCGCTCATTGTCTTGCCTTTCTGCTGTAGGACTAAGGTTGCTTTATGTAGCCAGATTATACGCGAAAGTGTGCGGTTTGTCAATCAGCGAGCTGCAGGTGCTGTAGTCTCCCTTCGACCGCCCGAGTGCCCCGCCATTGGTTGATCGTCGGCTGAAACCACGCTGTCACGAGATCTCCTGGCTGGCGGAAGAAATCGGCCGGAGCCTGAAAGGCGAGCATCGGCAGCACTGCACCGTTGGCGTCTTGGAGAAGTAGCTTGACATGCTGGCCATCTGCTCCTAACCGCCGTACGCTAATGACCGTAGCTGTAGTAATTTTTAGTACAGGCTCGGGGTTACCATTGCCAAAGGGTTCCAAGCGAGCAATATCGCTGACCAATTGTTCATCTACCTCTGTAAAGTCAGCAATTTCGACATCAGCCTGCGGCAACAAATATTGTAATTGTTGTTTTAAATGCAACGATTTATAAAACTGATTCACGCAGCGGCGAAAGTCAGCGATCCGCTCAGTCAGCAGCGTCACTCCGGCAGCAGCAGCGTGACCGCCACCTTTGATGATGATGCCGGCCGCAGCAGCCGCTCGCACCGCATCAGCGGCACTGAAGTCACCAAAGCTGCGGGCCGAGCCAGTTGACTCCTGGCCGCGCTCGCCGATGATGAACACCGGTTTTTTGTAAGCCTCGACCAATTTTGAGGCAACGATACCGATGACGCCATGATTCCAGCCCTGACGACTGACCACCAGCACGTCATCATGACTCATCTCATCGGCCTGAGCACAGGCTTCAGCAAAGATGTTGTCTTGAATACGACGGCGTGTTTGGTTGAGGGTGTCGAGCTTTTGACTGGCAGCCAGGGCAGTTGTCGGGTCCTTTGCCACCAGCATGTCGAGGGCGTGCTGGGCAGTCTCTAATCGACCAGCCGCATTCATTCGTGGCCCTAGGCCAAAGCCAAGCTGCCTGGCATTGAGCTGATCTGGCTCAATCCCCGCGACGGCCATCAGTGCCTTCAAGCCCGGTCGTTGTTGTTTTTTCAACACTTCTAGGCCCCAGTAGACATTGGCTCGATTTTCATCCTCAAGCTGGACAATATCGCAGACAGTGCCGAGCGCCACCAAATCAAGAAGCCATTTTTCGTAGCCATCCGGCAGACCGTCCAACTCCGTCTGCAGCGCTTGCACGAGCTTGAATGCGACGCCGGCGCCGCAGAGATCTCTAAAAGGATAGTGATGACCAGAAAACTTAGGGTTCACCGCAGCGATGCTCGGTGGCGGTGTCGCCGCCACGTTGTGGTGGTCGGTCACGATGGTATCGATACCAAGGTGCGAGGCATAGGCGATCTCTTCATGGCACAGGCTGCCGCAATCCACCGTGACGATCAGCTGAGCGCCCATCGCAGCCACTTTGTCTACCGCGCCGATCGTCATACCATACCCTTCGACAAAACGATTCGGAATAAATGCCTCCACCGCCCGAAAGCCAAACCGAGTAAACGCATCAAGCAGCAGCGCGGTGGCGCTGAGGCCGTCAATATCATAATCGCCATAGATGACAATTTTCTCGCCAGCAGCCCGGGCACGCCGCAACCGCTGGGTCGCCTTGGCCATATCTGGCAGCAGAAAGGGGTCGTGCTTGGTGGCGGTATAATCTGGCTGCAAAAAAGCCTGGCGAGCCGATGGCTCAGTCAGGCCACGAGATTGCAAAATTCGCTCAAACAGGCTCATCCTTCGGCGTCGAGATTGCGCTTCAACCGAGCCGAATGTTGCTGCGACTTAATGACGATACTTTGCAGCTCCTTGAAGATTGGAAATTGCTTATTCGTCGAATAGGTCCGTGAGTTACCCTGCTTTTCGCTGATCAAGAAACCGACCTTCTCGAGGCGTTTGAGCTCGCGTTGGATGTTGCCCGGATCTTCTTTGATAAGCTTGGCGAGCCCGCGGACATGAGTGTGAAAATCAGGATACTTCGCATAGACAACGACTATTTTCCGCCGCACCCGAGATGTGATAAATATGTCTAGCATATACTCCCTTTATATTCCCTTTACTGCCATTCAGTGTAACACAATTTTACAACAAGCGGCAAGACCAATTATTACTATTTTTTCACTTATGCTTATAAGTCGATCGCAGACCGGGTATAATGAAGACCGTGTGGTATTACCTTGTGTCGCCGGTCAAGATCGTTCGGGCAAATGAGTCAGCTTTTACCTATGCCTCTGAGACAGAGCTCGCGATTGGCAGCCTTGTCGCGGTCGAGGTCGGCCGGCAGACAATGGCCGGCGTGGTGATGATGCCAGTCGAGCAGCCGACATTTGCCGTCAAGCCTATCCAACGAACCCTCAGCCCGGCGCCACTGCCGCTGCCGCTGGTCCAGACTGCCCAATGGATGAGTCAATATTATGCAACACACTTGGCAACGGTGTGGCAGACAGTTCTGCCACGGGGGCTGTTGAAACAGCGCCGTACACGACCAACCCCTCAGTCAACCGCCAAAGTTCGCGCCCGCACAGCCTATCAACTCACGGCTGACCAAGCGGCAGCCCTCGATACTATCACCACTATGTCGCCCGGCACAGCCCTGCTTCACGGCGTCACTGGTTCTGGCAAAACTCTGGTGTATATCGAAGCGGCTCGGCGCGTGCAAGCCGACGGCTTATCAGTGATCGTGCTGGTGCCAGAGATCGCCCTCACCACCCAGCTGATTGACCAGTTTTCTGCGCACTTTCGTACTGTGGTGGTAGCCCACTCACGCCAAACAGAGGCCGAGCGCCACCAGGCGTGGCGCCGAGTCATTCAAGCAGATGGGCCGGTTGTCGTCATCGGCCCTCGCTCAGCATTATTTATGCCAGTCCAACAGCTTGGGCTAATCGTGATTGATGAGTGCCACGAGCCAAGCTTCAAGCAAGAGCAATCGCCCCGCTACTCTGCCCTGCGTGTCGCCACTATTTTGGCCCAGCAGCATCAGGCAAAGGTTATCTTGGGCAGTGCCACGCCAAGTGTCAGCGATTACTTTTTTGCACAAAAAACCAATCGACCGATTATCACCATGGCCCACCCAGCACGCGCCCAGACCGTCAAACCATCGATCAGCCTGGTCGACATGACAAAGCGCCAACAGTTTTGCCAGCATCATTTTTTGTCAGACCCTCTTCTCCAGGCGATCAAAGCCACCCTGGATGCCGGCAGGCAAGTATTGCTATTTCATAATCGGCGAGGTACCGCCACTATCACGCTATGCCGACAGTGCGGCTGGAGCGCGGGCTGCCCGCGCTGCTTTGTGCCCTTGACACTCCATGCCGACCATCACCAATTGATCTGCCATATTTGCGGGTTTACGAGCCACGTACCGACCAGCTGCCCAGAATGCCACCAGGCTGACGTACTGCATAAAGGACTGGGGACGAAACGGATCGAAACCGCCATCCGCCAACTCTTTCCGCATAAAACTATTGCGCGATTTGATGCCGATACCCCGTCTTCAGAGACAGCCGACCGCCGCTATGCTGAACTGTATAATGGTTCAATCGATATCATCATCGGCACACAGGTTATCGCAAAGGGGTTTGATTTGCCACAGCTACGCACCGTGGGGATTGTCCAAGCCGACACAGGCCTTGATCTCCCCGATTTCGCCGCCGCCGAGCGGACCTTTCAGCTCCTAGCTCAGGCGGTTGGTCGGGTTGGCCGCTCTCACCACCCTACCCAAGTGATTGTCCAAAGCTACCAACCACATCACCCCGCTATCCGCGATGGCATTAGCCAGCGCTACCAAGATTTTTTTCAGCGGACAATCGCCCAGCGCCAAGCCACCAACTTTCCACCATTCGTCCACCTCCTGCAGCTGACCTGCGTCTACAAAACGGAGCGCTCAGCCATTAGCCAAGCCCAAAAGCTAGCTGCCACCCTCCGCAGCCAGGCGGCAGACGGTGTCGAAATTCTCGGCCCAACCCCAGCGTTTTACGAGCGAGTCCGCGACACCTACCGTTGGCAATTACTCGTCAAGAGTCCGCAGCGCCACCAGTTGATCGCCCTGCTGCAACATCTACCGGCGACACACTGGCAGTTCGAACTCGACCCGGCCAGCTTACTCTAAGTATCATTATGCTATAATAAGCCAAGATGACAAAAGACGATATTATCACGCTGCCAAACCCCCACCTCCGGCAGAAATCAGCACGTATTCACGTCGTGACCGACGACGTCCGGCACACGGCCGACGACATGATCGCCGCAGCGCTCGACTGGGAGGACTCCCGGCCGCATGAGATCAGCGCCGCGCTGGCAGCCATCCAGATAGATAAACTTGAGCGTATTGTGATTGTCCGTAGTGATTTTGACAACAAATCAGCGCGCGATTTCACCGTACTGATCAACCCCCAGATCGTCAAATACGAAGGGTCGATTACCGAAGATTACGAGGGGTGTTTGAGTGTCCGGCACATTTACGGTAAGGTGCCGCGCTATAGCAAAATCCGCCTGAAAGCACTCGACCTCGATGGTCATGAGATCCGCCTCAAAGCAGAGGGGTTTTTGGCGCGGGTCATCCAGCACGAGGTCGACCATACTAACGGTATCGTTTTTATCGACCACATTCGCGACAAAACCGACGCCTTTTATCGGCTCGATCAGAAAGGCGAGCTGCAACCACTTGATTATGAAAAAGAAATTGCCACCAATCATCTTCTTTGGGACTAGTTCGTACAGCCTGACTAGCCTGCGAGCACTGGTCGAGCATGGGTTCGACGTCGTCGCAGTCGTCACCAAACCCGACAGCCGATCTGGCCGCGGCCACAAGCTGGTCCAGCCACCAGTCAAGCAATTCGCGGTGCAGCGAGGGATCCCGGTCTGGCAGCCGACGAAGCTTCGCGATATTGCTGCCGATATCACGGCGCTGCAGCCGGTGGCCGGTGTGCTGGTCTCGTATGGCAAAATTATTCCACAGGCGATTCTTGATTTATTCACCCCCGGTATCATCAACCTTCACCCGTCGCTTCTGCCGCAGTGGCGGGGGCCTTCACCGATCGAGTCGGCAATCGCTCACCAAAACGACATCACCGGCGTCACGCTGATGCAACTCAGTGCACAGATGGACGCCGGCCCTATATACTGCCATGAAAGCCATCGCTTGCTTGGCCACGAGACAAAGCCAGCCCTATACGAGCACTTATTCGCCATCGGGAGTCAGCTTCTGGTCCGTACACTGCCGGCCATTCTGAGCGGCGAGCTGCAGCCACTCGCCCAAAAGGAAGACCTGGCCTCCTACTGCCAGCCACTATCAAAAAAACAGTCACGAATAGACCCAACCACGCTGAGCGCGGCAGCGGCGGAGGCTCATGTCCGAGCCTACGTAGGGTTCCCGCGTAGCCGCCTGACAATCGCCGGCCGCGACCTCATCATCACTGCGGCTCACCCAGCCGACCACCCAGAGCACCCACTGGCGGTCCAGTGCCGAGATGGTGCCTACCTGGTCGTCGATCAGCTCATCACCCCAGCTGGCAAGACCGTCTCGGCTGCCGACTACCTCAGAGGCTATCCGCTCACATAGACAAACAGCAGGCGCCAGGGGCGAAGCGACCAGTCTGGCACCTGCCTCACTATGATTTCTCACTGTTGTCAGAGTTACATTATGAATCACCAAGAATCGCCTGGCGGTTTGCGGCAATCTCTTGCTTCAGCTCGTCCATCACCCGCGCCACGACTTCACGGTAGTCTGGCCGGTTGACCTCCAGCCACTTGGTTGCTGCGTACTCATCCTTGAGGCGAGGGTCATCAGCCGACACACTAGTCGCTTTGACTAGCTGCTGAAACATGACATCATCGCGGTAATTCGGAGCGTACTTTGTCAAAAACTCATCAACCGCCCCTGGGGTTTTATCGATAATATTAGTAAATTCATTGACCTGAGCGTCGCTCAGGCCCTGGCTCAACTGGCCACCAACCCGTAGCTCTAGCTCTTTGTAAATATGCTCCAAGAATGGTCGTTTTTGCTCGTCTGGCAGATTGTCCAGGCCCAGTTCTTTTAGGAAGTTATCGTCTAGTTGGAACATGTCGTCTCCTTCTCACCTGCTAGTTTCTATCCCTATAGTATACCAGCAATCAGCCCAAATTACTACCGGCCGCCCGCTGACGCTGCCTCGGTCGGCGAGGCAGACGATAGCCGATGCATCAGCTCAGTCATATAACCATCAAAGATCGCCAGATAAAGCTTGTCGGCGCCGGGGATATGCTGCTGAAGCCAATCATGGGCAGCTGATGGATCATCCGGCGATAGCTGCGCAAAGGCCGCCGCCTGCTCAGTAGTCATCAAATCCTCGACCGCCGCCGCAAACCGTGTCTCGACTGTCTGCACCACATCAGCTATGACCGACTGTTGCACTTCGGCTGGCGCGTCAGTCAGCGCGAGGCGCCGGAGTATTTCCTCAGTAGTCACGCCATTTGTTGTCATAACTACCACAGACTGCGCTCAGTCATCCATTGCTTAATTTCTTCAGAGACACCCGGGCTCCACTCGGCATTACCCGGCGCACCGATCATCAGATCGCCATCCTTAGTGTAGGTCGGCAACCCTTGAAGTATCTGATCACCAAATTGACCACGCAGGTGGCTGTAGAGCTCGTAGGATTGCTGTGGCGTCAGGCTCTTGCCATTTGCCTGGGCAAATTCTTGTAGCTCATGGGTCAAACCATGACCAGGCTCAACCGAGAAATGCTGGCCAAGCAAAGCTTCTTGGCTAGTCGAATCAGGTGCTTCTGGCGAAGCCGCTGGCGCAGCTGGGTGGATCGCAGCGGTCGTACTCTCTCCACTACCGCCAGAAAGGTTCATCAATCCACGAGAGACCATCATGACCGCCAGCGCACCGATCACCGGTCCGACAACTCGCAACTGATTTTTCCTAATTTCTTGCTTGGTCTGATCGTTTAGGGCGTCCACCAGGTCGGTGGTGGTGAGATTATCCTTTGCCTCAGCGCTGTCAATAAATGAGTCCGCCGCCTGCTCAGCTGCCCGATCAGCCGGGCTGTAGACACTGTGGTTTTCTTGATCAATTATTTCGGTGTTGGCGTTGAGCCGATTCGCCCGCATCCGAATGCCGGCTGCCCCGCTAGCAGCCACCGCTACTCCAAGTGGTACCGCCACCGTAGCCGCGGCTGCTCCAAGTGCGGCCGCCGTCAGATAACCAGCTCGCCGCAGCCATTTACGCATTGGCTGCTTCTTATCAGCCTTTTGAATCTCGACAACTGCCCGGGTATCCTCGCCGTGCTGCATAATGATAAACTGCCGCTTCCGCTGCTCAGACATGTCGCTTTCTGCCAGTAACTTATCCATCGCCTCCGCATATTGCTGACCACGCTGCTCAACCTCATCGGACCGCCGGCTGGTCAAGTCCATCAGCCGGTGGCCAAACTGACCACGCAGCAACCAGCTAGCCGAGGCGCTCTCGCGGGTGCCCCAGTGATGCCCCTTCTGTGCCCGCGCCAGCGCGTCAAGATATGCCTGCCGAGCCGTCTCGAAAGCCTCTCGGAGAGCCTCGGGAGCAGAATCATCCTCTGATGTATTGACAATAATCGTATCAGTCTCGGCGGTCGGTGCAGATTCCTTCGGAGATTCACCTAGAGCAGCCGCCTCGGGTGCTTCAACGGATGTCGCAGATGGTCCGTTGAGCAGGGACGCTGTTTCATCTGTCAGTCGCTTAGCCGCTTCCTCCATAACAACCAGATGAAGCGTTTTCCTGGGCTCTACAGGCAGCTTTTCCTCGTACCGTTTTGGTGCCCAGCCAGTTATCTGCTCGAGCAGTCGCATCCGGCGAGCAATCTTAGTCAGAGCCTTTGTTTCTTCTATAATGTCCTCACGCTCTTCCTTCATGTTGTAGAGTTCTCTCAGCTCAAACAGATCAAGCACCTCGTCTTTCGCCTCAATCTCATTCGACTCTTTCAGCTGACGAAGCGCCCTGATAAATGTCGTATTGTCGATAGCTAATAGCTCGTCGACCGTCTCAACGCTCCTGATTTTGTCTGCAGGCGAAGGCTCCTGTACGCTGCTAAGTTCCTTGCCCGGCTGCTCTTGCAATCGAGGCGCTACCTCATCCACTCCCTCACTGTGTAGTGAATAATCTGGCTCATTACTCGGGGCTCCCGCGCCTGGGTTTTCGGCTGGTGATGGATCGGGCACAGGACGCAAATCCCCATGCCGAGAGGTCTCGTCATAAGCTGAGCCGCGTCGCCCATAAACATCCTCATCAGTACTAGGGGCGCCAACCCCTTCCCTATTATCATTAACTCTATTAGTAGGTAGCACTTCGGCGCTCATGTGTGGTGAACCCTTCTTTAGATTATATCGAATATACCTCTGTATCCTACCACAAAGGCTGTCAAAAGTCAATTAAGCTATAGTGTTTTCTTAACCAGTTCGCGCGTGAATAGCTCCAGCTTATCGCCGACCTCAAGCGTCAACTTCTTGGACGTCTTCATACTGATGCCACACAGCTCACCGGTGAAGACTTCTTTCGCTTCCTGCTGTTGGCGCTGCACACTAGTCACTTCGACCTCGGCGATCTGCTGGTCACCCCGCTTGACGCGAGCGAGGACGCCCTTTGTCACTTTGCCATGTAGTACCTCGCCGCCAGCAATCACCTCTTCTCGCATCGTCCGGAAGACCCCCTTGACCGCCAGTGTCCCAACTTCTGTCTCGACGACCTCTGGAGCTAGTAATAATTCCATCGATGCTTTGGCGTCGTCGAGTAGCTCATAAATCACCCGGAAACAGCGAACTTCAACCTTTTCACGCGCCGCCAACCGCTTGACTGCCGGTGGTATGTCAACATTGAAGCCATAAATCACTGTATGCTCACCGACCGCCATGTGGACGTCATTCTCTGAAATATTGCCGACACCGCTGCCAACGACCCGCAAATCAACCTGGCCGTTGGTTTTGATCAGTTTGAGACTGTCAATCACGGAAGTCAACGAACCCTGCACATCGGCCTTGACGACCACATTAAATTCCTGAGCATCGTGCTTCTGGTTCATCATCTTTAGGATGTCAGCGCTGGTCACGTTGGTGGTGGCGGCAAGCTTCTCCTGCTCAAGCTTGGTGTGCGAGGCCTTGTGGCGAGCTTCTTTTTCGTTTTTGGCTATCTCGAATGCCTCGCCAAACTGCGGCAACTCTTTGAACCCAGTCACGTTGACCGGCATACTTGGCCCGGCCGATTTGACCGCCTGGCCCCGGAAATCTTGTAGCGTCCGCACTCGACCATAGGAAGTACCCGCCACGAGATAGTGACCAGGTTTTAATTGGCCGTGCTCCACCAATAGCCCGACCACCGCACCGCGGCCGGTCTCCATATGCGCTTCGATCACCAAGCCCTCGGCTGGCACGTCTTCGTCTGCGCGCAAATCTTCCATATCTGCGACAAGCAACACCATGTCGAGTAGCTTATCTAGATTCTGGCCCGTCTTGGCACTGACCTCGACCATCACTGTATCACCACCCCACTCTTCTGGGTTCAAGCCGTGCTCACTGGCAAGCTGTGTCTTGACCAGTTGCGGGTTGGCAGTATCCTTATCAATCTTGTTGATCGCAACAACGATCTTCGCATGCGCCGAGCGTGCAAATCGAATAGCCTCAATCGTCTGCGGCTTCACGCCGTCATCGGCCGCCACCACGATGATCACGACATCGGTCAAGGTAGCTCCGTGCTGACGCAGCGCCGCAAAGGCCTCATGCCCCGGAGTATCCAGCAGAGTGATCATCCGCCCACGCCGCTCAGCTTGATAGGCACTAATATGCTGAGTGATACCACCAGCTTCTGACTCCACCGTCTTTTTATCAAGGATCGCATCGAGCAAGCTGGTCTTGCCGTGGTCGACATGGCCCATTACCGCTACAATAGGCGGCCGGACCACTGCATGATCTGATAGCTGATGAACATGGCGAAGGCTCTCCGCAGACGCCTGTTTGCGCTTCAGCTGAGCGTCCAGCTTTAACTCTTCGACAATAATTTGCGCCGTCTCAAAGTCAAGGCGCTGATTAATCGTCGCCGCGATGCCGTTCTTAAACAATTCACCGATCAACGTGGTCACCGGGAGACCGAGAGTTTCAGCCAATTCGCCAACAGTCACCGAATCCGCAATAGTGACGATTTTTTCTGCCATAGTTAGCTCCTCTCACCTCTGGTGTGCACCACGCCTCAGGGGTTTTGTGTATTATTTTTTCTTTGTGCCAAGCGATAGAGAAATTTTGCGATTGTCTTTGTCGATATCCAGCACGACAAACTCTTTGCGCTGATTGAGGGTAAAGACCTTCTCTGGGTCAGTGCCATCGCCGCCAAGCTCTGAGACATGCACGAGCGCTTCAACCGCTGGGCTGAGCTGGACAAAGGCGCCAAACGGTGTGATCCGGGTGACAGTACCCTCGACGGTGTCGCCTGAGCTGAATTGCTCGACCTCATCAAGCCATGGGTCTTTGGTGAGCTGCTTCATACTGAGCGACAGGCGATCTTTGTCGATGGCGATAATCTTCGCCTCAACCGTCTCGCCAACCTTGACATAATCGGCCGGATTATTGACCCGCTCCCAACTGATTTCAGAAATGTGAATCAGCCCTTCGATCCCTTCAACATTGACAAAGACACCAAAATCAACCACGCCAGTCACCACGCCCTTGACGGTATCGCCAACCGACAGCTTCTCGAACCGCTCAGCCAAACCTTCTTTGATCGCCTCTTTTTCAGAAAAGATAAGCTTCTTTTTCTTACTCTTACGATCAGCATCCAGAATGCGCACCTTGAGCTCTTTGTCTACCAAGCCATTCAGCCGCTGCATAATTTCTTCTTTGTCGTTTGAGGCAACTCGCGGATAATGCTCGGCCGATAGCTGCGACACCGGCAAGAACCCATGAATCCCCTCATACTCGACCAGCAAACCGCCCCGATTTGCCTTATGCGGTTTGACAGTAATGATATCACCATTTTTCAACCGCTCCATGATCTCATCCCATCCACGGTCCTTGACCGCCTGGCGCACACTGAGGAGTGAATAGCCGTCCTCGAGTTCTGTATTGATCACACTGGCCGACACTTCATCGCCGACCGCACAGCCCTCTAGATAAGAAACTTCTTTGCGCGGCACCAACCCAACACCGAGTGGACCAAGGTCAACCAGTATCTCATGCTTCTTGATCGACAGGATTGTGCCATGCACGATCTCGTCAGTCGAAATTTGCTTAATATCATCGCCTGCTTGCGCCAGCAGGTCATCCATTGTGATTGCGGCAGTTGCCATAAGTCTTGATAGACTCCTTCCTTACGTTTGCTATTTCGTGAAGACAACATAAAGTATATCTTCACAGACTGGCACAATCATACCACAGAATAGCAAGGCAAGTCAAAATAGCTTCATCCGCTGCCGCGAACGTAGATACGCGATCAGTACCGCCATCACACTCCCGACCGCCAGGGTAGCAGCGACTGCATCAAGTGGCCCAGTTTGTGGCAAAAGCTGCTGCGATTGGATTGTCCCGATCTTTGGGCCAGTGGTCGGTGCTGGCTGCTGAGTCGGTGTGGATGAACCGGCTGGCTGGCTGTCATGCGTCGCAGTCGGAGTCTGTGTCGTCTTCTGGTCAGTCGTGGTCGATGAGGAAGACTCAGACTGAATCGATTGTTTCTGCGGTGTCTCGGCCTGCTTGGTTGGTGAGGTGTTCGTAGGCTCTTTCTGCTTCTGGCCCAAGACGCCTTTGTGGATTGTCTGGCCATTCTTATCTTTCTGGGCCGAAGTCGGCGCGACAGACTGGTGAGCCATATACTGCCGTGTCAAGTAGAGTGACACCAGCGATACTACGACCAAAATCGCACCAATCACCGCAAACACACCGACCACGCCGCCCTGCTTTTGCTGCTTCTTAGGATATTCCATACGTTACTTCTCCATAACGGTTACACTTCGCCATATTATAGCATAATATAGCCACATTGGTAAAGCGTGGTATACTATTAAGCGGTTATGATTATCGCAGTAGACACTGGCGCCACAAAAACCATCGTTGGCCGCTTCAATGCCGACGGCGAGCTGCTCGATTTTCGCAAATTCCCGACTCCACAAGACATCAGTGACTACTGCCAACAAACTGTATCGCATATCAAAAATCTGGCAGGCGATCAATCAATCGCCACGATAGCCCTCGCGATCCCTGGTGTTGTGCGAGATGGCACAGTAGTGTGGTCGGCCAATCTCGGCTGGCGCGACTTGCCGATCCAGGCGACCTTCCAGCAGCTGTTCCCCGAGGCAATGATCTTCGTCGATAACGACGCCAACCTGGCGGGTATCGCCAGTATGCGGCGCCTGGCCACCATGCCGCGATGTGGACTCTATGTCACCATCGGCACTGGCATCGGTACTGCCGTGGTACTTGATGGGCAAATCCACCCCGCTCTCCGCGAGTGCGAGGGTGGCCACATGATCGTCTCCTATCAAGGGCATGAAGATTCTTGGGAGCAACTGGCAGCCGGCCCGGCACTGACCGAACGCTTTGGCATGATCTCCGACGACACTGCCGCCGAGGCGTGGCCAGAGATCGCCGAGCGGATCAGCATCGGCCTCAGCGCCCTAGTCGCTTTTATCCAGCCCGACGTGGTGGTGCTCGGAGGCGGTATTGGCAAATTTACTGATCGATTTAGTAGTCTACTCAGTGGTCTACTCGCCGAGCGGCTCCCTGCTCACACTACACTGCCACACATTGTCAGCGCGCCTCATCCCGAATTAACCGTTATTTATGGCTGCTATGACCGCGCAATTGCTCGCTGATCAGCTTGGTCGGGATTTTCCTGCCTTTCGCTACCAAGAAGCACCTACCTTCTCGTGGTCACCCACCACGCACACCATCACCTATCAAGCAGAGGCTGACGCTGGCCACTTGCTCCACGAGCTCGCCCACGCCATCTTGGAGCACCACACTTATCAACGAGACATTACACTGATCGATATGGAGCGCCAAGCCTGGGAGTATGCTGCCGCCACCCTCGCCCCACGCTACGGCATATCGCTAACGATGGACGACGACATTGTCCAGGATGCACTGGATAGCTACCGACATTGGCTGCATGCCCGCAGTACTTGCCCTGACTGTAGCGCGGTCGGCATCGAGATACGAAAGCAGCACTACCGCTGCCTTCACTGCAATAGCGAATGGCGCGTCAACGACGCCCGCAATTGCCAGCTCCGTCGCCGTCGCAAAAAATAACCCCTCCGGTAAAGAGGGGTATTTTTTTCTTCTTCTTCGGCATTGTTACTATATGCCGCACATTAGAGAGCTATGCTGCGAGTGCGTAGTCGTCGTTAGCCGGTGGCGTCGTCGGGTTATCTGGGGTTGTCGGCTCGTCCTTCTTGCGCCGGCGAGAAATACGGCCACCCTTTGCCCCAGCGACCCGCGCCAAATCTGGGTTTGCGGCAAAGCCACCAGTCCGGCCATTCCGCCCACCTTTGGCACCGATCTTCGCATAGAACGACGGGTCTTTTGCTAAGTTCTTGGCAGCTGCCTTGAGTCCGCCTGCTTTTGTTCCTGCCATAGTTTTCCTCCTGTATTTAAAAGTTTTCCACATATATTTTTATGGAAAACATCACTTTATATATCACACATGATATGTGTTATGGATTCATATTATCATACTGCTCATACTTTGTCAATATTTACATAAGTAGTTTTATGTTGTGAATAAAATATTGCATTTTAAGCATAACTACTCTATACTAGAGAGTGTCATGAAAATGACGCCAGGAACTTTCGTGTAGCACTTCTGTAAAGTTCCACCACCAAAAAACCACCCTCATGCGAGATGGGTGGTTTTTTGCTAAGTAGGCGACATACAGGCAAATCTGACAAACAAGCGCCGTATCAAAAAAGACCAGGCGTCACACGCCAGAGCTGAATACTTGTAGCGAAGGCGAGCTGATACAGCTGCACAATACCCGACGACTTCAGCCGCCGGCTCATTCAATGGCAACGTAGTACTTGCCAACCGCCTGGCTTCTCAATAAATCTAATGCACTGCCAGCAGCTGCGCGGCTGGCCCGGCACCAGCCGTCATCGCTACGAACTGGGCGCGCGTCCAATAGAGCGAGCCCACAATTGGATCATGCACATAAAATCCGAGCGGGTCATCCGGCTCACCATGCACCCCAATGACTAACCGCACATGCATCGGGATTGGACCGCTCACCACTCGACCAGTTGGTGTACGCCAACTATCAATCTTGGCACCGATCCGCCAAACTCCCCAGGCAATCACCGGGTTGCCCTGGTGGATCTGCTGCGCCACAAAATTGGCATTAGCCCCATACGCCACCGATGCTCCACGGCCATATTGGCCCGCTGCCCGTGCGACCGGCCCGGCGTACACACCCCAGCCCGTACCAGCTGCTTGGTCGCCATTGACATCGCCAACGAACTGACTGGTTGGGTCATCCCAGGTATTCGCACCTTTGTCGCGCGGGTGCGGGTGATAGCCAAAACGCTGTAGAATATTCCAATCGCTATCATGCACCCCGCGGTAGGCGAGCGCCATCCGCAACGAGGCAGCTTCACAACTCTGAGCGTACGCCTGGCGGTATAGTGGTACTGGCAGTTTTATCGTCCGCGAATGGGTCGTAAATGTGGTGGCAATTCGCTCGATACTCGGCAAACCAAAGACCGGCTGCACCCCTGGCTCGAGCCACACCTGCACCTGCCGCTGAAAGCCCATGTTAACGAGCCGCGCAATCATCGTGTTACCTTGCCACGAAATACTTTGCACCGTACCAGACGATACTCTCAAATGAGCCTCGGCACTTTTGTGGTCAATTGCTTGGTCAAAACGAAATTGGACATCCTGCGCAGCTTGGTCGACTGTCTTTCGCCACGGCGAAACTCCCGCACTCCGCACGTGACCATTTGTGGCAAACGTCTTCTTGAGATCATCCAGCAAAATACCGCCACGAGCTGTCCGCAAACCTTTTGGGATTGTGTAGGCATACGTCTTGCCTGGCTCGAGCTTGTCGGGCTGAAATACATACTCGTGGTCACTTTTCCAGGAACCGCGCCCAGCCGTAGCCACCGCAATATCGGGCCGGTTCTTCGCCTCAATTGCCTCCTGGAATGTCAACTTCAGCTCGTCAGACGGCGTCACCGCCTGCTCCTTGATCGGTGAGGCCACCGCAGGAGCCGGCGCAGTCTTGATAGTGAAACGCTTCAGCTCCTCCTTTTGAGCCTTATCGTACAGCGTCAAAGTATATGCTGTATCCGCCGCCAATAGGCCATCATACTGCCACGAAAATGTCTGATCATCAGACGAATGTCGCCGCAATGCCAGCGCTGGCTCAGCCTTCAAAACTAAATCGCGTAGCCTACCTGCCCGCGAACCGAGCCGAACTGTCAGGGGTGCATCCATCGCGAGCAGCGCCTTGTTGTCCAACGAACTCGCCACAACTCGTGGCGCTTTCTGCGTCTTGAAAGAAACATCAGGAATTGCTGCACCGCCAAATAATACTCGCTTCACAGTCGGAAATGTAACTGTATACGTAGTATGGGCTGCAAAAGGACGGCTCGGTCTGAACTCTAGCTCAGCGATACCAAACAGCCGCCGTTTCTCCTGCCACGTACCTGCGATCGCCGGGGTAATTTTGGGAGACACCCCACCAAGCTGCCGATCAAAAGCAAGCCGAACTGGCTGATCAACCACTTGTAGAGCTTCACTCGACAGCCATTTGACACTAACACGGCCACGTGTGGTGATAAGAAAAAGAGTTGTAATAGAAACAACAATTATCGCAGCCAGCCCACCGCCAATAATCAGCCACGACGTCGGCCGCCTTAGCCATGCGACCACAGCCGCCACTGTCTTCTGGTAGCCCTCACCCGTGTGATAAGTACCCCGCTTCGATGGATTGTCTGTCTTCACGTTGTCTCATTATATCACGTTTATGCTTATAATAAGCGTGTAATCTAGTTTATCACACAAAAAAAGACTTCCTACTCGGAAGTCTTTTTTATAATTCGGCACCGTGCTAGTTTCCCACTTTCGCAGTATAATCGCCGCTGAGGAGCTTAACTTCTGTGTTCGGAATGAGAACAGGTGTTTCCTCCTCGCCATGGGCACCGAAGTAAGGCTTTGCTCCTCAAAGGTTCCAAATAGGCAACCTGGGAAAAGCCTTGCTTCGATGTCCAGCAAACAAGCACGGAATTGATTTTTAACCGACTAGCACTTCTTGAAAAGCACCAATTACTAGTTAAGTCTACCTTATCCGTGCTGTCTATGCAAGCATAAACAAGAACGGACAAGGACATAAAAAGGCAATGGGACTATTAGTACGCTTTAGCTCCATGCATTGCTGCACTTCCACCTTGCGCCTATCAAACAGATAGTCTTTCTGTGTCCTCATAGGGAAACCTTATCTTGAGGTTAGTTTCGCGCTTAATATGCTTTCAGCGCTTATCTAGTCCGCACATAGCTACTCGACAATGCAGCAGGTGGCCACAATCGATACACCAGAGGTGCGTCCGCCCCGGTCCTCTCGTACTAGGGGTAGATCCTCTCAAGTTTCCTATCGTCCATACCGGATATAAACCGAACTGTCTCACGACGTTC
>CALHZK010000015.1 GCA_938040655.1 uncultured Candidatus Saccharibacteria bacterium
TTGTCAGCGAAAAAGAGTCCCTCTTGGTGGATCTCCTCCCTGAAGGCACAAAAGAACTCGCCCTCGACGCACTTCTAGTGATTGATGGTGATAACACAAAAGTTGGGACGCCAACGGTAAAAGGCATCGTCGTCAAGGCAAAGGTGGTTGAGCCAGAGGTCAAGGGCGATAAGCTTCGCGTGATTCGCTACAAGAGCAAAAAGCGGGTTCACAAAGAGACTGGCCACCGCCAGAAATATACCAAGCTTGAGATTATCTCGATTGCTTAAGCCTCCTCAGCTGGCGCGAAACCAGGGGAGCTGTTGAGAGGAGTCGGGCTGTACCGCCACCCGTAAAATGCATCGGGTGGCGTTTTTTTATTGGCCAAATATGATAAAATAAATAATGACAAAGTAAAGGAGCTTCGTTATGCCAAAAAAAGAAACATCAACCGCTAAGGCCGCATCATCAGCCAAGAAGTCACGCAAGGCTCCTGCCAAAAAGACGCTGCAAGAGGTCCGCGACTTGCTCTCGTCGGGTACGCTCTCGGCTGATCAATTGACGGCATTGCAGCAGGATATTCAAGCGGTGGCGACTGTTCAGCAGCACTCGCCGGCTGAGCAGCCGGTTGGACCACCTGATTGGATCAGCCTGTTTCGCTCGACCAACTTGCTATTCCACCTGGGAGGTATGCTGCTATTCGGGGCGATTTATGTGCTGATCTATCAACTTTTCTCGGATATCATGATCAGCAAAGATGCTATTGCCACTTCGTCGTGGGTGGGTATGGCGATCGGCCTGGTTTTCTGGGCAGTCGTCTATATGCAGCGGCGTGCGCAGGCTGATACCGAGGCAGCACCGACCGGTGTGGTTGACGGGATGCAGCAAGCGCTGACATTTACTGGTTCGTTGTTGGTGATTGGCGGATTTTTTGGTCTGATGGTGGCGATTAGCCTGAATAATCTACGGCTCGGGAGCCTCGTACTCACTCAGGCGATGTTCTTGCTGGTGGCAGGTGGTGTTGCAGCGATTGCGGCGCTGATCCACTGGTTGGCGAGCCGTTTGCTACGGAGTAATTTCTTGCTCTATATCATGACAGGTCTGCTGGCGGGGGCGATGACGCTAGTGCTGATGGCGCCGATAGTTGCTTATGCGACGACGAGTGAGGTACCGCCATTCTTCGTTGATATCTTTTTCTTGGTGGCGACTTCGTTTGGTGTACTGGTCGCTGGGCTGATGCGCCTGGTGAATCGCCTGATGCCAGGGCGAGTGGTGCCACAGCTGCTCGATGAGCCAGCGTTGCTGTATAGCTTTTTTGTAGCTTTCTTCTTCTCCCTGAATGTTAGCAAATACCCAGTCTGGTGGTATGGACTACTGCTGGCCAGTCAGGCGCTGCTATTATGGTATGGCTCGACTCACCGCCGGATGCACTTAGTCAATATAAGCGCAGGGGTAGTCGCGCTGACACTGGTGCATGCGACCTTTCGCTACGGTATGGACTTCGGTATTGGGGCCTGCCTGGCGCTCTCGTCGCTGATTATTTTGGTGACTGCCGCTGCCGTTAAAGTAGCGTATCAGCGCTCGTATACGCATCGGCTGAAAGAAGGGAAGGCCTAGCCATGGCGAAAAAACGCACATCTACGACAACACCGGCACCATCGTCTCGACAGACTGGTCGCCTGATCATCCTCTTTGGTATACCAGTGGCTATTCTGTTGGTAGCGTTCTTGCTGATGAGCGTGTCGCGCTGGCTGGCCAGGCCCCAGCACGACTTTGTCTACCGGGTGTGTCGTAATTATCTGACATACGACTGTCGCCTGTACCGCTACGACGTGAAGCATGATACCTCGCGAAAGATTAGCCAGCAAGAGTTTGCTCAGTATAAAATCAATAAACAGCCAAAGTCGGCTGATGGTTACTGGATCTCTGATGCTGGTCGCTGGCAATCTGCGTCGAACAAATACGAGTGGCGCTGGTATATCAGATCTGGCATTATCGCCAAGCCATTGCCGGCATTGAAGGATGATCGTGCACCTGAGGACAGCAGTAACTCCAATTACAAAATAATCGGCTGGATTGACTGACGACATGGACGATAAATCGATTCATGTGCCGCAGGACCCGTCGTCACCACAGGGTGCCCGTTCGGCCGATGTCTCGCTAGTCGGTGCCAAAGCCTGGTGGCTAGGCGCGCTGGCACCGGTGCTGCTAGGGCTTATCTCGATTAGCGCGGTTGTCACTCCCTGGGAGCATGTGGCGGTACTGTGCCGAGTGTTCGGCGCGGTGAGTTTGCTTGGTGCTATTGTCTCGTGGACGGTTCTCTGGGTCAGCGTGCGGACGCCTGAGCAGCCCGGCTCACCCCGCAAAGACTGGCAGCAGGCGTGGGCCGTTGCCGGTGGCTTGTTTGTGACGCTTGGCGCGATGCTCATCATCGGTGGCCATCCTGTGATGGCGATACCTATTTTTGCGGTATTCTTGATGCTAGGACATGCAATCGATGTATGGATTTTTCTATGGATGAGTATCAGCCTGGTGGTTGCGGCGGCCCTGACAGTAGGATTCTATCAACTGACAAAAAATACCGCACTGCTCTATACGGCAGTTGTCTCATTATCGTGGGCGGCCTTGTTTGTGGTCATACAGCTGAGCCTCACCCTCTTCATGCCAATTATGCTGATTATGTATGTGCTGGCGTTTATCGTGTTTGGCCTGGTGCGGGGTGGTGGCTTTTGGCTGATCCGCCGCCACCAGCAAAAGCTACTAGCTCGTCATCTTGCCTAAGTGGTTTTTGGCTGATTACCACCTCGTTATCCGCCTGCTGTGTGGTACAATAAGGTAAGCAGAAGGGGATTTATGACAAATATTATTGCGGTTACCAATCAAAAAGGTGGTGTTGGCAAAACGACAACTAGTGTCAACGTGGCCTATTTTTTAGCCAAAAGTGGCAAGAAAGTTTTGCTGATCGACCTTGATCCCCAGGGCAATGCGACCAGTGGTCTTGGGATTGACAAGCAGTCGCTCGAGATCACCATGGCCGAGGTGATGACGCGCCGAGCCAAGTTGAAGCGGGCTATCCAATCAACTGAGTACAAAAACCTCTCTCTGGCACCGTCGACGCCGCATCTCGCCAATACCGAGGTGGAGCTGGCACAAGCTGAGGGGCGGTTTGTCCGCCTGCGCGAGGCTCTCGCAGAACTCAAAGGTTACGACTATGTCTTGATCGACAGCCCGCCGAGCTTGAGTTTGCTGACAGTGAATGGGCTGATCGCGGCACAGCATGTATTGCTGCCGGTCCAGGCGGAGTTTTATGCGCTGGAGGGGCTCGGGCAGCTACTCGAGACGATGAAGCTGATCCGCAAAGGCCTCAATCCAAAACTTGACTTGCTTGGCGTGCTCCTGACCATGGTCAATCCACGGACGACGCTGTCGACGCAGGTGCATGATGAAATTAAGAAACACTTCCCAGATAAGACGTTCCGGACAACTATCCCGCGTAATGTCCGCTTGGCTGAGGCCCCGAGCCATGGTGTGCCAGTCGGTGTGTATGACCGCTTCTCTAAGGGGTCGCGAGCATATAAGGCCTTGACCAAAGAGCTCGAAGAAAGGATCAGCGGATGAAGAAAAAAGGCCTCGGGCGGAGTTTTGACTCGCTAATACCGACCAATTTGCTTGACGAAACGTTTGATCCGACCGCCAAGCAGGATGACCAAGTCTCGCGCTTACGCCAGCTGCCAATCGATCAGGTTGAGCCAGACAAAGACCAACCGCGCCGCTTCTTTGATGAAGAGGCGCTGCGTGAACTGGCGGCTTCGGTCGCAGCACATGGTGTGGTGCAGCCGATCGTGGTGACTCCACAGTCAGATGGTCACTATGTCATCGTGGCGGGTGAGCGGCGCTGGCGGGCGGCTCGACTGGCGGGCCTAGCCGATATTCCCTGTATTGTTCGCAGCCTGAGCGGTCAGCACCGGCTTGAGGTGTCGCTGATCGAGAATCTGCAGCGGCGCGACCTCAACGCCCTAGAGACCGCGACCGCCTACCTTAAGCTACGTGACCAGTTCAATATGACACTCGAGCAGATCGGGCGACGAGTTGGCGGCAAATCTGTCAGTGCTGTCAGCAATACGCTACGACTGCTGAAGCTGCCAAAGGTTGTCCAGCAAGCACTGTACGATGGCAAGCTCTCGGAGGGGCAGGCGCGGCCATTGGTCGGTTTGCCACATGAAGTCGCTGAAGAGCTGATGACCAAAGCGATTAGCCATGAGTGGAGCGTTCGGCGGATTGAGCAGGCGATATCGCTGTGGAAGCAGGCGCAGACACATTCGGCTGCGGCTGCTCGTGTTATCCCTGAACAGCCACACACCGAGGCGGTTGAGCGGCTCACCAGCCGGTTTCAGGCGCCAATCAAGATTCGTACCAATACGCGCGGTGCTGGACAAATAATTATTCCATTTAAAGACGGCGATGATTTTGACCGTATCCAGCGCCTACTTGACTAAGTGTTGTTGAACAATTAAAATGTTCGGACTTTGGTGAAAGGGAAGATCCGTACACTGACTGGCCCGACCACGTCAAACAGGGGGATATTGCCCATGCAGTTGCGAGAGTCACAGGAGTACCCGCCCTGGCGATGGTCGCCCATGACGAAGAGTGTCCCATCGCTGACTACTGTGTCGACATCGCCAGATGTTGGCTGGCTTGGCTCATTGTGGTTCACGCCGGTGTCTGGGTTGAAGCCATGTGGCTGCTCTTTGCTGTAGACGGTGACGCGGCCGTTTTTGACAGTGACGCGCTCACCGGCGAAGGCGACGACTCGCTTGACAATATATTCATCGCGACCTAGTGAGGGGTTAAAGTTGGGGTTTTTGAACACGATAATCTGGCCGCGCTGAGGGACGTATGGCTTATTTTGTAGCTGGGCGACAGTGACCGGGAGGCGATTGACGATCAACCGATCGCCGGTATACATAGTCGGCTCCATGCTCGGCCCGTCAACGTTAAAGCTGCGAAAGATAAAGGCATTAATCAGCAATGTACCGATAATAACTCCGGCAACAAATGTAATCAGCCCGAACCCGTCTCGCAGGCGAGGGTGTCGGTCGATAAAGCGAGCGTCCATCTCGTCCATTATACATGCTCGCGAGGCAAAAAACAAAAGCATCATTCGGGCTGAGCGTGGTATAATGGATTGATAGTGAGACCACAGCGTAAACAATCAATGGATGGCTTTGTTCCAAGGCAGTCGCAGGATGCGTCATTGCGTCAGATGGGGAGCCCGTCGCGGCCACGTCTCGGTCGCCAATCGGCGGCGCCATCGGCGAGACGCGCGGCATCACGGCAGCAAGCGCCGAGGCTTCAATCGCCATCGGTACCCTCGCAGTCGGCTCGCCGCGTCGCATCACCTTCGCCGACTTCTCGGGCAGTGGGGCTGACGCCTGATATGAACGACATCAGCGATTCACTGCGCGAAATTGATGCAGCTGAGCGCCGCGTGCCGCGCTGGCGAGGCAAGCGAGCTGGCAAAAAACGCCTGACCAAACGTCGGGTTATGCTGATTATCGCCCTCATTGTGGGGCTGGTCGCTGGCTTTTTCATTTATAAAGCACTAGCCAACGCTCATAAAATATTTGGCAATGGTAATCTCCTTGGCTTGTTCCAGCAAAAGGAGCTGCAGATGGACCGTTATGGCCGCAGCAATGTGCTAGTCCTTGGCACGACTGACGACGACCCAAATCATCCAGGCGGCACTTTGACCGACTCGATCATGGTACTCAGTGTCGATCAAAAGAAAAAGGATGCGTATATGTTCAGTGTGCCACGTGATCTTTACGTCAAGTATGGCCGCTCCTGCAACTCGGGCTACGCCGGCAAGATTAATGAATACTTCTCCTGTGTCGATGAGGGCAAGAGCGAAGAGGCAGAGAAGCGTCGGATGACCGGCATACGGCAATTTATTGGTAATATTTTTGGTATGGATCTGCAGTACGTGGTGCATGTGAACACCACTGTCATCCGCGATGCAGTCAACGCAGTCGGCGGCGTAACCGTCAATGTCCAAAGCCGTGACCCACGGGGAGTGCTCGATGGCAGCGTCGACTGGATGTGCCGAGCCAAAGAGCTGACTCAGCAGCAGCGCCGCGAGCGTTGCCCGACTGGCCATTATATTCACTTCAAGAATGGGCCGAACCAGATGGATGGCGACAAAGCTATGTGGTTCTCGCGTGCCCGCGGTTTGGCGCCGCCGACCTACGGCTTGGAGCAATCTAACTTTGACCGCGAGAAAAACCAGCAGCTTGTCTTGACGGCATTGAAGAGCAAAGCGACCTCAGCTGGCACTCTGACTGACTTTGGCAAGGTGTCCTCGCTGATGGATGCACTTGGCAATAATTTGCGGACCAACTTTGATTCAGCCGAAATCCGCACAGTGATGAAGCTAGCCTCTGAGGTGAAAGAGGGCAGCATTCACCGCCTCAGCTTCGTTGAAGAGAACAACACACTGATGGTGACAGGCAGTGTCGCCGGAGCAGGTAGTATCGTCGAGCCGGCAGCCGGCCTGTATAACTACACAAAGATCCAGGCGTATATCAAGAGCGAGCTGTATGCGACACCGGTCTCTAAAGAAAAGGCAAAGGTTATCGTCTTGAACGGCAGCGGTAAGGCTGGTGCCGCCCAGACAGTCGCTGATAATCTGGCAGATGAGGGTATGCAGATCGTCCAGGTCGGCAATGCCGCCTCGCGCCAGACAGGTAGCTCGGTGGTGTATCGGCTCGGTTCTGAGCAAGAGAAGACGGCCACCGCCAGTAAACTGTCGCAGTTGTATGGCAGCGTCAAACAGGGGCCACCACCATTTACTATCACTACCAAGGCTGATTTCGTGGTGGTAATTGGTTCAACCAGCCGATAGTTTGGTATAATAAAAAGCAATGGCTATGGAATTCTTGAAGTCGGCACGGCAAAAGACAGCGGTCAGCGAGGTCACCTATTATGCACTCAATGTGGCCTTGGCGGTCGTCTTGTTTGCGATTGCGCGGATGAAATATCCGGCGGTAGCGATTGTCTTGGTACTGCTGAGTAAATGGCGAGCTCTGGCAGTGCGGCCACGGTTTTGGTGGACAAATATCCAAGCAAATATGGTAGATATTATTGTCGGCCTCAGTGTGGTCGCCCTGATGTATGGGCCACAAGTGACTGAGCTGGTGCAGATCGGTTTGACGGTGTTCTATGCAGTGTGGCTGTTATTCCTCAAACCGATGTCAAAGCGCTGGCAGATGATGACTCAGTCGGCGATTGCGATTGTCTTGGGGGTGACTGCGCTGCTCTCGGTGTCGTATGAGTGGCCACCGGTCTTGGTCGTGCTCTTGGCATTGGTCATTGGCTACAGCGTAGCGCGCCACTTTTTGTCGACCTATGACGAAGAGCAAATCACCCTGCTGAGTATGATTTGGGGTGTTGTGTGCGCCGAGGCTGTGTGGCTGGGGCATTATTGGACCTTTAGCTATCCAGTTTTCGGTATACCTGCCTTGCGTATCCCCCAAATGACGATTATTATATTTCTTCTATCATTTTTGGCAGGGCGAGTATATCGCTCGTGGAAGAAGCATAATACAGTTCTTGCTTCAGACGTTATCGCTCCGGCGCTTCTTGTCGGTATCTTGACGATCATGATGTTGCTACAGTTTAACTCCGTTGCTATATAGATAAACATAACAAGCCAAAGGAGTCTCCTATGGACCAACAACCTTCGTCTCAGCAGCTGGCGGCCGAACCGCCCGCTGAGACTCCACAACCACCAGCGCAACCACCGACTGATTCATATAGCCCGGCGCCACAGTCGCGTGGTGGCCGTCGAGCCCTGGCGATCTGTGGGGTAGTCATCGTGGTGGTGGCGAGCTCGCTGGGGGCGGGAGCGTTTGGTGCCTGGCTAGCCCAGCAGAAATCATCACCACTTACGAATCAAAAAGATGGCAATAGCGTCGTCTCAAACGGCGAGGTAGACGTCTCGCAGGTAGTCAACCGGGTATCGCCAAGTGTCGTATCTATTACAACACAAACGACCGGTAGCAGCCGCTACGGTCGGCGTCAGGTGCAGTCTGCTGGCACCGGTATTATTATCAGCGCCAATGGCTATGTGATGACCAACAAGCACGTGGTCGGCAAGGCGCAGCGGTTGCAGATCACCAAAAGTGACGGCACGCAGTATAGTCACGTCAAATTGGTCGGCGCTGACCCGCTGAACGATGTGGCATTCCTGAAAATCGAGGGCGCTAAAGATTTGGTGCCGGCTCAGCTGGGTGATTCGGGCACTACCCGGGTCGGCCAGCAGGTGATCGCTATCGGCAACTCGCTTGGTCGCTACCAAAACACGGTCACCAGCGGCGTGATCTCTGGTAAAGGCCGGCCGGTGCAAGCAGCCAGCGACAACAATAAGGTCGAGAGTTTGATTGACCTCCTGCAGACAGACGCTGCGATTAACCCTGGCAACTCCGGCGGGCCGCTGCTCAATGTAGCTGGGCAGGTGATCGGTATCAATACGGCAGTCGTCTCGGAGGCGCAGAGTGTCGGCTTTGCGATCCCGATCAACGCCACCAAGGGTTTGGTGCGGAGCGTGCTCGAGACTGGTAAAGTTCAGAAAGGTTATGTTGGCGTGTATTTTACTGATATCACGCCAGATATTCGGGTAGCCCAGCGGCTGCCAGTCAGCAACGGGGCACTTATTAGTAGAGACAGGGCTTCCTCAGACTCTGACGAAGATGATGAGACGACAAGTGGTTCTCGCCGCAGTCACGCCGCGGTCGAGCCCGGTAGCCCAGCAGACAAGGCCGGCCTACGCGAAGGAGATATCATCACAAAGGTGAATGACAAAAAAGTTGGCGAGCAAGGAGGCTTTGGCAGTTTGATATCAGAGTTTCGGCCAGGTGAGACGGTGTCGCTGACCGTACTGCGCCAGGGCAAGGAGCAGAAGGTCTCGCTCACGCTGTCTGAATACAAGCAGTCTGCAGACGCAGCGCAATGATATAGTGCGCGGTGGTGATATGCTGTAGCCTATGAGCTGCTGCTTCGGTGATGATAGCCTGGTGCTGGGTGGGGTCGGCCTCAAGCAGCAGTAGCCCGCCTGGTGCCAAATGGCGCGGTGTTTGGCCAATCAGCTGCCGTATGAGGCGTAGCCCGCCTTCTTCGGCGTAGAGCGCCTGTGCTGGCTCGTGGCGGAGCTCTGGTGAAGTGTCGGTCCAAGATCGGTCGACATACGGCAGATTCGCAATGATGTAGTCGACCGGCTCTAGCTGCTTGCTCAGCAGTGATTGCCGCACGAAGCTGATATCGAGATGAACCTCACCGTGGCTGGTCTGTAGTAGTGCGGCGTTTTTTTGGGCAATTCGCAGCGCCTGCGGGCTACTATCAGACAAAATTACGCGAAAATTTGGCCGCTCCAGGGCGATCGTGATCCCCAAACAACCAGAGCCTGTCCCGACATCGATCAGCGTTCGCGGCGCGATCTCACCAGCGGTCAGCTCCAGCAGGAGCGACACCATCGCCTCAGACTCTGGCCGCGGGATGAGCACATCCGGTGAGACGACAAACTGGCGGCCATAAAATTCTTTCACGCCGAGGATATAAGCCAAGGGCACACGGTCGAGTCGGAGGCTCAACCGCGCCGCAGCGATATCTAGTCGCCGTGGGTCGATCTCCTCTTCTAGGTGGGCGTGGAGATAGGTGCGAGATTTACGTAGTGTCTGGGCTAGGAGCAGCTCTGCGTCGAGCCGCGCCGAATCGATCCCGGCATCCTTGAGCTGCGCGGTCGCTTGCCGTAACCAGGCGGTGATAGTTGACTTTTCTTGCATTCTATTATAGATTATACACTATACACAAGCGGAAAGGAAACTACGTATGGAACAGCTGCCACGATCAGAGGAACCGAAACCGAACGAATCGAGTCTGGCCTTTATGAAGCAGCCTGAAGAGCGAGCCGCCAAAGAGCTATCGACTGCCGAGAAGATGCATGCAGCCTTTGCCTTTG
>CALHZK010000016.1 GCA_938040655.1 uncultured Candidatus Saccharibacteria bacterium
CGGCGGATGAGGTCGTAGAGTTTTTGGTCGTATTCATTTGAGGTGACGGTTTCGCGGGTGATGTCGGTTGGGCGGATGGCCTCGTGGGCTTCCTGGGCTGAGGCAGATTTGGTTTTGAATTTGCGCACAGTCGAATAATCTGGGCCGTACAGCCGCTTGATAAAGTCGGTGGCGCTGGCGATGGCCTGCCCGCTCAAATTGACCGAATCGGTACGCATGTAGGTGATCTTACCGTCTTGGTACAGCCGCTGCGCCGAGGCCATGGTGGCCTTGGAGCTGAAGCCAAGCTTGGCGTTGGCCTCCTGCTGCAGAGTTGATGTCGTAAACGGTGCGGCTGGGTTGCGGGTGCCAGGCGTCTTCGAGATGTCACTGACGGTGAATGTGGCTGGCTTGAGGCTATTTAGGAATTCATGGGCGGCTGCTTCAGAGTCAAATTTTTGGTTGAGCTCGGCCTTGAATTCTTGGTTGTCGTGGATAAATATGGCGGTCACCTTGAACTGCGAGCTGCCTGCAAATTTCATGATTTCTCGTTCGCGCTCGACCAGCAGCCGCACTGCCGGGCTCTGAACGCGGCCAGCCGATTTGCCGCCCGGCACTTTTTGCCAGACCACAGGGCTGAGCTCAAAGCCAACCAGCCGGTCGAGGATTTGCCGAGCTTGCTGCGCCTGCACCAGGTTCATGTCGACAGTGCGCGGGTTTTTAATGGCATTGGTGATGGCGTCTTTGGTGATCTCGTGAAAGACGATGCGCTTGGTCGTCTCGATCGGCAAATCCAACACTTTACAGAGGTGCCAGGCGATAGCCTCCCCTTCGCGGTCTTCATCGGTGGCCAGCCAGACATTGTCTTTGCCGACGGCCTTGACGTTTTTCTTGAGCTCGGTGATGACTTTCTTTTTTTCGGGATCAACTTCGTAGACGGCAAAAAAATCATTCGCCACATCAATCGGTGGCGTGCCGTCCTTGGTTTTTTTGACAATCGAGCGGATGTGTCCCACGCTTGACAAGACATGAAAATCCTTGCCCAAATATTTCTCAATGGTTTTCGCTTTTGCAGGCGACTCGACAATAACCAAATTCTTCATGACTCTCCATGATAAACCGATTAGTAAAAAAATTCAAAAATCACTCTTGTGCTGGGCGCGATGAGTATGAGCGAGCGCGTACTGCTCGTGTGATGTACGACCCGGCGGCTTTCACACCTAGCCCAACACCAAGGGCTGCTGCCGCGTGGCCAAGCATTCGCACCACTTTGGCTGATCGGTGGGCGGGCTCTTGGCCATTCCCTCTTTCGGACTGGACTGCGTGTTTCGTCAAGAGGCGGCTACCAGCGTAAGACAGTAGGGCTAGATTTTGGCTTGCCATTGCCAGCTTACCGCTTGTGGTGGGTCGCTGGCTCGTTTCGGTGAGCTGCTGAGCCGCCAGGGCGGTCGCCAGGCTATTAGTGACCGCCAGGGTGCCCATGGCTTTCAAGAACCACTTTGGTGCGATGTCTCGATCGTAGAGCTCCCGGCCAATTTTAGTCACTGCCAGCTTATCAAGCGTCGCATCGACTGCCGCCCCGAGATCGCTCGTTTGGCCTGTTTTGCGGGCGATTTGGCCATCTAGGAGATCGGCGACCCGCCCGGCAAGTGTGGAGCTAAACCCCCAACCGGTGTCGAGGTGATTTGATCCGTGCCAGACAAGCAACGCCCCAAGGGCACTAATAGCATTTGGTATAGTTGCGATATCACGCACGAGAGATTGCTCTGCCGATGCAATTGGTTGAATAGGTGGCTGTGTGGTCATGTGTTCCATTGTGAATCTTATATATAAATAGTCAGGTAACCGACCGGTACTTCGTCAGGTGATGCCGGAGTGCGAGCGTCTCGAGTCATTTCATGGTAGCCGAGGCCATGCTCGACAATAATCTGGCTGCTTGCCTTCTCTGGCCGCTGCTCTTTTGGGAGCTGCCGGTGTACTTTTGCCTTTTTAAACGTTTTGTTGAGCAGGCGCTGGCAATACGGGCTACTAGCGACGCTCTCGGTGATGGTGTCATCTTGTAGGTAGATAACTCGCTGAGCGCTGGTTTGACCATCGTGGGCCTGGAGCGCTGCGATAAGATAATCTTATCAATGAGTCGAGCTAAGTTGGTGCGCTCAATGAACTGGGCTATCGCCGGGTCAGTACGCTCTTCTGGTGATCGTTGAAGTCCGGGAGAAATGTTATTGACCGCTCCCCTGACCGCCCGTCCAGCGGTTGTTCTAGTTTCGTGGAGGGCTTTTCGCGCCGCCCGTAGCGCCGCTTGACCGAGGCTGCTCCGAACCGGTTTCTCTGGCTGCCCTGGCTGGTTTGGCTCAGCCTCGCGTGGCCCAGGCTTTTCTGGCTGTGGTATATGATCTGGCATAAGTAAATATATCTTTTCTAAATAGTATGTGAGTGAAGGATTTACTGACGACACTGATATTACACGAAAAACTACCATTCTGTCAATGGTCTGTCTGGTTGCGATGGGTCAGCGCCCAGTGATTGGCGCCGAGCGGTTTGATACTGCCGTTGACCTCTAGCATAGTCAGTGCGGTTGAAAAATCAGCCGCTGAGAGGTGTGACCGCTGTTGTAGTTGGTCACCGTCACGCCAGCCTTCGGCGAGCAGCTGAATGATTGTTTGCTCTGCTGGTGTGCTCGCCAGCGGCAGTACTTGCTGTGGTGACTGTGGCGCTGATCGCTGCGGGGCGATCACTGTGATGATATCGCTCGCTTGGATGGCGGGGAGCGCGCCCTGTGTGAGGAGTGCATTACAGCCAGCTGATAGCCGGCTCGTGATATTGCCTGGCACCACGAAGACATCTCGCCCCTGGTCTAACGCATGAGCAGCTGTGTTTAATGTACCGCTACGCTCGGCCGCCTCGGTGATGACGACTGCATCAGCCAAGCCACTTACCAGTCTATTTCGCTGCAAAAAACTCCACCGGCTGACAATCTTACCATCACCAGACTGCCACTCAGAGAGGATCGCCCCACCCTGCTGGATAATGCGGCGAGCAAGTGGCTGGTTAGCTCGCGGCGAAATAGCTGGTAGCGCATCAGCGACGACTCCGAGCACTGTACCGCCGGCTTGCAATGCGGCCTCTTGGGCAATACAGTCAACACCGAGAGCTAAACCACTGATGACGATACACCCAGCCTGGGCCAACTCCTGTGCGAACTGTTTCGTCACTTCGATACCATAAGGCGATGGCTTGCGCGAGCCGACAATCGCCACTACTGGGTTCGCAGGGCTTTTGGCGGTGGGTAAATGGCCAAGATAGCATATCTGGCGTGGTGGCTGCGGGATGGTAGTCAGCCGCTCAGTAAACGGATGCGCGGCCGGCCGAATACAGGTTACTGGCTGGTCCATGACTGTTGACTCATACAACACAAGCTTTTTATAAAAAGGCAATGAACGCTAACCCCTGAGAGGTAGCGTGCACTCTCTGAGTTATTTCTATTGCTTTTCATAAAATTCATGATAAAAAGTATTGACAGTTTGTCAAATGGTTGCTATAATGACACGTGATTGGTAAGGAAACTTACCAAACGTACCTTATACCCCCTATTATAACTATATGTTAGGTTGCGCGCAATGATGCAAAAGTATTCTTACCCTCCACTTTTTGCAATATCACGTTACGCGCATACTAACCCCTTTAACTACCCTTATTTTCAAGGCGACCTCTTAAGCAAAAGAGTATGTGATGTATTGGCAGGTAGCCAGGCGCCGGTCTTTGTAGTGTGACCGTTGACGCTTCTTTTGCTACGGGAGCTCGGGTGGGTTGAAGGGTAACAAAGCGCTAGGTGATGCCCACCCTTACCTAGCGCTTTTTTAGTGGAAACTGCACGACATTCTACTGAACAATAAATGTGATCAGCCCGCAATAATGTGGAACAGCTCGTGATATAGCAATGAACTTGTTTTGTGTTCAAATTTAGTACGCAGGTATAGATTTACAGAGGTGAAAACACTTATACTTTTGTTGTATGGGCAGTGATCTGATGGCCAATAAACTGACCAACGATCGACTGGACAGCCGGCGCCACTCGGTCAGTGATGAGCACTTGCTCGTCGGCCGGTAGGGTCATCAGGACGAACTTATCGGCTGGAACCTGGTGGCTCTGAGCGGTCTGGGTACCAATTCGTATATGCCAAAAATCACTGCCGATGTGGTTATGTAGCGACTTCAATCCGTTATTGCCACCATCACTGCCGCCCCGGCGGACACGGATGGTGCCGAGGCTGATCGCGATGTCGTCGTGGATAACCAGGATGTCGTCAAGACTGAGTCGATAAAAGTTCATGATCGCTCGAGCAGCTCGGCCAGCTTCGTTATAAAACGTCGTCGGTTTGGCCAGGATGACCTTTTCGGTCGTGGCGTTCGGCGTCAGGTGCGAGGCGGTCAGCTGGGCAATGTCAGCCAATAGCTTCGGTTTGGGCGTGAAGCCAACTGCCTGCTCGGCAGCGAGATAATCGACTAGCAGGAAGCCGCTATTGTGCCGTGTCAGAGCGTAGCGAGCGCCAGGGTTACCAAGGGCAAAAATTAATTTCATACCAGCAGTATAGCATACGGCTGAGTGAGGTGGCCGACTCCGCGCTCTATCGACGGGCTGTGTGGGGTCGAATTTTGCCGGTGTTTTGTATTGATCTACGCTGGTTATTTTTGCAAATCGTCGACCTTCTGGTTAAGGGCGGCCACTTGATCTTCTAGTTGTGCCAGCCGAGCGTTGCGCCGGCGAGCTGAGCGGATGATGACAACCGTGATAATGATAAGCGCGATAAGCAACACAAGTGGCAGTAAAATGAACGCGATATTTGCTAATAAGCTGCTTTGACTGATAGGGACATTGTGCTCCATATGAGTTCCTTTCTCCAAAACTTATTGTATAATATGGGTTATTTGCCTGTCCAGCCCCACACTTGTGGAGTATACCTCTAAGCAATGATGACTTTTTACAATATTAAAGCTACGGTTAGATAAGCAAGAAAATAGCCCACCAAGGCTCCAGCCAAAAGGCTCTATATCTGAGAATCTCAGATAGGCCGTCCGGCGAGCTATTTTCTCTTGGTGGGCTCTTGCCCCTTTTCTTTTATTGACAGTCCGGTTGACCACCTGTTACTACGTAGTAAAGGATGAATATCATGAAGGTCACAAATAACCCAAACAATATACTCAAGACGGCTCCGATAAAACGGGTACTCATCTCTCTCGCTGTGTCAAAAAGCAAGAAGTCAACAAGTAATAGTAGTGTGAGGATTATCATCGATAAAATGACGGTGAAGAAGATCACATCCATTTTTCTCTCCTTTCGAGAGTCTGCTCAAAGCGAAAAGGGCAACTTCTGCCCTTTCCTGATAACTTCGAGCAAAAGTTGATATATATATCAATACTCGAATAAAATGTCAATGGCGAGAGCGGGGCGGCAGCGAGCTGTGTGGCCGGGGGTGGGGCTACTGACCCTTTATCCTACCGCTGGGTTTGCTGCTGCGCGGCCTGTTTGGCCTGTTTGTAGGCTTTGGTGACCGGTGCCAGGCCGCGGGCGACGCGCTGGCGGTTGGCTTTCAGCTGCTTTTCGTCGCGGAAAGATAGCTTGATGGGTGTGCCGGCAAAGTTGAAGGCTTCGCGCAGGGTGCGTTCGAGGTAGCGTTTGTAGCTCCAGTGGACGAATTTGAGGTTGCTGCCGTAGATGACGAACCATGGCGGGGCCGTGTCGGTCTGGACGATGTAGCGGAGTTTTGGATGCGAGTTCTTTAGGCCGGCTGGCGGATGAGCGGCGACGGCTTTTTGCAGGAGGTCGTTGAGGAGGCGGGTCTTGCACTCTTGGCGGCGGCGCTTATAAATATCGAGGGCTAGGTCGAACAATTTGGCGACGTTTTGGCCAGTGACTGATGAGGTAAAAATCAGTGGTGCGTAGGGCGTGAATTTGAAATGATAGCTAATTTGCGGCGCCAGCTCGTCGCGGGTGTAGGCGTCTTTACCTTCGACGGAGTCCCATTTGCTGACCACCAGCACCAGCCCCTTGCCTGCTTCGTCGATGATGCCAGCCAAGCGCTGATCCAACCCAACGTTTAATTCATTGACGTCCATCAGCAGGAAGCAGATGTCGGCTTCGTTGATGGCCTGCATGGTGCGTAGGACTGAGAACTTTTCGATGCCGGTCTCTTGCTTGCCTTGGCGGCGAATGCCGGCGGTGTCTAGCAGCTCGATGGTCTGGCCATGGTAGCGGACTTGGACGCGGTTGACGTCGCGGGTGGTGCCGGCAACGTTGGCGACGATGGCTTGCTGCTTGCCCGCTAGGGTGTTGAACAGATTACTTTTGCCGACGTTCGGCCGGCCGATCAAGGCGACGCGGATGATGTCGTCAGGCGCGGCGGCGGTGGCTGGCGGAATGAGCTCGGCGATGGTATCAAGTAATTCGGAGATGCCGATGTTGTGCTCGGCGGAGGTTTTGATGATGGTTTTGATGCCGAGGCGTTTGAACTCGTCGGTAGAGAGTGAGTCTTTGAGATCAGCCTTGCCCGCGATGAGGAGGACGGGCTTGCCGCTTTTGAGGGCTTTTTTGGCTAGTTGGCGATCGGCGTCTGATGGGTAGACGGTAGAGTCGACCATGACGAGAATGACGTCAGCGGCAGCGGAGGCGTCGGCGATTTGGTCTTGGATGGTGGCTTCGAATTCGTCTTCGGCGGGTTTGA
>CALHZK010000017.1 GCA_938040655.1 uncultured Candidatus Saccharibacteria bacterium
ACTGGGACTTTGAAGTGCCAGTTCGGCCTCTAGGCCTGGAGCCGCCACACGACGAGGATTGACTTCCCGCGTTCATCGGAGCCGATTTCTCGATAGGCTCGAAGACGGTATCAGTCCAGGCTTACAGGAGCCAGACAGCGATAGCGGTACACAAACCGGTCTCGCCAGCTCGGTTAGTTGACCAGCGTCTCTTTCACTCGACGAGAGACGAAGAAGTAGCTGATCAAGAGACCGCCGACGACAATGGTAGTTACGACCGAGCCAAGCAGTTGTGGTAGCGAGCCGGGGCCGCGCCCACTGTAGGACGACGAGGCGACTGAAAATACCGTAATACTCTTGATCAAGAGAAACAGTGTATTCGCAAGATACGTACCGGCCGCAAACCACTTGCCGAGCTTTTTCTGCATTGTAATAAAGGCGACGGCCAGCAGCGCCAGTGTCGCGATAATCGGCGAAAAGATCATTGTCACCACTGCCACCGGGTCACTCAGATGATTAAGCGAGCCAAAAAAGCTATTAATATAGCCGAGTGATAGCAGCACCAAGATAACCACAAAGAACTGTAGCCAGCCTTGTACCCCTTTGAGCGACTTCGCAGCCAGGACGTATTGCACCGGCTGAGTACCCGACTGGGCAAAATATTGCTGATCAGCCTGCTGCGTTATTACCGGTGATTGATCGTGAGTTGGTTGCGTCTTTGTCATTGTAATATCTCCTTTTGCACCTTCAATATCCCTAGTATAGCATATTTTACCGCAAGATAGCCTACCTCACCCTACTGCGCGTTGCGAACTTCCTCTGGTAGAAAGCCTTTTTCGGGCTGGAAATTTGCGCGCCACTGGTAGTCTTTGCCATAGCCAAGGTCCTTCATGAGCCTGGTCGGTGCATTTCGCACGTGCAGCGGCACCGGAGCGTCAGCATAGCGCGTAGCGAGCGCTTTGGCGTGATGCATCAGGTCAGTAATTTCGCGCGACTTCGCCGAGCGCGCCAAGGCAACTGCACAGTGGTAGAGATTGTAGTTCGCCTCGGGTAAGCCGACCCTCTCAACCGCCTGAAAGGTCGCCACAGCCAACGCCAGAGCACCATTCCCCGCCAGGCCGATATCCTCGCTTGCGAAGATAATCATCCGCCGAGCAATAAACTTCGGGTCTTCACCGGCATCGATCATCCGGCTTAGGTAATACAGCGTGGCCTGCACATCGCTGCCGCGCATTGATTTGATAAAAGCCGATATGATGTCATAGTGGGCATCGCCAGCCTTGTCGTAGCCTGGCAGCTTTTTTTGAGCAGCCGCCTGGACGACCTCTCGTGTGACACTATCTGCCAGATTGAGAGCAAGCTCCAAATTGCCCAACGCCACCCGAGCATCGCCCGCCGATAGCTCAGCCAAATAGTCAAGCGCCTCTGGTGTCACCTCCTGCTCTGTTTTTTGCAGAATAGTCAACGCCCGCTGCAAGATAGCCAACACCTCCGCCTTACTCAAAGGCTGCAGTACGAGCACACGCGTCCGACTGAGCAGCGGTGTAATGACCTCGAAGCTGGGATTTTCGGTAGTCGCACCGATCAGCGTGATCAAACCGCTCTCCACGTGCGGCAAAAAGGCATCTTGCTGAGCCTTATTGAACCGGTGAATCTCATCGACAAACAGCACTGTGCGTAGACCAAGATTCCAGTTCTGCCGGGCATGTTCGATGACCCGCTCGACATCCTTCTTCCCGCTCGTCACTGCACTCAGCTCGATAAACTCTGCAGCAACTTCATGAGCAATAATTCGTGCCAAGGTCGTCTTGCCAGTCCCCGGTGGCCCCCACAAAATCAGACTCACGGGTTGCTTTTTGCGGACAATTTGCCGCAGAATCTCTGCCTCACCCAGTAGGTGCGTCTGGCCAATCACTTCATCAAGTGTCTGTGGCCGTAAACGCTCCGCCAGCGGCTGCCGTGACTGATGAGTCGTTGCTGACATATGTAATACCCCGCTCTTATTTCACCTGATAATTCACCTTGAATTATAGCAAAACTCACCGAGGGTGGGCTATACTAAAGAAATGAGTCAATATCGTATACTCCTTGCCTTTGGCGGTGAGTCGTCTGAGCACGACGTTTCGATCCGCTCCGCCCGAACAATCCTATCCGGTCTGTCACCTCAGCGCTACCATGTCAGCTTATGCTATATCAACCGCCAAGGTGTGTGGCAGCTGGTCGAGACGATTGATCAGCATACCGCCGACAATTTACCACAACTCACCCCACAGCTCGGTGGTGGCGCGTTTTTGATTGATGGCACAACTCCGCTCCCTATTGACGTGATCTTCCCTGCACTTCATGGCGCTCATGGCGAGGACGGGACAGTCCAAGGCGTGGCAGCCCTCTCTCATATCGCATGCGTCGGGCCAAGCGTCCTCTCGGCGGCGGTCAGTATGGACAAAGACATGACAAAGCGCCTTGCAGCGGCGGCGGGCGTCCCAGTCGTGCCTTGGCGGACGCTCACGCGTCACGACCAGCAGCCTTCTTTTGAAGAGTTGGCCGAGCAGCTTGGTAGTCCTCTTTTTGTCAAACCCTGCCGTGCTGGGTCATCGATTGGCGTCCACAAAGCTCAAACAGCCAAAGAGCTGACGCAGGCACTGGCGAGCGCCTTCCAGCAAGACAGTACTGTGCTGATCGAGCAGGCAATTGACGGCCGTGAAATTGAGCTAGCTGTCCTCGGAAGCAGCGCAGATAGCCGGGTCAGCACCGCCGGAGAGATTATCTCGGGCAGCGATTTTTATGATTATGACAGTAAATACAGTCGCACCAGCCAATCTCGCATCGCTATCCCGGCAGCGCTCGACCCCACGATACTCGCAGCCCTGCAGGAATACGCCCTGACTGCCTACCGAGCAATCAATGGCCAAGGTATGGCCCGAGTCGACTTTTTCGTGACGGCCAATAACCGCCTATTTTTGAATGAAATTAACAGTATCCCCGGCTTCACCTCTATCAGCATGTATCCGAAACTATGGCAGGCCGCCGGAGTACCTCTAGCGTCTCTGCTTGACCAGCTGATCACCCAGGCAACCCTTGCAAATACCCCAGACCCTGGCGTATAGTAAGGGAAAGTTATAACCTAAAGGAGGTTTTATGCAACCAGAAGTCTATGCATCGTATGGACTGATCGCGCTTATTGTAATAATCATCATCCTGGGTGTGATGGCAAGCGGTATCAGGATCATCAACCAGTATCAGCGCGGCGTCATCCTGACATTTGGTCGCTACACCGGGACGCGTGATCCGGGCTTTCGTCTGATCTTTCCAATCGTCCAGCAGATCATGCTAGTCGACGTCCGCTCAACACCGATCGATGTGCCAAAACAAGAGGTCATCACCAAAGACAACGTGACTGTTGGCGTTGATGCAGTGGTCTATTTCCGAGTCATCAATGCGCCAAAAGCAGTCCTCGAGACTACTAATTATATTTACGCGACGAGCCAATTTGCCCAGGCAGCACTTCGTGATGTCACCGGTAATGTCGATATGGATGACCTACTAGCCAAGCGTGAAGAAATTTCTCAGCAGATTAAGGAAATCGTCGACGCCGAAACTGACAAATGGGGGATCGACGTCGAGAACGTCAAGATCCAAAACATCGAGCTACCAGGCGACATGAAGCGGGCTATGGCCAAACAAGCTGAAGCCGAGCGTGAGCGCCGTGCCAACATCATCAATGCCGATGGTGAACGAGCTGCCGCTGAAACACTTGCTCAGGCAGCCCACATCCTCGCCAACACCCCTGGTGCGATCAACCTGCGTACGCTCAACACATTAGAGCGCATCAGCACCGAGCCCAGCCAGAAGACAATGATGCTCTTCCCGGTTGAGCTGATCGATGCTCTACGCGGGATACGAAAATAGTACACACGCTCATCACCGCCTATGAGCCCTTACGAACGTTATCCTGATATTGCTCAATCATTACGGGATTGGGGGCTAGAAGATATCCCTAGTCCAGACCTCCCAAAACTCGCGGAGGCAGCACTGGCGGGTTTCTCGATGGTCCGTCCAACCGGTGAGTGCCTGCCAGGCGCCGCCCGCCGCATCATTGATCATATAGAAGCGTCAGCGGGTAGCCTCCCTGCTGATCTAGCGGACCACAGTGATCGCCGCAATAGAGAGCGAGCAGATTTCGCGGACGCACTGGCTGCCGGCAAGACTCAGCATATTCTGGAATCACTCGAGCGCTGTCATGTCAATGAGGCAGCTCGCGCCCTACTGACAAACGGCTCAAGGAAACAAAAAACCTATCTCGAGCGACGCTTAATGTATTACGATAAGCTGATCGCTGGCACTCTCAAAAAGCGCTCCGCTGACAGAGAAGACGTCTATATCACCGCACGCCCAGAAGACGTCACAGATAATCTATGGCGCGACATTGTCCGAGCCAGTATGTTTGACACACCAGAAAGGAGCGCTCTACTGCTTGCCAGACGCCTCGTTCAGGACGCCGAGCTGTCTGGCAGAAGCCACAAATCAATCAAAAACCTTCCCGTAATAACTGGTGAGCATTCAGATGTCTCCTTCCTTGCACCAAAGGGCGACCGAGGAAGCGTCGGCGACGTATATCCAGAGATCGCCACGCTGTATCGTCAAATACACGAAGCTATCGGGCGGGCGCACCCCGAGTACAGCCAAGAAAAACAAGAGCATAGAACTGTCATGCGAGTTGCCGACTTGATCGCACGGTCCACCGAGTACAACGACCCAGCACGGTCCGAAGCTTCATCGTATCACAGTTCCTTTGCTGAGCAGATCACCTGGGCTCGACTTGGCAGTCAAGTAAGCGCCCAGCTCCGCGGTATACGCCAAAAAATCGATAGAGCAGCACTTGACAATATTGGCCGGTTCATCGGTAAATCTGGCGATAACCCCTACTTCGATGCCTACCGGGCAGTCTCCATCGCCGCCGAAAAATTCGAAGCAGAAGAAGACTTCACGATACTCAAAGATTATTTTGCACGCAGCGGCTGTAGTCTCGGCGCCACCTCAGCGCAGCTCTCGCAGACAACTCCACTCATAGAGCTTTCCTCAGAAAAATTACTCGAGACCTTTATTCGGCAGCGGCAGATAATCGAGCGTGCTTACCATCAACGCGCCAGCCTCGCCCAGCAGGCGATCTCACTGCAGTTTGAGCTCTCCGGCGGCCCACATACCCATAATCACGTCGATAGACCACACGAACGGCCACGGTTGGACTGGATTAATCGCGTACCGCTTGGGCTCATCAAGCGAACGTACCAGGCAATCCATCTCCGCGGCGTCAGCGAAGAGACCGCGCTTGCCTATGCACTCGCCGAGATGGCATTGCCAGAAGACCATTCCGTCACCCACGAAATAGTCGATGCGATGCGCGACATCACCCATTGCCAATACGAGACAGTTCAGCAACTATTCCAAGACCCCGCCCGGCATACTATATCTACCGCTGACAAACTACGCCTTGGCCAAATATCACATGGCAATAATGATATCGGTCAGCTCCTCGACATAGGCTACTCTACTGAAGATATTCTTGATCATAGCTGGCTCGTCTCCTTTGGAGACCACGCCAGCATCGCCAAGAATCACCCACCGACACTATTTCCGGCCAAAGGCAGCGCCGCCCAGCAGCGCCTCTGGTGCGCCAACAACAGTGCTGCCGATCTGGTAGGAGACTGGCCCAAAAGTACGGTTGGCCAGCTTATTCTGACACAGCTCCAAAAAGGAACTGGTACCTCTCTTCACTTCGCGTCACGCTGGCTCAATAACTTTCGAATACCTAGAGAAGGTTTCGACGTACCCGCGGTCAAGAAACTATTGGCGGCAGGCAGCTCTTTGCGGATCAAAGATTTACCAGTGAACCGTTTCTATGACATAAAAATCGAGCAAGATTTACTCGCCGCTATTCTGCATGCACCCAAACAGCTTCGCAAGCGATTAGCCCTACCGGTAAAAGAACAAAAGATCACACAGTTATTCTATGATCAGGCCCATCAATTTGTCTACAGCCTACTGAGCCAGACCTATCAGGATGATCAGTTCAGTATTGATCTCATCCAGCAGCGAGCTGCTGAAGAAGCCGAGCATTTCTACCGACAAAATGTCCTGACAAACAATTATCTCCATGTGGCAGAGATGATGCAGGCATACTTTCAAGAAAAGGTTATTGACTTTTTGTCGGCGATAGCCCAATACCAATACACACCTACCACAGACCAGCCAATTACATTATTAATCCGCCAGCTGGCCACCTACGGGGCAGCCCGGAAACGCTACGTCAACGATGCGCTAACTTGGCTGACAAAACACCCTGAGACACCTCTAAGCCAACTCACAAGTATCTGGGGTAATGACCGCGTAGCTGCCCTGTGTGCTGGAGTACGCGACACCGCACACGACATCAGGGCGTGGCAGTAGCACAAAGAGCTCCAATCGCTCGTCGATCAGCTTGAAGCACGAGGTCTGATGCCGGACAATTTGACTGGGCAAGAGCTGTTCTCGACCTATGACAATTGGCAGAAAGAGCTAAGCCGCTGCTACGAAAGCTACTCCGTGATCGAGACTATTTCAAATTATAAGCGATGGCACAACCCAGAGTCGCTAGTCCCCGCTGACGTGCTCATTGTGCCCTCTGACCAAGGACTTTACAGGGCAGAAATCTTGGCAAAAGACGACCCTCGCGGCGCAACAATCGGCTACGACACTGGCTGCTGCATGACTATCGACGGAATGTCAGAAAGCTGTATCCGCTCTGGTTATCAGCATAAAGAGGCCGGTTTCTTTGTCCTCTACACGCCAAAAGGCCGGCTGGCAGCCCAGTCATACTTTTATATCAACCCTGAGTACCCGGATACGCTAGTGCTCGACAGTATCGAAACAAACGAAGGAAGGAACCTCAAACATATCATTTCCTTATATCAAACCGCTCTGCGAGAGTATATCACCCGTAGACTGGCGACAGACAAAACTTGGTGCATTACCAATGTACAGGCTGGCATCAGCTTTGGACAGGAAGCGAACGCATTATCGGCGTGTCCTCAGGCTAAACTTATCCCAAGGCCTCACCAAGACGTCTACTCTGACGCAGACGATGAGCAGCGGCAGCTCCTCAAGTTGACAACGGAAGAGATCGCGCGCTACCGGTCTTGATAATACCCCTATGGGGTATTATACTTACATATATGATAGCGACAATCAAGCGGCGAGCCCTGCACCGCAGCAAAATTATCCAAGGGCAAATGAAAGCACTCGAGCAACAAATTGCCGAAGACGTCTACTGTATGGATATCCTAACCCAGAGCTTAGCGCTGCAGCGATCACTCGCCTCGCTCAATAAGCTGATCCTCGAAAACCACCTACGTACACACGTCGTCGACCGACTCAGATCGGGAGATCAGGCTAGCCAAGCAAGCGTGCTGAACGAACTCCTCCACCTCTACGAACTACATAATATACGGAGTAAATCATGACTCACCAATCCACTCAACACCCCTCACATCATCATAACTCCTCTCGCCGTATGGCAGTCAGCGCAACCCTGCATTGCCTGTTTGGCTGCGCCATTGGCGAGCTGATCGGTGTGACAATCGGCACACACGCTGGGTTGGCAGCCCACACTACCGTCCTATTAGCAAGCATTTTATCGTTTGTGTCAGGCTACAGTGTGTCCACTATACCCCTACTGCGAGCGCGATTATCATTTCGGCGCGCGCTCAAGCTCGTCTTTGCGGCCGACACATTATCAATCCTGACCATGACAATTACCGACAACCTCATCATGCTAGTAATCCCCGGCGCGATGAACAAAGACCTTACCCACCCGATTTATTGGCTCAGCCGGATCGCCTGCTTTAGTGCCGCCTTCATCGTGGCTTTTCCAGTCAATCGCTATCTGCTACGGCATGGGAAAGGCCATGCGCTGACTCATCAGTATCATCACAAGAATCATTCCTCGTAGTCGTCGTGCAGGTCCGCCCTCCACGATCATCCTTGGCCACCACCGGCTGTTCGCATACTCACTATCTAGGCGTCGACTAGTCAAATAAAAACATCAGCTGCTCGCCAGCTGATTGCCATCTACGCCACTTGCTTCAATTACTAAAATTCATGACGAAAATCTATGGTATGGTGCGGATGGGGAGAGTCGAACTCCCGTCTCAACCTTGGGAAGGTCACATAATAGCCGTTATACGACACCCGCGACTTCCCAGATTATAGCACCCTTGCATAATGAGCACAATATATAGTACAATGACCTGGAGCAAGCGAATATGTGGCTCTTTAGCTCAGTTGGTAGAGCAGAGGCCTGAAGAGCCTTGTGTCCCCA
>CALHZK010000018.1 GCA_938040655.1 uncultured Candidatus Saccharibacteria bacterium
AAGGGCAACACACATATTAAACTTGGCGATGTTTCGTGTAAGACGACGATGGTGGACGATAGAGGACTCGAACCTCTGACCCCCACAACGTCAATGTGGTGCTCTAGCCAACTGAGCTAATCGTCCGCGTGGGGTTATTGTAGCAGAAAACTGCCCGGTCAGGCAAGCGGCTCGTGCAGGTATTTGTCGGAGACGGGTTGGTTTGCTACTATAGGAGTATTCCGTGATGATAGAGCTTAACCACCTCTTGAGCGGCGTGAAAGCGGTTGCGGCGCACGAAACCAGCCGGAGCAAGAGTAATCCGCCAAGGTGGAACCTCCTGGGCTCACTCCAGGACCAAGGCACGCTTCAATAGTCAAAGAGGCGTGTTTATTTTATTACAAAATAATATAAAAAGGAGACACACATGAATAGTCAGAACGACACGCTGTATGCAATGCGCCACAGTATGGCCCACATTATGGCGGCAGCGGTGCAGCGGTTGTGGCCTGAGGCAAAATTTGGCGTGGGGCCAGTCGTCGAGAATGGGTTCTATTATGATATTGATCTAGGTGAGACCAAGATCAGTGAGCAGCAGTTTGGCAAAATCGAAAAAATGATGTGGCGAATTATTGCGGAAAAGCAGCAGTTCGTCTGCCACCGTGAGCCGATTGATCAGGCGATCCAATGGGCCAAGGATAATCGCCAGCCATACAAAGAGGAGCTTTTGAATGACCTGAAGCGTGCTGGCACGACCGTCGCGAAAGACCTCGACGCCGCAGCGATGGGCACCATCGCCGAGGGTGATGGTGTACTCGATGAGGTGTCGTTTTATTGCAACGGCTCGTTTACCGATTTGTGCCGTGGCCCGCATATCGCCAATACCGCCGAGGCTGGCGCATTTAAATTGATGCGGGTCGCTGGTGCCTACTGGCGCGGCAACGAGAAAAACCCTCAGATGCAGCGATTGTATGGTGTGGCGTTTGCGACGCAGCAGGAGCTCGATGAGTATTTGGAGCGGCTCGAGCTCGCCAAGCAGCGTGATCATCGCAAGCTTGGCAAAGAGTTGGACCTCTATACCACCTCGCCTTTGGTGGGGGTGGGCTTGCCACTGTTTACGCCGCGGGGGACGGTGCTGCGCGATGTGGTCGCTCAGTATTCAAATCAGTTGCGGCAGAATTTTGGGTTCCAAAAGGTCTGGACGCCGCACATTACCAAAAAAGACTTATATGAGACTTCGGGCCACTGGGCTAAGTTTGGTGAGGAGCTGTTCTTGGTCAAGAGTCAGGAAACCAGTGATCAGATGGCGCTTAAGCCGATGAACTGCCCGCACCATACTCAGATATTTGCCTCGCGCCCACGTAGCTACCGCGACATGCCGGTGCGATACCTCGAGACGACGACCGACTATCGTGATGAAAAAACTGGCGAGCTAGGCGGTCTGAATCGGGTACGCTCGCTGACGCAAGATGACAGCCACGTGTTTTGTCGACCAGATCAAATCGAAGGAGAGATCAATAATTTGCTATCAGCTGCTCGCCAGCTATACGGCACGATTGACATGAAACTACGGGTGCGGCTCAGCTACCGCGACAACTCTGACTCGTACTTGGGTGAGTCTGCGCTGTGGGATTCGGCGCAAAATCAGTTGAAGTCGGCGGTTGAAAAAGTTGGTTTAGACTACTTTGAGCAAGCGGGCGAGGCGGCCTTTTATGGGCCAAAGATTGACTTCATGGCTACTGACGCTATTGGCCGCGAGCATCAAGTCGCCACGGTGCAGCTTGACTTTGTCCAGCCGCAACGCTTCGGCCTAAGCTATACAGAAAGTGACGGCACCTTTACTACGCCCGTGATGATCCACTGCGCTTTGCTTGGTTCAGTCGAGCGCTTCTTGAGCGTTTTTATCGAACATACGGGTGGCTGGTTTCCGCTGTGGGCTGCACCAGAACAAATCCGTATTTTGACGATCAACGACACGGTTTTAGATTATGTTGAAGAAATAACAACAATTTTATCAGGGGTCACATTGATGAAACCGATAAAATACAACGATGTTCGATTTACAACTGATACGCGTAATGAGTCACTTGGTAAGAAAATTCGTGAGGCGACGGCGATGAAAATTCCACTACAGTTTATTATTGGTCCAAAGGACAAAGCAGCCCGGCAGCTGAGTGTTCGCAGCCAGGCGGGTGAAACTGTTGTGTCAATTACGCAGCTCGCTGAGTATATTCAACAGGCTGGTCAGGCGGCCCATGGCAACTAAAATACCTGGCGCTGACCAGCCGGTGCCAATTGATTTGTTTCGTGACCGGGTGTATACGCTGATGGCGATGCTGCCAAAAGATAAGGTGACTACCTATGGCGACATTGCTGCTTTGGCTGGGCATCCGTACGCTGCGCGAATCGTTGGCGGAATTGCCCATGGTGGCCCGGTTAATTTGCCGTGGCACCGCTTGGTGAATGCTAAGGGTGGTTTGGCGGTTGGGTTTCCTGGCGGGCAGGTCGCGCAGCGCCAGCTACTACAGCAAGACGGTATTCTGTGTGATGACCGCTGGCTGGTGATTGATTTTGAGGTGCATCGGTGGCGGCCACAGCTGTAGAGCAGGCGATTCGGCCATCTGGTGTACTGCCGCTCATTGTGATAGCCGGGCCGACTGCTAGTGGCAAGACAGCATTGGCAGTTCGGTTGGCTACCCAGTTTGGTGGTGAAATCATTTGTGCCGATAGCCGGACAGTCTATCGAGACATGGATATTGGGACGGCCAAGCCGACTGCCAGTGAACAGGCCACGGTGCCACACTGGGGGCTTGACATTGCGTCGCCAGGAGAGCGTTTTACGGCTGCGCAGTTTCGGCAGTATGCACAGCAAAAAATCGCTGAGATTCGAGCTCGTGGGCGTATCCCTTTTTTGGTCGGCGGTACAGGATTGTATATCGATGCGGTGATTTTTGATCTTGCATTTGCAGCAGGGTATGATCCGCAGCTGCGGGCAAAGTTACAACACATGAGCCTGGCTCAGCTGACCAAACATTGTATTGAGAACAACATACCGCTACCAGAGAACAGCACAAATAAACGCTACATTATTCGTAATGTCGAAAAAACAACACACCGTCAATACCGACCTAACCGCCTTATCGACCACTGTATCGTTGTCGGAATTGCTACAAAAAGAGCAGAATTGCGCACACGAATTGCTCGTAGGGCTGAACAACTATTTTTGAATAATGTTGTTGAAGAAGCAATAATCTTGGGCAAAAAATATGGCTGGGATAATGAGGCAATGACCGGCAATATCTATCCGATCATCCGCCGTTATCTTGATAGTAAGATCGATCAGTCTACTATGATCGAACAGTTTATCGTCGCTGACTGGCGCTTGGCAAAGCGGCAAATGACCTGGCTGCGGCGGAACCCGTTTCTCATGTGGTGTACACTCTCTGCAGCCGAGACTTACCTGTCTCAGCTCCTGGTGTCACCAGAGAACTTGTGATACAATTTGGAAGATGATCGACGCACTATTTGGTTCAAAAACGCGGGTAAAATTGCTGCATCTTTTTCTGAATAATCCTGAGAAGTCGTTTTATGTTCGGGAGATTACACGATTGATTGATGAGCAAATTAATTCAGTGCGGCGTGAGCTTTCGAACATGCTGAAAGTCGGTATTATTGTGTCTGATAGTGAGGACAACAAATTGTATTACACGGTCAACCAGCGCTATCGGCACTACGCGCCAATGAAGGCGATTTTTACCGACACAAATAAAAACGCCGCCAAAGAAAAACGGCCAGTTTCCTGGACCGAGGTGGTGTCGCGTTTGGTCGGCCTGAAGCTTGCTGTGTCGGCTGGTGTGCTGGTGCCTGGCTCGACCAGCAAGATCGATTTACTATTTGTCGGCAATGTGTCGCAAAAACAACTAGCCAACATCGTCAAGAAAATCGAGAAAGTCGAGGGCTGTGAGCTGACCTACACGCTGCTTACTTATGATGATTTTTATTATAGGCTGAGCGTTCGTGATAAATTTATCACAGAAATAATTAACGGCAAACACTCAGTGCTACTAGACACCGAGCAGATTTTGAAAGAAGGAGAAAAGAATGTTTGACGTCGAATACAAAGGTGCCAATGCGGTAGTTTTTGCGACCAAAAAAACTCGAGTGGTGTGTGATCCGGGTTCACTGCCAAACCCTGCCAAGCCACTAGTTGGTGCTGACGATATTGTGGTGGCCACTGAAGATCGGTTTGTCGGCACTATGACGCCGCGACTTCTGTTTGACGGGCCGGGTGAGTACGAGACGGCTGATGTATCTCTGCGAGGGGTGGCGGCTCGCCGGCATATTGACGAGGAATCGAGCGGTATGCAGTCAACGGTTTATCGCATGGTGGTCGGTGGCGTGAGGGTGGCAGTGATTGGCAATATCGCACCGGTGCTTGATGAACAGCAGCTGGAAGAAATTGGTGTAGTGGATATCGTAGTGGTGCCGGTCGGCGGCCATGGCTACACATTGGATGCGCTCTCAGCGGCTAAGTTGGTTCGGCAATTAGAGCCAAAGGCGGTTATCCCAGTGCACTATGCTGATACTGCGGTGGCCTATGAGGTGCCACAGGACGAGGTAGATGGCTTTATCCAGGAGCTTGGAGCGGCAGTGATTGATGCCGGTGCCAAATGGAAGGTGAAGGAAGCGAATTTACCAGGGGAGCTGAGCGTCGTCATGCTTGCCAGAAGCGCATAAAGGAACGTACATTTCTTATCAAACAAAAACACCCTTTGGTTCTTCGCCAAAAGGGTGTTTTTTGCTAGGCACTTTTTGTCGCCTGAGGTGTCTGCAAAAGGCCTTTCTTCTTGAGTGTCCGAATTGCCTGTGTGCTCAAGACCATGGTGACTTTTTGACCGTCAACCACAAAGGTCTTTTTTTGCAGATTTGGCTTAAAAGTACGTTTTGTACGGCGCAGGGAGAAGCTGACGTTATGCCCGTATTGCTTTCCTTTACCGGTCAGTTCGCATCGTGATGCCATAATCTAACCTTTCACTGTTAACCTACAATCCTCCGTATTGTAGCGGTATTCTTCTGATTAGTCAAGTATGGTATAATAAAGTCTAAACGGAGGTTGAGATGGTTAATGTGACTGGTATTATAATTCTTCTGGTGGTGATTGTTATCTCAATGACGCTACACGAGGCAATGCACGCCTTTGTCGGCTATGCGCTTGGTGACGACACCGCCCGGCAGCAGGGGCGTCTCAGTTTTAATCCGCTGAAGCACATAGACCCATTTATGACGATTTTACTGCCGTTTGTCATGGTGATGCTGGGTGCTCCTCCCTTTGGTGCGGCGAAACCGGTACCGTTTAATCCTCAGCGATTACGCCACGGTGAGTGGGGCATGCTGATGGTCGCGCTGGCCGGCCCGCTGATGAATCTACTCCTGGCGTTTATCTGTTTTGGGATAGGGGTTGTCAGCGGTATTATTACCCATGCGGGTATCCAGAACTCACTCATCGGCTCTTTTGTCGGCTCGATGGTGTTTGTCAACCTTGGCTTTTTTGTCTTTAATATGCTGCCAATTCCACCGCTGGATGGGTCAAGGCTGCTCTATGTTTTGGCGCCCGATATTGTCCGGCGTCGGATGGAGTGGCTTGAGCAATACGGCACTCTATTGGTATTTGGGCTTGTCGTGGTGATGTCACCACTCATTAGTCGGATGATGAGATTGATGATAAATGCGATAATCGGCGGCTTTAGCTGGATTTTTGGTGTATAATAAAGATAGCCCTAGTAGTCCTGTGGGCACATATGATTTTCCTAACATCATATGATAGGGAGCTCTATATGGTTGACCATCGTGGTGGTTGGCTGCGAGCACCCACCTTGCACTAGGCGAGGGAATATCACGTGTCTGGCAGGGCTTTAGGGCTTTTGTGATGTTAATGATATAATGAGAAAGCTCACTAGGTGATCGCTTGATTGAGCTAATCAAGAGGAAAGTCCGGGCAGTAAAGGACGCCAACAGTCGCTAACGGCGACCGGAGGAAACTCTAGGGAAAGTGCCACAGAAACAAAACTACCCCATCGTCTTTGGATGATAGGGAAAAGGTGAAACGAGTAAGGTAAGAGCTTACAGCGCGCTGTGGTGACACAGGGCGGAGGTAAACCCTGTTGACTGCAAGGAAGGTCTGCAGACGAGTGGTCCGCTCGCAGGCCGATAACCGCTCGATTTGTCTGGCAACAGGCAAACTAGATAGATGATCACCCACGACAGAACCCGGCTTATCGGTGAGCTATAAAAAACCCTCTTGTAAGAGGGTTTTTTGGATATACCGCTTTACGAATCGCAGCCGACTCCTGCCGGGCAGGGCGCGCCTCATTGCTTGGGTGGCGGCTTATGCTGCCGCAGCTTTGACGACCGCAGCAAAGGCCTGTGGCTCACGGACTGCGAGGTCTGCCAGGATTTTCCGATCAAGCTCAATCTGCTTGGCTTTTAAGCCAGCGATCAGTGCACTGTATGTTGTACCTTCTTGGCGCGCAGCGGCGTTGATTCGGCTAATCCACAGGCTACGCAAGTCCCGCTTTTTGTTGCGGCGGTCACGATATGCGTACTGGAGTGCTCTGATCACCCCCTGTTTTGCCAGGCGGAAACTGCGAGTCCGATTATGCTGCATTCCTTTGGCGGCTTTTAGTATCTTCTTGTGCTTTGCACGGGCAGTGACACCTCGTTTTACTCGCATAGTATTATACCCCCATTGCTCGTCGAGCGTTTTTCGCCATCGAGCCAGTTATTGTTGCTGTCGTATTGATAGCACGCTTCCGACTTTTTGACTTTTTGGCCAAAAAGTGACCGCCAAATGCGCGCTGGCGAGTCAATTTGCCGGTGCTGGTCAGCTTAATGCGCTTCGCAGTACCTTTGTGGGTCTTTAGTTTCGGCATTATTTACTCCTTATTACTACGCTCAGATTGCGACCAGCCATCTGAGGTTTTTGCTCTAAGATTGCGGACTCTTCAAGCTGAGTCATGATCTTGTCAATCAACTCGTAGCCAATCTCTTTGTGGGCCATCTCGCGCCCCTTGTAGACGACTTGGATGCGCACTTTATGGCCATCGGCAAGGAAGCCACGAATCTTGCGCAACTTCACCTCGAGGTCGCCGCTACCGATCTTGAGGCCAAACCGCATTTGTTTGAGATCACTTGCCTTGGCTGCTCGCTTACTACGCTGCTGATCTTTCATTTTTTGATACTGGTATTTACCCCAGTCAATGATTTTAGCGACAGGTGGCTGAGCGTTCGGTGAAATCTCCACTAAATCTAGCCCGGCGTCATCTGCTGCGTGCAGCGCATCACGTAGCGACATAATCCCTAGCTGTTCACCGTCAGAACCGACGACTCTCAGCTCTCGGGCACGGATTGCTCCGTTTATGCGAATTGATTTGTTAATCTTTAGCTCTCCTTTGAAGCACAATTTTAGATTAATCTCATCGGCCATTATAACAAAGGCAGTATCATAGTTCAATAGCCCGGTTTGTCAAGGTGAGGTAAGTTGGCGGTACTGAAGACTTTCGGCAATATGAGCGATTTCGACGGTTGGACTGTTGTCAAGATCGGCAATAGTTCGAGCAACCTTGATGGTCTTGAAGTAGCTGCGAGCACTTAAATCAAGTCGCTTGGCGGCTGTTGTCAAAAAGTCTTTTACTTCGCTGGTCAGAGGAATATAGCGGTCAATATCGCGACTATTTAACGAACCGTTGTATATATCACTACTTTTATAGCGAGTGTATTGGATGTTTGTTGCATTTACTACACTGTTGATAGCTAATTTTTGTCGTATTTTTGACGACGATGTCGGAGCCAACAACTGATCATGCGGAACCCGAGACACTGTGATAGTCAGGTCGATTCGGTCAAGTAGTGGGCCAGATAGACGCTTTTGGTACTGGAGAATCTGTGAGGTGGTACACCGACAGGCCTTCTCTGGGTCGCCGAGATAACCACAAGGGCAGGGGTTCATTGTTGCAACCAGTAAGAAATCGGCAGGGTAATGATATTTTCCCTGGGCTCGACTGATAGTGATGGCATGGTCTTCAAGTGGCTGGCGAAGCGCCTCAAGCGTGGCCCGGGGGTATTCGAGTAGCTCATCCAAAAATAGTGTGCCGCGGTGAGCGAGGCTTACTTCGCCTGGTTGGATCTTTGTGCCGCCACCGATGATGGCAGTCCGGCTGGCGGTGTGGTGTGGCGCGCGGAAAGGCCGCTGAGTGACAATATTATCTTTCTCAGCCAGGTGATTGCCTAAGTGGTGAAGCTTTGTCACCTCGATGATTTCAGTGTCTGACAGCGGCGGCAGTAGTGAGTTAACCGCCTGAGCGAGCATGGTTTTGCCTGATCCGGGTGGGCCAGATAAGAGAATATTGTGTCGTCCCGCTACGGCTACGGTGATTGCTCGCTTTGCTTGCTCTTGGCCTCGGATCATATCAAGCGTGACCGTCTCTGTGCGAGGAGGCCGGCTGCTAGGTGTGGGAGATTTTGTCGCCGGTGGCAGCAGCACCTCGCCCTTGAGATGGAGAAAGAGACGCGTAAGGTCTGGCACAGGGATAACGCTCACGCCGGCGATGAGCAGGGCTTGCTCAGCGTTGGCGGTGGGGACATAGACTGTTGAAATACCGCGTGATTTTGCGACTTCGGCAAGGGTGATAGCCGACTTGATCGGGCGCAGGCTTCCATCAAGTGCCAGCTCACCGGCAAAAAGTGCTTGCCCGACATCTTGTTGTGAGAGCTGTTTGCCGAGGCAGAGAATTGCCAGGGCAATTGGTAGGTCGAATTGGACACCGTCTTTTGGCAGTTCGGCTGGTGCGAGATTGATGACAATTTTTCCTTTTGGGAAATCAAGATGGGAGTTTTTGATAGCACTCCGGACTCGGTCGCGAGACTCTTCAATAGCCTTGTTGCCCATTCCTACGATCTGTAAACTAGGTAACCCCTGTGACATATCACCTTCGACCTCGATAAGTTGCCCATAAAAGCCATACGGAGTCGCCGATAATACCTTGCTGACCATAGTATCTAGTTAAGCATACACCGCTAGACTTTCAAAGCTTAGTTGATATAATAAAAGCGACGGACGGGGCTGATATAGCGTTCGACAGTTGGACCTTACCACTATATTCTGCGAATCGGCGATACGCGTAACGTATATACATATCTGCAAAATCTAAAGTTGCAACCGCATTTGCTGGCTTGAAGAGCTTTTTTGCTCCTAAGGTAGCTCTTGCACCAATCGCTGCGTAATTTTTAGCGATCGTCCTGGCGACTGCTGAGCAACGAGCGCGCCAGGGTGTCATAGATTGTTGCTTGCTTTCTTGTTTGGCAGCGGCGAACGAGAGAGGACACTATCCGCGTAACGGGGCATGATATTTTTGACTTGTTTGATAGTCAGGCCGCGTTATAAAACAACGAAATAAGTCTATATTCGTAGACGAATATATTGGTACCAACTGGACCCGGGGGCGGTACCCGGCAGCTCCACCACCTAGGAAATTATCCACGAAAAGACCTCCGGTTTTTAGCCGGAGGCGCGTCGTTTTTGGAGAATGATGTAGTACCAAAAAACAACCACCTGCGAGTAGTGGTTGTTTTATAAAGTGGAGTTTTCTGTTCTGTTTATTTTTGAGTTACTGGATAACTTTTTTATTCAGTAACTGTCTCTATGATAATTTATGAAAATGGTTATGTCAACAGATTTTACGAAAAAACTATGAGTAAAAAATACCACATGAACTGGCCCAGAGAGACTTGTGGAATACTCGTTTTCTGTTACTAAAACTGTTCGAATTGATTTGCCAAAAACATGGTATAATGCAGCGCGACTGTGGAGATCGTGACGATAAAAACTGGCCAGAATTGACACGCTGCTTAGGGTTTGGAGCTGATGTGCGAAATAGTATTTATTGTAATTATTACATTTCGTGGTGCGAGGATATTCGCCAACTATAACAGAGGTAGCGGAAAGATTTTTTGGAAAATAATGTTTTGAATACAACAATAATAGCACGTTTGCTGATTGACATAACGTATCGGTTGTGCTAATGTAAAAGCATGCGTTTGGATACACCAAAAACAAACACATAAACAATATATAATAAAAATAAAATTCGCTGATTGGTCAGCAAAATAAATCAAATAATTTTAGGTACGGTCAGTGTGACTGTACTGCTCGATATCAGCTGGCGTATAGTCGGCTGCATCATGCAATCAATGGTGCCGCCGACGCTCCGTCAGTACCTTCCTGATGTCGAGCAACGTGGCTAGTACCACGCACATCCAGCTAATCCTTAGCACGCGTTTGGTAATGAGACTACTGGATGTGCGATGCGGAATGTCATGTAAAATGCTCCTCGAAATGAGGAGCGGTCAGTCGCCTGGAGCGACGACCGGAAGCTATTTGTACCCGCGCCCTAATAGTAAGTTATCGCGGCGGATGGTGTACTAATAGTTGACTGTGAGTTGTCGCTCAGGCTCTTGTTGGTGAGTACGGTATGAGATGCGAAAAATAGGAATCATTGTTGGGTGTGGTGCGGCTGGCATTATGGCGGCCTTGCTGACGTTGACGACGCCGACCGCCATTGGACCCTTCGGCACGCTGGTGTTTTTCGTGTGCTTTTATGTGGTGGTAGTGTGCGTACTGTCGGTGCTGTTTTTGACATTGCAGCGCTGGTGGCAGCGGCTCCGTCACATTGATGAACTTCAGCGTACGACAGCGATGTCGGCTTTGAAATTATATTATTTTGCAAGTGTGTTGGCTTTGGCGCCGGTCATGCTGCTTGGGATGCAGGCAGTCGGTGGTATTGAGCTGGAAGGCGTTGGGCTGGTACTGCTGTTTGAAGCGGTGGGTTGTTTTTATATTAATAAGCGGTTTTGATGGAGCGAGGCCGTAGGCTTTTGGGTGGTCCGTGGTATAATATAAGGTATGAATCCAGAGCTGCCACGAGTACGTTCAAGTCATGAGGCGCCCGCGCCGCCTCCCAGCGTGATTGATTATCGGCCCGAGCGGCTGCCGAGTCGACCTGAGGTCGAGCAGCCAACAATTGAGCGGCCGCCAGCTGCGCCAGTCGAAACACCGCCCGAGCCACCGCAGACACCGGTGCCGCCGGTCGCTGTGCCACCGCAGCCACCAGCCCAAGTTGTCTTACCGCCAGATGATACGACGACACTGTATAGCCCGCCGTCGGTGGCGGCAGACGATGATTTGATTGAGAAGGAGTGGGTGGAGAAGCTCAAGAAAATTATCTCATTGACCAGAGATGACCCCTATGAGCGAGCTCGGGTGATTGCCCAGCTGCAGGCAGATTATCTGAAAAAACGGTATAATAAGATAGTGAAGTAGGCAAGTAAAGAGGCGAATATGAGAGGTGATAGCGGTCCATTGATAGTTGGTTTTGTGGTGACGGTCATCGTCGCGATTGGGGTGACGGTGGTGTTTTTCCAGTATCGTCGGCTTCTTCGAGAGGCGAAGAACTATGAGCGCGGCCTGAAGATGATTCCGCTGCTCATTCACTTGCCGCCGACGAGTGATGATATCGAGGGCAGCAGCCGCGACCAACGCGATTTGACCGAGGAGGTCTTGTCGCAGGCCCAGGTGATGTACAATATCATTTCTAGCACCGCGACCAAGGGCTTCAAGAGTAAGATGTATGGTCAGCGGCACATCTCCTTTGAAATCATCTCCCGCGAGGGGCTGGTGCATTATTACGCAGTCGTACCAATCGTATTGGTCGATGTGATCCGCCAGGCGGTCGCTGCGGCTTACCCATCGGCCCGTCTCGAAGAGATGAAAGAGACCAATATCTTTAGTAAGATTGGCCGGATTAGCGGTACAATCGGTGGTGAGTTTAGTCTGAAAAAATCCTTTGTGTATCCGATCGCCACGTATCAAGAGTCTAAGCGTGATGCTTCGCGGGCGCTACTCAATGCGTTGTCGGCGGCGACTAAGGATGATGGGATCGGTGTCCAGTTTTTGCTGCGACCAGCATATAACGGCTGGGCCAAGGTGTCAGAGACGCATATCGAAAATATGAAGAAAAGCAATAAGGGCAGCAGTAGCCCTGGGTTTGCTCGAGAGCTGATGGAGGCACTATGGAAACCGCCCGAGGCGCCGGACGACAAAAAGAAGGCCGGCCTAGAGGAGAAGCAGCTTAACTCGCTTGAGCAAGCGGAGGCTGATGCGATTGCCGAGAAAACTCGCTACCCGGCTTACGAGGTGCTGGTGCGGGTGGTTGTCTCGTCGAACACCGCTGCTCGGTCACAGGCGCTGCTGAAGAATATCATCGCTGCTTTTTCGCTGTTTGATTCGCAACGAAATAACGGCTTCAAGTTTTCGCTGTCGCGCAATATCGAGGAGCTAGTCACCTCGTATATTATGCGCTTTTTCCCACAGCAGACGCGGTCGACTATTCTCAACAGTGTAGAGATGGCGACCCTGTTTCATTTGCCGAGTGGTAATGCGATCCCGACTTCTCAAGTCAAGCGCCAGATGTCGAAGCAGGTTGATGGCCCGACCGATGTGATGAATGAGGGTATGTTGATCGGCTACAATGAGTTTCGTGGTATCAAAAAGCCGATTCGGATTGGCACGAAAGACCGCCGCCGCCATGTGTATATCATCGGTCAGACTGGTGTTGGTAAGTCGGTGCTGCAAGAGAATATGGCCTATCAAGACATGATGGATGGGCGAGGATTTTGCTTCATTGATCCGCATGGTGATCTGGTGGAGTCGCTGCTCGGTAAGGTGCCAAAAGAGCGGGTCGAGGATGTCATTTATTTCAACCCAGCTGATATGACAAACCCAATCGGCATGAATATGTTTGAGTACGATACGCCAGACCAAAAGGACTTTTTGGTGCAAGAGGCGATCAATATGCTCTATAGTCTGTACGACCCAGGCCACACGGGTATTGTGGGTCCGCGGCTTGAGCATATCTTTCGTAACTGTGCATTGCTGCTGATGGCAGATCCGGCTGGCGGGACATTCATCGATGTGCCGAAGTGTCTGATCGATCCAGAATTTGTCAAAAGCAAGCTACGGTATGTGACCGACCCGCAAGTGATAGATTTTTGGACAAAGGAGTTCCCGGCATCGCAGCGGTCCAATGAGGCTGGTGAAGTCGTCTCGTGGGTGGTGGCCAAATTTGGTCCATTTATCTCTAATGATGCGATGCGCAATATCATCGGTCAGACGAAATCTGGCTTTAATTTGCGCGATATTATGGATAATAAAAAGATTCTCCTGGTCAACCTATCAAAAGGTAAAATGGGTGAGCTCAACTCCAAGCTGCTCGGTATTATCTTTGTGATGAAGTTTCAGGCGGCAGCCATGGCCCGGGCTGATATCCCAGAGGATCAGCGAGTTGATTTTTCGCTGTATGTCGATGAGTTCCAGAATTTCGCAACCGATAGCTTTGAGTCGATCATGTCTGAGGCGCGAAAATATAAACTAAGCCTGATCATGGGGAACCAGTTCATGACTCAGCTGACTGATAAAATTCGTGAGGCGATTATCGGTAACGTCGGTACCTTCATTTCTGGTCGTATTGGTATTACTGATGCCGAATTGGTGGTCAAGAAATTCCAGCCGGTATTTAATGTGGACGATCTGTCAAAGCTGCCGAACTTCCAATCAATTGCCTCAGTGATGATTAATAATGTCCCATCGGCACCATTTAGTATGAACTGGATCCCGCCGATGGGTCAGGTGAATACGCAGTTGCGCGATGCCTTGATCAAATTATCATCGACCAAATACGGTAAGCCGCGCGCGGTGGTGGAGAAAGAGATTTTCACCCGGCTTGGTCGTGGTGCCCCGGCGGCGGCTCCATCGCCATCGGCTGCTCGGCCATCAGCTGCGAAGTCAGATATTGCGTCGTTCCTTGATGAGTGGAAGAAGAAGCGGACGCAGCTCGGTGGTAGCTCAGCAATGAAAGAATCAGCTGCTGCGCCACCACAACCAAAAGGGGTAATCTTGCGGCAGCCGCCGGCAGCGCGCCCACAGCCGCCCACAGACGGCTCGACAATACAGCAGCGGATGCAAGCCGTGCTTGACCAGCCTGTGCCGCCAGCCGGTCAAAAACCGCCCACAGCCGAACCACAGTCGCCTCAGCCGGCAACCCCACCGGTACCCAAAAATCGACTCGACCTACATGGTGGTGAGGATGATGCCGGCGAGGTGTCGGTCAAACTCCACTGATCTACTCGGCTTCAGTTAGGCAAAGGCCGGGTGAAAGCGCACCAGGTTTAGCTATTAATTATCGGGTCGCCGTCGGAGCATGCGGCAGCCTACTCGAGCGAATTCGATCACTACACCGACACTCCAGCCCAGTAGGATACAGATAGGTACCTCCGCGCCAGATAGCCGATAGCCGTAATAGCGAGCTACCAGATAGAGAATCAGGCCGGCCAGAGCGCCAAGTGAGGCAGCCACGATGAGTAGTGGTCGCATAAAGATGCGGGCTACTACCTCCCAGATATATTCACCTGCCCGGCTGTGGATGATTTTGCTAAAAGCCCGCCGAAGCGGTGGTAGCTGACTTTGCACATACTCTAGGTTTTTACGGTACGACTCCTCGACGATTTGCTTGGAAGGGAGTGAGGATAGTTGTTGTTTTGGTTGCTGCATAATAACCCCTTGGTCTTTATAATGCTCCATTGATGATATCTTTGCGGATGAGCCGGACCTCTGTATCGAGCTGGCGGCTCCTGAGATAAAGTAGCCCGCTTAGCACGAACAAACAGCCAGTTACCCATGCGCCTGCACTCCGGCTGGTGCTTGGGAGTTGGCTGATGAACTGCTCAAGCTGCTTGGGCGGTGGGCAAGGGAGAGCCACTGATGACGTCGTCTCTCCAAAATAGTGGATAATGCGACAATCGTACGAATGAGGGCGGTAGTCGCTGCGCGGCGTGGTTGATAGCTGACTCGCAATCTGAACGACATAACTTCGACTTTGCTGCTCACCCGGCTGGAGGGTAATGTGTTTCCAGCTTATATATTGGTTTGTCTGGTCAAGTACACCGCCGCCGTAGTCGTAGAGGCTCGCATATTCGAGGGTGTCGGCTAGCGGCACAGTGATGTCTGTTGTGAGCGGTGTGGTGCCGACATTCTTGATTGTGTGAATAAACTCAAGCCGCTCACCTGGCTGGGCAGTTTGAGTTGGTGTGTGGTGGTTGAGCGATAACACAGTGCTCTGGCGAGTAATTTCTTTTGCACAGATCGTGTCGCCACAGTCTGGCTTGGCGCCAGCTGGGTAGTCAGCTGTCAGCAGGGCGCCACTATCCTTTGTGACGACAAAAGGCCGGCCATGGTTATTTTTACCACGAAATCCATCGAGCGCTCGGCGGCTCTCGCTTCGGTACGATGATAACGGTGTAATATATACTACATTTTGCGGCGCGATATCGAGGCGTCGCTCGCCACCATGTGGCCCAACGAGAGGTGTGCGATGCCAAATGAGCCAATGAGTCGGGCTGGTTGAGGAGATTGTAGTGTTTTCTACACTGTTTAGAGCGCGACAATCGATGCCAGCTCGCCCCAGGACAGTTCGGAAATTATTGTTTTTTATACAATATTCTAGTAGCTGCTGTTTACCAGGGAATGATTGGTCGGTGATAGCTGCTGCTCGGCCAGCGGTGGGCTCTCCTGGAGGAAAGAAGAGTAGTGTAATCTGCACAACGAACATCAAGCCGCTGAGAATGAGGCCGATTCGTCGGTGCTTCTCTTCTCGGTGGAGCCAGCGGGCATAGGCGCCTGTTTGGCGAGCAAGTGACGGACTAAATGGTAGATATGAAATAATTTTTTTAAACATAAGCAGAGCCTGCATGTAGTGTAGCATAAGAAGTATCTTCAGGCTACAGACTTGAGTGAACAATATTTTTGCGGTATAATGGGAGGGTTGTAAATAGCTGAAAATCGGGGAACGATAGAGGAAACTATGGTGAAAAAAACAGACACACAGGCCTATGATGGCTCGCAGATCCAGGTCTTAGAGGGCCTGGAGCCGGTACGCAAGCGGCCGGGGATGTATATCGGGAGCACCGGCTACGACGGGGTACACCATTTGATCAAAGAAATTGCTGACAACTCAATCGATGAGGCGATTGCTGGCTATGCGACAAAGGTTGAGGTTGTCTTATTGGCTGATGGCGGTGTGCAAGTGACTGACAACGGGCGCGGTATTCCGGTTGATAAGCACCCCAAAACTGGCCTCAGTACGCTCGAGACAGTGCTGACGGTGCTGCACGCCGGCGGCAAGTTCGGTGGCGGCGGTTACAAGGTGTCATCTGGTCTACACGGGGTTGGCTCCAGTGTAGTGAACGCACTGTCGACGAAGATGATCGCCGAAGTGGTGCGAGGTGGCGTCCTGTATCGGGTGGCATTTGCGCAAGGGAGTATCACTGAGCCGCTGAAAAAGGTTGGCAAGACTGACCGGCCGACTGGTACGCGGATTACTTTTTATCCTGATCCGACGATTTTCACTGAGACTGTCGATTTTGACTACAAATGGGTGGTCAACTATCTGCGGCATCAGGCGTATCTGACTAAAGGAGTGTACACCGCGGTCATCGATGCACGAACTGGCCAGCGGCAGGCGTTTTATTTCGAGGGTGGTATTCAAAGTTATGTCCGGCACCTCAACATTGGCAAGGATGTCTTGAGCGATACTATCTTTTATGTCGAAAAGCAGGTTGAAGATTGTATGGTGGAGATCGCCGTGCAGTATAATGATACATTCATCGAGACAGTCAAGCCGTTTGCCAATAATGTCTTGACGCCGGATGGCGGTACTCATCTGGTAGGCTTTCGTGCGGCATTGACTCGGGTTATCAACGACTATGCGCGGAAGAATGGCCTGCTCAAAGAAAAAGAAGACAATCTGACTGGCGATGATATTCGTGAGGGGCTCACCGCGATTATCTTGGTCAAGCTGCCAGACCCACAGTTTGAGGGTCAGACGAAAAACAAGCTTGGCAACCCAGAAATGCGTCGCTATGTCGACCAGGTAATGAGTGAGTATTTTGCCTATTATCTAGAGGAGAATCCAGCGATTGCCAAAAAAATTGTAGGTAAGGCAACACTGGCTGCTCGCGCCCGCAAAGCTGCCCGCGCAGCCCGCGATCACGTCATCCGCAAAGGAGCGCTTGATGGCATGGGTCTGCCAGGAAAGTTGTGGGATTGCTCAAGCAAAAGCCCGGCTGATAGTGAAATCTACATTGTCGAGGGTAACTCAGCGGCCGGTTCTGCCAAAGAGGGGCGCGATAGCAAAACCCAGGCGATTTTACCTCTCCGTGGTAAGGTGTTGAATACCGAACGAGCGCGGCTCGATAAAATGTTCGCCAACAAGGAAATCGTGGCGATGATCCAGGCTTTTGGTGTTGGTATCGGCGACCAGTTTGATATTAATGGCCTGCGTTATCACAAAATTATCATCATGACCGATGCTGATGTTGACGGTAGTCATATCGCTACCTTGCTGCTGACATTCCTGTTTCGCTATATGAAAGAGGTGGTTGAGGGTGGCTATGTGTATCTTGCCAAACCACCACTGTATTCGATCAATCGTGGCCAGAAAAAGATTTACGCCTATGACGAGAACGAGAAAGACAAGGTGTTGGCAGATCTGATTGCGCACAAGAAAGATCGTGGTGCTGTAGTCGACGATGAGCAGGATGTCACCAAACAAGCGGGGGTCACTATTTCGCGGTTCAAGGGTCTTGGCGAGATGGATGCCGACCAGCTATGGGAAACGACAATGAATCCGGATAATCGTGTGCTGATCCAAGTCAGCGTCGATGATGCTGAGCAGGCGGATGCGATTTTTACGCGGTTAATGGGCGATGATGTGAGTTTACGCAAAAACTTTATTCAGAGCTGGGCAAAAAATGCTAACTTAGAGGATTTGGATATCTAGGATGAGTGATCAGAAAAAACAGGCACAACCAACCGATACAGACCAACCAATCGAACTGACGACTGATACTTCGGGGGTATCGTCAGGGCTAGAGCGTCGCCAGCTCGAGAGTGTCATGCAGGATAATTTCTTTCGCTATTCGATGAGCGTGATCGTTGACCGGGCGCTACCAGATGTGCGAGATGGCCTGAAACCAGTCCACCGGCGGATTCTTTATTCAATGAATCAGAATGGCAATCGTAGTACCGCCAAATTTGTCAAATCAGCCCGTATCATCGGTGATGTGATGGGTAAATATCACCCGCACGGTGACTCGGCGATTTACGACTCGATGGTCCGCTTGGCTCAGGACTGGGTGATGCGCTACCCGCTCGTACAAGGGCAGGGAAACTTTGGCTCGATGGATGGCGATCCACCAGCTGCTCACCGCTACACTGAGGCCCGACTTGATAAACCGGCCGAGGAGTTACTGGTCGACATTGAGAAAGAAACTGTTGACTTCAAGCCAAACTTCGATGGCTCAGAGCAAGAGCCGATCGTACTCCCAGCAAAGCTGCCAAACTTACTGCTAAATGGGCAGATCGGTATCGCTGTCGGTATGGCAACAAGCATCCCGACTCACAACCTCGGTGAGTTAGTCGATGCGACGATCGAGCTGATCGATAATCCAGAAGCAACGGTCGACGACCTACTTGCCCACGTTAAGGGGCCGGATTTTCCGACCGGTGCTATCGTGTACGGTGGTGCGTCGATGCGCCAGGCCTACGCGACAGGCCGCGGGAGCGTGACCGTCCGGGCGGTTGCCGAGATCGAAGAAATGAAGAAAAAAGGTCGCCACCGTATTGTGGTGACGGAAATTCCATATGGTGTAAATAAAGCAACACTTATTGCAAAGATTGGTGAGCTGCACAAAGAGAAAAAGATACAACTGGCTGACCTGCGAGACGAAAGCTCACGTGGGAAAGTGCGGATTGTCATTGAGCTCAAGAAAGATGCCTACCCAAAGAAGGTGCTCAACCAACTGTACAAGCTGACAGCCCTGCAGACGAGTTTTAATTACAACATGCTGGCACTGGTCAATACAATGCAGCCGCGAATTCTGGGATTACAGGAGATTTTGAGCGAGTTTGTCAAGCACCGTCAACTAGTGGTCAGGCGTCGGACAGAGTTTGAGTTGAAGAAGGCGAAGGCTCGTGCTCATATCCTCGAGGGGTTAAAAATCGCGCTGGATCACATCGATGAAGTTGTCAAACTGATTCGTGGTAGTAAGAATTACAACGAAGCTCTACAGGGGTTGATGGAGCGATTTGCGCTCAGCGAGATCCAGGGTAAGGCGATTTTGGCCATGCAGCTACGCAAACTGACTGGTCTTGACCGGCAAGAGATTGAAGATGAATTACGCCAGCTTCACCAGCTGATTGCCCAGCTTGAGGCTATTTTGGCTGATGAGCAGCAGATTTTCCGGATTATCAAAGAAGAGCTTCTTGAAATGAAAGAAAAGTACGGTGATGAACGCCGTAGTAAAATTATCAATCACGAGCTCGGCAAATTCTCTGACGAAGAGCTTATTCCAGAGGAAGAGGCAGTTATCTTACTCACAGGTGAAAATTACATCAAGCGGACATTGCTGAGCGATTACCGCAAACAGAACCGGGGTGGCAAAGGGAAACGCGGCATGACAACCAAGGAGGAGGATATCATTGATCAGGTGGTGCCAGCCAGCACTCATGATTACCTCTTATTCTTTACGAACCGTGGTCGGATTTTCCGCCTCAAGGCCTATGAGGTGCCAGCGGCTGGGTTGAATGCCAAAGGTGTCGCAGCGGTCAACCTCCTGCAGTTGCAACCAGAAGAGAAGATCACCGCGATCATCAAGCACGAGAAGAATGCTGATGAGGCCGGCTACCTCTTCATGGCGACGAAGCATGGGACGGTGAAGAAGACACCGCTGAGTGATTATGCAAATATTCGGACAAATGGGCTGATCGCGATCAAGCTGGACGATGGTGATGAGCTACGTTGGATCAAGAAAACAGACGGGAAGAGTGATGTAATTATATCAACATCTGCCGGTCAGGCGATTCGATTCAATGAGCAGGATGCTCGGCCGATGGGTCGGGCGGCTCGTGGTGTGCGTGGTGTACGCTTGCGACCGCATGACTGGGTCGTTGGGATGGATGTCGTGACGAGCGACGATCAGACGCTACTGGTCATTAGCGAAAAAGGGTTTGGTAAGCGCACTCGGGTGACGAACTTTCCAAGTCACAAGCGAGGCGGTGTCGGCATAAAGGCTGCAGTGGTGACCGCAAAGACCGGGCCTATCATATCGGTGCGAACGATTGATCCGACAATGGAAGAGGCCTTGCTCGTCTCGCAGAACGGCCAAACTATTCGCTTAAGCTTGAGTGATATCAAGCTGCTAGGCCGGACTACTCAAGGGGTGACAATTATGCGGCTGAGTGATGGCGATGCTGTGTCGTCAATTGGCCTGATGGCGTGTCAACAGCCGACTACCAAGGAGGAGTAGCTTATGCGGTATCTCATCATTGCGGCGATTGCCTGGTTGGTGGCCCAGAGTCTTAAGCACCTGGCATGGCTATGTGGCCGCAATCGCCGGGTGTTTGGTGGCCGCCCTCGCTCGCGACTGTTGCTGTCTGGCGGTATGCCAAGTGCGCATAGCGCGACAGTGAGCGCCCTGGCGGTCGCCATTGGCTATTTTGACGGTTGGCAGGGTGCGCCGTTTGCGCTGGCAGTGGTTTTTGCGGCAGTGGTGATTTATGATGCGGTGATGGTCCGATTCTCCTCTGGTCAGCAGGGGGATATGCTGAATCGGCTGATTACTGCGCACTATCCTGATCTACGGCCGATTCGGATTGCTCATGGGCATACGCCACTTGAGGTGGCCGCCGGGAGTATCGTCGGCGTGGTTGTGGCAGCCGTTGTCATTTTCGCTACAAAATAATTGAAAATACCTATTGACCAGTTGGCAAATATCGGGTAAGATGAGTATCAGTCTGGTTGCTGGAGTGCGAGCCAAGCGACAATCACACTAGTTTTATTATTAGGTGACGCAGAAGCGGTACATAAACCCGACTAATGATCTTTAACAATTTAATTGTGCAATATCATCGTCAGTTTAATTTTTTGTAGAGCCTTAGTACTTTGAAACAAAGTAGATTTTTAACGGAGAGTTTGATCCTGGCTCAGGATGAATGCTGGCGGCGTGCCTAACACATGCAAGTCGAGCGGCAGCGGGTTCTGCACTATCAATTTGAAGCCTGGGCGCGGGGATTTCCAAAGGAAATCAGCCGCATCATTTCGAAAGAGATGAGTGTCTGGGGTGACTTCGAACTGATAGTGCAGAGTGCCGGCGAGCGGCGGACGGCTGAGTAACGCGTAGGAATTTGCCCCAAAGTGAGGGATAACTGCCCGAAAGGGTAGCTAATACCGCATATGGTCTTCGGATTAAAGGATTTATCCGCTTTGGGAGAAGCCTGCGTTGGATTAGGTTGTTGGTGAGGTAATGGCTCACCAAGCCGACGATCCATAGCTGGTCTGAGAGGATGATCAGCCAGACTGGAACTGAGACACGGTCCAGACT
>CALHZK010000019.1 GCA_938040655.1 uncultured Candidatus Saccharibacteria bacterium
AAAAACTCACTGCCGACCGTCACTAATTGCTGCTGCATATCAGAGCCAAGTTGGTCTTTGACAAACTGGTAGGTATCGCTACCCGCTTGCGCCCGTTCTACCACCTCGGTTAGCGGCAACCCTCCTATATAGTCCTGAACCAATATCCGCCGCGTTGAATAGTCAGCCAGCGTCTCTGGCACCACAACTTTGTCGGTGCGTTTAGCAAAATATTCACGAATCGCCTGAGCTGTAATTTGCTCGCGCTGATAATCGGTTTCGCGCTTGGTGGTTTTGATAAACTCATCAGCAATCTCAACCAACGGAAAAATATCGTTCTTTAGCATAAACTGCCCCGCCCAACAGCAAAAACGCAGCGCCACAAAGTCAAAATTCAGATAACGCACCACGCTGGGGCGAAGGATCTTGATAATATACCGGCTACCTGGACGGTCAGCTACGCGGCAGCGATAAACCTGAGCGAACGAACCCGTGGCAAACGGCTGGTCTCCATCAACGACTATTTGGCTGGCTTTGCTACCCAACTCTTGCCGCAAAACCTCGGCAACGTCAATTGGCTCAACCGCCACATCATCAAAAGCATCCAGCCGATATCCAGACGCGGCATACACCTGAGCCATCAGTTCAGTCGATGCCAAATGCTGTAAAAACTTGACATACACGCCGCCTAATCTTTGACATTCGTCTGATAAAACTTTGAGCCATATTTGATCGCTGCGCCAAGCACGCCACACCCGAAACAATGCCCGAACCACAAATAATAAGCGCACTTACCTCGCCCTCCGAAAACCAATAAAGTACAACACCAGTGTCAAAACCAACACGCAAATGTACAAAAATAATGGATCGATGCTCGTATTTACCAACAGCAGCATAGCCAGCCAAATCGCCACTATACTCACGAAAACAAAAGCATATCTCACATGTTTATTTTAGCATACAGCCCAGCAGCTCTCCAGAGGCTGTTCAGTGAACCAGCTATCGATAAAATCCGATCGAAAACTGTTTTGCTTCAGCAAGTTACTGTGTTTAAGGTTTCGTATTTTACCATGTCTCACACCTGACGGCACTGGCATGGTAAAATTAAATTATGAAGATATCTAGCCCTGCGTTCGCCGAAAACGCTAAAATACCAAAAGTTTACTCCAAGCTCGGCGGTAACCAACGCCCGCCGCTCGAGAT
>CALHZK010000020.1 GCA_938040655.1 uncultured Candidatus Saccharibacteria bacterium
CGCTGAGCGTTAAAAACAACGGCGAGTTCGTCTACACCAGCGAGCTGATCCGAGTTATTTCCGAGTTCAAGCAGAGCGGCCTCACCCCGGCGGAGTTGCGGCTAGTGATGGCGGATAACCAGCGCGCTATCGCCGACATCACCTCTGATATCCAGCAGGTATTTGCTGCCAAGATTTCTAAAAAAACCATTGAACTATTTGCGCCGCTGGCAGAGAAGATTGCCGAGAGAATCGGCGAGGAAAATGCTGCGAAAACTAGCAAGGGAGGCGCTACAGAACTTTCTGAAAATACGGCTAGCTCAGCACCACATCACGCCGCACCGTCCGCCAATCTGCCATCCTCCATCACCCCGTACGCTCAGGTCCTGGCGCTTAGCATCGCCCACGCGGCCCAAGAGGCGATTGACGCCAACTCCACCAAACCACTGACCGCCTGGAAAAACAAGTGGTGTGAAAAGAACGCCGGCGGTGAGTTTGTCCTGAAAGATTTTGCCGCCAGCGAGAAATTATCCGCCGCCATTGACGTCTACGACGCATACGGCAACGTGCTGACCGAACGCTCGCTATTTGACTACGACGACATGATTTTGTCGGTCATTCAAGCCTGCGAGTCCCACCCGGAACTGCGCGCCAACCTCCAGGAGCAATATCAATTCATCATGGTCGATGAATTTCAAGACACCAACCTGGCGCAGCTGCGGCTGCTGTTCGACCTGACTGGTAGTGAGGACAATCCCAACATCATGGCGGTCGGCGACGACGACCAGGCGATTTTCAGTTTTCAGGGCGCGGACGTTGGCAATATTCAGCGCTTCCGCCAGCACTATCACGACCCAAAAATCATCGTGCTGACGGACAATTACCGCTCGGCGGCTGATATCCTGACGGCGGCGCGCGGAGTGATCACCCAAGGAACGGATCGCCTGGAGAACACCATTAACGGCTTGTCAAAGCAATTGACCGCGCATGCGTCTGGTCGCGGCGCGCGGGTTGAAATCCAGGAATTTACCTCGGTGAGCGAGGAGCGGGCAGGGGTAGCTAGGCAAATTGCCGAGCTGATTAAACGCGGCGAAGACCCAGCGCATATCACCGTCATCGCCCGCCATCACAGGGAGCTGATCGAGCTGCTGCCATATCTGTACCGCCAGAACCTAAAGGTCAATTACGAGCGCCACGACGATATTTTAGAGCAAGATATCATTCAGGCGCTGGACAAGCTGGCGCGGGTCGTCATGGCGATTCATCAGAATGATCTTGACGCCGCTAACAGCCTACTACCAGAGGTCATCGCTCATCCGGCGTTCGGCTTTTCGGCGCTGGATATCTGGCGATTAAGCCTTCATGCGTATAAGAATCGGCAGCTGTGGCTGGAGAGTATGCTGGCGAACAGCACCTTTCAGCCATTTGGCGAGTGGCTGCTGGAGCGGGCAAAGGACGTGCCGAATTTGCCGCTGGAGGAGCAGTTGGATAAGTTGTTGGGGTTGGAGATAGACGCTGGGATTACTCTAATCGACTCCTCTTTACGCGCCGGGCGTCAGAGGACGCTCGGGCTGCAATCGCTGTACGGAGTCGATCAGAGCAATTCCAGCAGTGCTTGCTCCGACAAGAATACTTTACCGCCAACTAACGAGGACACCCGGGCGATAGTCGCTGTACGGAGTTCTGAGGAAAGCTCCTCCCCCACCTCTCTCGCCGCCCACTACTTCTCGCCCCAAGCCCTCGCCGAACACCCCGACGCCTACTTGACCACGCTCGAGAGCCTGCGCACGCTGCGCCAAAAACTGCGCGACCGCGTGACCGACGCGGCGCCGACACTGGATGATTTTTTGATCTTCATCGACCTGCACCGCTCGACCAAAACCCGCCTGACGCACATCCGCCCCCAGGCCAGCGCCCTCGGCGGCGCCATCAACCTGATGACCGCCCACAAATCCAAGGGTCTGGAATTCCCACACGTTTTCGTCATCGGGGCAATCGACAGCGCGTGGGGCGAGAAAGTCCGCTCGCGCTCGCGACTGATTCGCTATCCTGCCAACCTCCAGCTCCAGCCCGCCGGCACCAGCTACGACGAACGGCTGCGGCTATTCTTTGTGGCGATGACCCGCGCCAAAACCACCTTGACCATGACCTATTCTCAGACCAACGACGCCGGCAGCGACACCATGATCGCCAGCTTTCTGACCGACCACACGCCGACCATTGTCCCCACCGCCGACACGCCCACAGCACAAATTACCGTGGCGCGCACCGACTGGAGCACGCGGCTGAGCGCGCCAACCACCACAGCGTTAAAAGACTTGCTGGCACCAGTGCTAGAGACTTACAAGCTCTCCGCCACGCACCTCAATAACTTCCTCGATGTCTCGCGCGGCGGCCCGCAGCACTTTCTGCTGAATAATCTGCTGCATTTTCCATCTGCCAAAGGCCCTGCCGCTGGCTACGGCACCGCCATCCACGCCACGTTGGCGTATCTACACAACCACTACCGAGCAACCGGTCAGCTGCTCGATCCGCCAGCAACCCAGCACTACTTCGACCAGCAGCTCAGCCAGCAGCAGCTCTCACCGGTGGATTATCAAGCCTACCAGCAGCGGGGGCAGGCCAGCCTGCAGCAGCTACAAGCCAGCGGCGCCGTCCGTTTCAGCCGGCAGCAGCAGGCCGAGCTTAACCTGGCTGGCCAACAGAGCAGACTGGGTGAGGCCCGCCTGACCGGCCTGCTCGACCTCGCCGAGATCGACCAGGCAGCCAAGACGATCCAAGTGACTGATTACAAAACTGGCCAGCCCGCCCGCAGCTGGCACGGCCGCACTGACTACGAAAAAATCAAGCTCCACAAGTACCGCCAGCAGCTGATGTTTTATCAACTCTTGGTGGAGTCCTCGCGCGATTATGGCCACCTCAGCTTCACCGGTGCCCGCCTGCAGTTCGTCGAGCCAGATAGCAAAACTGGCGAGATCCTCAGCCTAGAAGATAGCTTCTCGCGAGAAGAGCTGGCGAAATTTGCCCAACTAATCAGCGCCGTCTGGCAGAAGATCACCACCCTGGAGTTACCAGATGTATCTGGCTATTCAGCGGATTATAAGGGAGTGCGAGCGTTTGAGGAGGATTTGCTGACAGGGGCGGAGTAGACAATTATCACAAAATGTATTGACATTTCTTGATTTTATTGATATAAATAGAATTGCTTTTGTTCGTGGAGCTAACTCTTGGTGAGGCATCGCAAATGATACCAAACCCTGACCATGCTTCGCACAAAAGCATGGTTCGACAGGGGAGTTAGCTCTTTTCTATCGCCGCAACCGCGGCGGGGAGGGGTTGAAAACCCATGACCTATACCGACGCCGACCACGAGGCCGCCTTGCGGGCGGCCCGGAACGGTCAGGCAACCGCAGAGCAGGAGCGCAAGCTCCAGGAGGCGGCCAGCCAAACTGGTCCTCGCGGCCGTGAAGCCGCGAGAGCTCTAGAAGAGTTCTACGACAAGAAGCGATGAGTTTCTTGTCGTAGCAGGGCGGCCAACCCCCGTGCAGGGGTTGGGAGAGTAGGATGTCAATGACGCCATCCTATCCGCCAAAAAACTGAGGAAGGCCGATTAAGACTCTCTGTTATCTGGGGTTTTACCCTGGATGACAGATATGAGCGGTCGGTCTTCCTCTCCCTCCCGGGGTCCATGCCCCCGGGGCCCCTAGCCTGCCCTTGCGTGATGAGGCAGGTTAGGGTGACACTGAAGGAGGGAATTAACCGCCCCCTCCTTCAGTCGCCCTTGCTCCCGCGAGGTGTATGGGAGCAAGGGCAGAGAGGGCTAAGCAGTCGGTGCTACCTTCCCGTGGACAATGGAGTCCACGGATGCAGGTGCGGGTTCGATTCCCGCTAGCCCTCCTGGAGTCGGCTGCAACGACGCAGCTGACTCTAAAGACCGAGAGGCCAGATCGGACCGCCTAGCTTATTCTCTTTCATGCTGGAGAATAAGCTAGGCGCTGGTGCTTCCCCAATTGGGGAAGCAGGAGACTTCAGCCTCTCCGGCTGTCCGGCCGGGAAGTCTCTCCTCTCTTACGATCCGGGCTCGCGCGAGTTCACTCGTCGAGCAGCCTCATCGTCGAGGCAGCTCCGAGCAGAACCGCGCGGGCCCGGGCCAGCCCCTATCTCGATGATGAGGTAGGGGTCTTTTCTTGTGGTATACTAGGCAAATGACGACAATATGGCAGAGTCTCCCGCAGCCGTTTTTTGCCCTCGCGCCAATGGAGGCCGTGACTGATGTGGTGTTTCGCCAGGTGGTCACGCAGGCGGGCGCGCCGGATATCTTTTTCACAGAGTTTGCCAATGCGACCGGCTGGGTGCACGCCGGCGATCGGGCGATCGCTGGGCGGCTAGTCAAGACTGATGCCGAGCGGTCACTGATCGCCCAAATCTGGGGTGGTGAGCCCGGTGATATGGAGCAATTTGCGGCTCACTGTGCGAAGCTCGGCTTTGCCGGGATCGACATCAACATGGGCTGCCCAGCCAAGTCGGCTATCAAATCCGGCGGGGCGGCGCTGATCCGCCAGCCAGCTGTAGCCATCGCCGCTATTGCCGCCGCCAAAACTGCCGGGTTGCCAGTCAGCGTGAAAACCAGGCTCGGCTATACCTATGTCGATGAATGGCGCGAATGGCTTACGGCACTACTTGAGCAAAATATTGTCAACCTCACCATCCACTTGCGCACCAAAAAGGAAATGAGCAAAGTCCCGGCGCATTATGAACTGATCGACGACATCGTGAGTCTGCGCGACCGTATCGCCCCACAGACACTGCTGACTATCAACGGCGACATTCATAGCCGCGCCCACGGCGAGGAACTCGCCCGCCAGCACCCCGGTGTCAACGGCATCATGATCGGGCGGGGAATTTTTAGCGATCCGTTTTGCTTTGCCTGTACCGGCGCTTGGACATCTCAGAAAATAATCCGGGACCCACGTAAGCCAGCCCAGATTTTTTCTGAGATGCCACTCGCGCCAGATGCGCCAGCGCCGACGACACGCTCACGCCAAATCTCCAGTGGAGATTTAAGCGAAGAAAAGTACGCTTCAAATCAGAACGATGCACCGTTCACCAATGCTTTAGAATACAAATCTGAACTAATCGCCTTATTACACCACCACCTCGACCTCTTTGACCACTACCAACCGATCCTCGGCCGGCCATTCGAGACGCTTAAACGCTTCTTCAAAATCTATATTCGTGATTTCGATGGCGCCAAAGAACTACGCGAGCAGCTGATGCACACCACCGCAACACGTGAGGTACGCCAACTGCTCGAAAAATACCAATAAAATGGTATAATACGTGTATGTCTGAGCACCTCAAGACTCCCGCCTCATACCTCGATGCAGCTGACATTACTACAGATAGACTGACACACCAGCCAGAGGGGGTTATCCTGCTATCATATCTGCCAAAGACAGTGCAGTCTCCGCCAAATGTCGAGCTACACCCCAGGCCAGACTATGCTGAGGGGCGCAAGAGGAGTATTCATGGCGTGTACTTTGCCGACCTTGCGCTAGCACATACTGACAGACCAGTGGTCACACAACCGGTCGCCATCAAGCCGGCGCTGTCTGCCCCCTTCGCCGCTCACGAATATCGTACCGCCGATTATCTCAATCGCGATGGCCAGCAATTAACCTTCCCGCTCTTGGGGTTTATCCGCCGCGGTAGTCAGTTCAGCACGATCACCAAGTTTGACTCCGGAGTTGTCAGCTACGACAATATCATCCTACAAGAGCGGTCGCGGCCGCCTGAGCAGGCAGTGCAAGAAGCCCTGATTGTCGCTGCCCGTACGCTGCTCATATTACATGACAAACAGTTAGTGCATGGTGACTTTCAGATAAAGAATACCGCCAGTGACATCAATGGTCGGACGCGTGTTGTTGATCTTACTACAATGCGTGCATTTTCTACCGCCAGTGACGTGTCTGACGACATTACCCAGTATACCGATTCGCTCACGCGCTTTGGCACCCGCCCATCTCCCATCACTCAGCAGCAATTCCAAAATTATTTTTTGGACACGTATCGAGATGGTATCGCCGATGTCTTCCCGGTGCAGCGGCAGGCAGATGTACGAATCGCACTTGCGGGGCTGCGCGCCATGCTATAAATCACCGCAGATTTATCTCGCCAAAATTGCCAAAGTAGGCGGGAGGTAGCCGACAGGCAAACCACGCCAACGCCCCGAGAGCACACGAGCTCAGCGACGATGTTTTCGCTGATGGCGGTGGAGATCGGCGACTTTCAGGCGGACCATGTGCCGGTCGATCAACTGCTTGGCTTTCTCGCGCTCGACTTGGTCGCCAGCCTCATCGCGAGCTTTGATGGCTCGCTCCAGGGCTTTCTGAGTCTCCGCCTCGATGATATCATCGCCATGATCAGCTTCGTCTACTAAGATCCGCACACCTTGCTGATCGACTTCGACCACCCCGCCAGAGATAGCAAAAAACTCCTCATCAGCTGAATCTTTGTGAGTATGCACAGTGATGACGCCGCCCTGAGCCACCGTCACCAGAGGTTCATGGCTAGGGAAGACTGAAATCTGGCCATCAATCGTCGGGATCGACACCGAATACACTGATTGGTCAATCTTGACACCACTGAGCGTCACAAGTTTCAGATTCATCATTCTTACGCACCTTTCGCGGTTGACTTGCTCGTGTGTTCGGCTTCAGCGTCGCGAGCTACCTGGTCAGCCAAGGTGCCTTGCACCATGTAGAACCAGCTTTCTGGCTTGTCGTCGTATTTACCAGCCAAGATGTCGGCCGCGTCACGGATGGTGTCTTCCAGCTTGACGTACACGCCTGGGTTACCAGTAAATTTCTCAGCCACGTGGAATGGCTGCGCCAGGAAGCGCTGGATGCGGCGAGCCCGAGCAACGATTTGCTTCTGGTCATCCGACAGTTCTTCCATACCGAGGATGGCGATGATATCCTGCAGTTCTTTGTACTGCTGCAACACTCGCTGCACTTCGCGCGCCACGCGGTAGTGTTCCTCACCGACAATTTCTGGGTCGAGCGAGTTAGAGCTGGAGTCCAACACATCGACGGCAGGGTAGATACCAATTTCCGTCAAAGCACGGTTCATCACGATGGTCGCGTCCAGGTGAGCGAAGGTCGTCGCCGGCGCTGGGTCAGTCAAGTCGTCAGCTGGCACATAGACTGCCTGAACAGAGGTGATCGAACCCTTTTTGGTCGAAGTGATACGCTCCTGCAGCGCACCCATTTCTTGCTGCAAGTTTGGCTGATAGCCCACAGCTGACGGCAGACGGCCCAGCAGCGCCGACACCTCAGCACCAGCCTGCGTGTAGCGGTAAATATTGTCGATAAACAGCAGCACATCTTTACCTTCGTCACGAAAGGCTTCGGCCATCGCCAGACCCGACAATGCCACGCGCAGACGTGCGCCAGGTGGCTCGTTCATCTGACCAAACACCAGCGAGGTCTTATCCAGCACACCAGCTTCTTCCATCTCATAATACAAGTCATTGCCTTCGCGGGTCCGCTCACCAACGCCGGCAAAGACCGAGTTACCAGAGTGGAACTTGGCAATGTTATTGATCAGCTCGGTGATCAAGACGGTTTTACCGACACCAGCACCGGCAAATAGACCAGCCTTACCACCTTTGGCAAGCGGCGCGATGAGGTCAACAACCTTGATGCCAGTTTCCAAAATCTCCGTCTTGTTCGACTGCTCGCTCAGATCCGGAGCAGGGCGGTGAATTGGTGCGGTTTTACCCTTTGGCTGCGGCTTTTCGTCAATCGCTTCACCGACCACGTTGAACATGCGCCCCTGAGTCTCGGCGCCCACAGGCACAGAAATCGGCGCACCAGTCGCCACCACGTCCGTACCGCGAGCCAAGCCGTCGGTCGACGACAGGGCAATCGTCCGCACCGTGTGCTCGTCCAGGTGCTGCGCGACTTCCAGCACCAGCGTCTCTTTACCATTCTTGACATGCAATGCGTCATAAATCGCCGGCAGCTTGGCGTCGCGCGGAAACTCCACATCGACCACCACGCCAACAATTTGAATAATATTACCTCGTGTGTTGCTCATCAATTTTTCCTCCGCACTTCCTTTGTATTAATCTCACTTTTCATACCGCGCCTACGCCTCCTGATAATCCATAATTATATCCAAAGGATAACTCCTATCCGACAGCGCTCGACGAGCTGGTTCTATCATATCATCAGAGAAGCGTAAGTTCAGTTTCTCTAAAGCCTCTAATGTCACGAAGTCTACCTGCTGGATCCCCTCTTCGCGCGCGGCGGGAGAATCATCAACGATATGCCCCAGAAAAAACACAACCAGCGACATGCCAGAATCAGTATTTTTCAGCAGCACCGACAGAACACCGTCAATTGCAACTGTATAGCCAGATTCTTCCTTCGCTTCGCGTACCGCCGCCTCCACCAAACCTTCGCCCAACTCAACATGCCCTGCCGGAAAATTCCATGTGCCTAATTGTCCGTAGTTATCTTTACCCTCTTGAATAACTAATAATTTACCATCTTTTACGACAACAGTGCTGACCAAGAGGGTCGTGTTATTCATCATTGTGCCATCGCCTCCACGCCGCCAGAAATTTCGGCGAGCTCTTGGGTAATCGCACCTTGGCGAGCTTTGTTCATCGCCAGCGTCAAGTCATCTACCAGGTCAGATGCATTGTCGGTCGCGTTCTTCATGGCCATCATTCGCATGGAGTGCTCACTGGCGCGAGCGTCCAGCAACGCCTGCAGCAACCGGGCCCCGGTCAAGCGGTACGCAACTGCATCTAGCACCTCTGAAACACTTGGCTCAAATTTGGCGTCGTTGATAGTATTCGCCAGCTGGTCAGGCTGCGACCATGCCTTGGTGCCAGCCGGTAGCAGCCGAGTTGTTTCGGCGAGCTGGGTCATACTGCTGATAAATTGAGTGTAGACCAGAGTCACCGCGTCGACCTCACCACGCTCGAACATACCGGTCGCTGTGTTGAGAATGGTATGAAAGGTCACGCCCGATGGTTGGTCTGGCAGGTCATTATAACTCCCGATCACCTCAGTATCTTTCAAGCGTGAAGCAAACTGTGAGGCTTTACGGCCAATTGTCAGGCTGACATTGGCGATACCGCGCTCGTCATCGCGCTTCAGTAGCTCTAGATATTTCTTCAAGACATTGGTGTTGTATGCGCCAGCCAAACCTTTGTCACTGGCCATGACAATGATCAATCGCTTAGTGATCTTGCGGCGCGCAAACAGCGGGTGGTTATCGGTCACCCCCTGACTTGCCAGATAGGCCAACAGCTCTTCTGCCGCCGTGGTGTAGGGTGCGGAGGCTTTGTCTGCCTCTTGGGCACGGCGCATCTTGCTGGCGGCTACGAGCTGCATCGCCTTGGTGATCTGCTTGGTCGAGTCCACCGAGCGAATGCGATTCTTCAGCGCACGAGTACTCGGCATGGATTACTCCTCAAAGCCTTTCGCTGCCGCCTGTGTCGCATCGTTGATCACTTGGAGCTGCTCATCAGTCGGCTTGGCGCCCTTGTTTAGCTCGCGCATGGCATCTTTGGCGTTCGTCCAGAGATGGGTCAGCAGGGTAGCCTGGGCCTGCTTAATCTTCGCGACCGGTACACTGTCAAAGGCACCACTGGTCACCGCATGAATACTGACAAATTGCTCCCACACGCTCATCGGCTGGTATTGCGGCTGCTTGAGTAGCTCAGTCAAACGCTGACCACGGTCAATTTGCGCCTTGGTCGCATCATCCAGATCCGAGCCAAATTGCGCGAAACTAGCCAACTCACGGAACTGGCTCAAGCCCAACTTCAAGTTACCACCGACCGACTTCACCGCTTTGGTCTGGGCAGCACCACCAACGCGGGAGACCGATAGGCCGGCAGAGATAGCTGGGCGAATACCTTGGTAGAACAAGTCGGTTTCCAGGAAAATCTGACCGTCGGTGATGGAAATCACGTTGGTTGGAATATAGGCCGAGATGTCGCCAGCCTGTGTCTCAATGATCGGCAGGGCAGTTAGTGAACCAGCGCCCAATTCATCCGATAACTTGGCTGAACGCTCCAGCAGGCGAGAGTGCAGGTAGAAGACATCACCAGGGTACGCCTCGCGTCCTGGTGGGCGGCGTAGCAACAATGACATCTGGCGGTAGGCCACCGCGTGCTTGGTCAAATCATCATAAATCATCAGCGCGTGACCGCCATTGTCGCGGAAGTATTCACCCATGGCCGTACCGGCATACGGCGCCAAGTACAACAGGGAAGCCGCGTCCGACGGGCTAGTCGCCACCACGATGGTTTGCTCCATCACGCCTTCTTCTTTCAGGCGGTCAACTAGCCGCGCAATCTTTGATAATTTCTGGCCAATCGCCACGTAAACGTTGACCACGCCGGTCTTTTGCCGCGCCTGGTTGATCATGGTGTCGATAGCAATGGCCGTCTTACCGGTCTGACGGTCACCAATGATCAGCTCGCGCTGCCCGCGACCGATTGGGAACATAGCGTCGATTGACATGATACCGGTCATCAGCGGCTCGTGCACCGACTTACGGCCCATTACACCGATGGCTGGGCGTTCAATCAACCCACGCGTCTTAGTGGTAATAGCTGGGCCACCGTCTAGCGGGCGACCGAGCGGATCAACCACTCGGCCTAATAGCTCTGGCCCAACCGGTACATCAAGCACCACACCCTTGCGGCGCACCTGGGCGCCAGCCTTGACGCGCTCTTCACCACCGAGGATCACTGCGCCAATTTCATCTTCCATCAGGTTTAGTGCAAATGCCTCAACCGTCCCACCATCGGTCTCGATCTCAAGCACCTCACTATAGCCGGCCTTGCTGAGGCCGTGGACCCACGCCACACCATCACCAACCCGGATGACGATACCGGCATCTTCTAAGCCTTCCGTCGTCTCCAGCCGCGCGATTTTTTCCCGCAGGCTTTTGGCTAGCTCTGTCACATCAATCTTGCTCATTTTTCCTCCTCGATTTTCTTCGCCCGCAAGTCATGTAATTTCTTCAGCACTGTTGCGTCCAACGTCGCAGTTGGTGTCCGTAGTCTGAAACCGCCGATCAGCGCCGGGTTGATTGACTCTTTCAATAATACCTGTGGCGTGCGGCTCTTGCGAGCTACTTCGGGCGGGTGAGCACCGCTGTCCGCAGCCGAGTGAGCCGAGAGTAGCCGAGTGATCTGGCCCTTCGTTTCCGCAGTCAACGCCCGCGCACTCTCGACCGCCGCCACGACAACCCCACGCGCCGCCAGCTCCGTTTCAATATCGCGCACCAACAGATCGATCTCACGCTCTCGCCGCTCGGCTCGCAAAAGCGCCGCCAGCTCATCGAGCACGCCATCACGACCCGCCATAAGCTGCTCAGCGGCATAGACTGCCAATTTTCGCCGGACTACTCGCGCCATGTTTATTCCGCCTCCTTGATCGCATCAGCAATCAAGCGCGCGTCAGTTTTGCTGGTAATCTTTTGGCGCAGCACTGTACCGGTCGCCTCGGTCACCAGCTCAAGTGTCTGATCGTGTAGCTGCTGCCTGGCAGTCGCAACCTCCTTGGCGATATCATCACGTGCTGCTGCCACAATCGCCTCTGCCTTGGCGGCGGCTTTTTGGCTTGCTGCCTCGACCACCTGGCTTGCTTCATCACGCGCTGCTGCCACAATATCGCTCGCTTCGGCACGGGCTTTACGCATCAATTCGGCCGTCATTTTCTCTGTCGCATCAGCAGTCTGGCGGGCTGATTCAGCAGCCTCGGTGCTATCTCGAAGATCCTTGTCGCGCTTATCAAGTGCAGCGATCAGCGGCGGGTACACCACTTTGCGCAGGATCGCCAAGAGAATCAAAAAGGCAATTGTCTGCAAAAGCAGCAATTTCCAGTCAATACCAAGCGAACCAAACAGACCAGGCTGCGCCGCCGAGGCCGTGGCAAATTGTATTCCTACTGTCTGCACACACTCCTCCAATCGCTACATCACTTTACCGACAATTGCCGCCACGAAGCCAATGATCGCCAGCGCATCAATAAACGACACACCCAAGATCATCATGGTGCGAAGATCATTAATCTTCTCTGGGTTGCGGCCAGCGGCGTTCATCGCTGCAGCTGCCACCATACCCGCACCGATCGCTGCAAAGGCAGCTGGAATGGCGTAGGTCAGAGCAAAGGCTAATTCTTTCATGGTAATTTCTCCTTATGATAATAATTACGTTACTACTCGTCATTCTCGCGAACCTGAAGTAAGTTCAGCAGAAGAATGCGCAACATCAACCGGCTCGTGATCATCATGGTGAGCCAACCCTAGCGAGATGAAAACCGTCGACAGCATAAAAAAGATGTAGGCTTGAATCCCGCCGATAAACAACTCAAACAGATAAAACGGCTGTAGAGTCAATGGCGAAATCACCTGTGTCAAATAGGCGATCATGATCAGCAGCACCTCGCCAGCCAGCACATTGCCAAACAGCCGGAAGCTCAGCCCAAGCATCCGCGACAACTCCGCCACCAGCTCTAAGATACCGATAAACGTCATGATCGGATTCTTCAACGGATTGACAAAGTAGCGACCCATATTCCCCTTAAATCCAAGATACTTAAAGGCATACACCTGAGCAGCTATGATCGTCACGATAGCCAGGCCAAACGTCATATTCAAATCAGCCACACCACCTCGAAATAACGGTGTACCGTGTGCGCCAACAGTCACCGGGCCGACAAACGGCAGCAACCCCAGCCAGTACTGGGCAATAATGAAAAAGAACAGGGTAATAGTGAGCGGTGCGACTCGGCGAGCCCACACGGGGTCGGGAATCACCTGGGCGACTGTGTCATAGAGGCTATCAAATATCCACTGCACCAGACGAGTGGCCACCGTGTGCTTCTTTTTGCCACATACCGCTGCGCGAGTACGAAAGAAAAGCCATACCAGCACCAAGAGACCCAGCAAACCAAGCATATGAGAGTTAGTGATAGACACACCACCAATATGAGCGACTTCATCAGCCTTGATAGATAAATGTGGTGCAGCCGCACCATAGTAATACATCATTGCGTCACCTCTTTCGTATGGCCTGTGTTCTGGCGGGCAGGGGCGGCCGACGAGCGGGCCTTTGCGGCCGCCAGCTGCCGCCGCACGAGCACCACCGCACTCCCGCTACCTAGCACAATACCAGCCAGCATGCACCACGGCTTCGTCTGCCACACGCTGTCGCACCACACCCCAAGTAGCGTCAAGCCGACAGTCGGCACACACATGCGCCATGTCGTATCGCCGATTGTACCGATCACCATCCCGACGGTAGCAACCTCAGCCACAGAGTGGCCTGTCTCCACAGGTTTCTTAGCCATTACTTTCATCATAACAACCTGTTATACTTTTTTGCAAGTATGCCGCGTCGAAATTATCAAAAATCATCAGCACGCCCCGCCAGGCAGCCACTTGCTAGCCAACGGCAGCACCAGATTTGCCGGCAAAAACAGCGGTTTGCCCACCAGGCAATGGCCACCGCAGCCGCCGAGCAAGCACAGTTGCTTCACCCGGGCACCGATATTCGCGCCTACCGCTGCCCATGGTGCCACGGCTGGCACCTGACAAGCCGATCGTAGGCAGGAGCACGGCTATGCCATGGCAGGCGAGTACTAGTAAAAGAGTGTTTTCTTGACGATATTGGTGTTTTTATTGGCCTTTGGTATCGGGCTATTGACTGTTGTGCCGTCGCCCAGCTGGCCATTGCTGTTGTTGCCGACAGTGAATATCTTGCCGTTTGCCGTGTAGATGACCGTGGTGCCAAAACCTGAGCGGACATACTTGGCAAGGTTGCCATCGGCGCCAAGTACGTGCATCAGCTGCGGCGTCGCATAGGTGTTGTACGGTGCCTGACCACCACCGATCACCCCATTGCCGAGCTGGCCATAGCGATTACTGCCAGAGCCGTACACCCGGCCGTCGCTGGTGACGATATAGGTGTTGGCGGTATTTGGGTTCCAGCCGTTGGAAGTAGTCCACGTGGCGATTGCCTTGGCTGTCGAGGGAATGGCAAATCGTACCGGTTCTGGATTGTAGGCTTTGCGCTTATTAGCCTCGGCGTCCCAGATATCAAACTGTACACCATTGCCCAGCGAGCCATTACCATTGTTCAGGCCCCAGGTAAAGGCAGCACCGTTATCGAGCACTGCTGAGTTAAATACTTCGTCGGTCGAGATATCGACCACCTTGCCGGTCGAAGGGAAGTTCACCCGCGTCAACTGCGTGCGATAAAGCAAGAACGACTGCGATTGATTAGCCTGGCAGGCATCGAGCTTTGTCTCCTGGCCGGCTGTCCCTGACAGGCAGCGGCCATTACCACCCACCAGGGTGTCATTCGTAATATGCACACTGACGTTATCAATAAACCGCTTACTACCAGGAACCGGGTCGTACACACTACGCTGAGGCAAATTCTGATAGACAATTGGCTTGACATGATACTTCTCACCTAAATAGCTGCTGACACACGGCAACATCCGCGTGGTCACCCCATCACCACTCTGGTTATCAAGGCATAAGCTGCCAGGATTTTCTGGATTGGCGGTCGCCTTAAGGAAGCTGGTGCCTTGCTCGAATGTCCACTCTTGGTTCGCGGCATTATTACATGGGGTAAACAGCACTTTGCTGCCTTTGGCAGTCAAGCAGTCTTTGCGCGCCACACCGTACTGGATACGGACCCGCCGCGTACCGGCTTGGCCAAAGGCGTTGCTCCCGGCGGTATAAACCACCCCTAAATCATCCATGATCACCACGGTGTCGCCGTCAAATACCAGCTTGACCGCCTTGGAATTACCAGGTAAGCCAAACCCGCCGAGCTTGACCGGCACATTACTATTATTGACATGCCCCTGTGCCAGCTGGCCAGTTAGATTACTCCCCCAGCCATAGACAGCACCGCTCTCACCGATCACATAGGCGCCGGCCCGGTCGACCGCCCATGAGTTGTCATCGCCCCGCACTTTCTCTGGAAGCGGCACCTGCATCGGCGTCGTGACATTATTGGTCGAGAAACTGGCACCGACACCAGCCGATCCCTCGGCATTTCGGCCAGCCGCATACACCAATCCATCCTCAGTCACCACAAACGTCGTCGTACCAAGCGGCGCGATATACTTAGCCTTTTTGCCTGCCGGCAACCGGAATTTGACGGGTAGCGAGCGGTTGATTGTCGTACCATCACCCAGCTGGCCGTAGCGGTTCTCACCGGCGCCATATACTTCGCCATCAGAGGTGAGCACCAACATATTTAAGCCGACCGACAAGAAGTTCGAGAATACCCGAGTCGCTTTCTTGCCCGAGGGGAGCAGAAACTGCTGGAGGTCAGTCGAGTTTGTTGTCGTACCATTGCCGAGCTGGCCACAGTCATTCAGGCCGGCCGCCTTGACACGGTTAAATTCGTCGATGATTGAAAAGAACGCACCACCAGCCGAGCAGCTCCCGATGATAGTATCGGCGCCAGTCTTATAGCCAAAGGCAATACTCGAGATCAAGGTGTTTGCACCCAAGTGTGTGGCCAATTGGTACGGATATCTCTTCCAGACATAACCATCGCGACGAATCAGCTCAGTCACCCCGACCACCACTGTCCGCTGCAGCCCAACCGATCGCTCTGGCGCCCTCACTTCATAGGTGGTTCGAATAGTGCCATACTGCTGAATGTATGACAACTGACCAGCGGTAGGGAAACCTTTGCAGTCGGTATTTGGCTTCAGTTTGCGCGCATCAGTCCAGGGTGCGACATCGTTATTGCTGGCAAGGCAGGTCTTGGCACGCACCACACCAGACTCAGCCGCCTCACGAGCCAGCTGATTGTAATACTGTTCGCGCAGGGCATTCGCTGAGACCGAGGCTAATTGCATCCCAGCCAATAAGACAATCAACATCACCACCGATGATATCAATACGGTCGGCAAGGTAAAAGCATCGTTGTTGGCGACATTTTTTGTTCGTTTATTTAACCATAACCACCATATCATAATGTATTTCACTATACACCAACAAATATACATAAACAATATGCTATACTAGGACAGTAAGCAACATAGGGAGCAGAGGAGTATACAGCTATATGAGCCAAGACAACACCGCCAACCACCAAGACGCCAAGGTAATTGTCTACCGCACCAGCTGGTGTGCATTTTGTCACACCGAGATGGAATGGCTGACAAAATTAGGGGTTGAATTTGTGGCAAAGGATATTGAGGCCGAACCCGCCGCCAAAGAAGAATTACTCAGCAAGAACGGCGGAAGCTTCCAAGGCGTACCGGTGACAGACATCAACGGTGAAATCATCCTTGGCTTTGACCGACCAAAGCTACAAGCAGCCCTGAAAAAGAATGGCTTGATCAGCGAGTAGGTCACTCGTTAGCTATGCCGACCATGGCCGGCTGCACGGGCGCTCCTGGCAGCCGGCTTTTATGAGGCGCCTACCCCTCGCCAATATGGACCACCTCGCCGCCGATTTCTTGGCGGAAGTAGTTGTCGTGGCTGACGTAGAGAATCGCACCAGAATATTTCGCCAGCGCCGTTTCTAACTCCTCAATGCTCGGTAGATCAAGGTGGTTAGTCGGCTCATCCAAGATCAATAGCTGCGGGTCATTCGCCAGCATAGCGATGATCTGAAAGCGAGCTTTCTGCCCGCCCGACAGGCGCGCCAGTGGCGTCATCCGATCCGCTTCGGTGAATAAATAGTCAGCTAATAATTGGCGAATCTTGGTCTCAGAAATCGGCAGGTCACGGCTAAGATATAGTTTCTCGATCGCCACCTCCAGCGGATCCGCCAAATACCGCTCGTCAATCTCTTGCTCATACACACCCACCCGCACCTGCGGGTCGAGGAAGAGATTGCCAGAGTAGAGGATAGGGGTGGTAGGCGCGACACCTCCTCCGCCAGAGACTGTGAAACGTTCGCGAGGAGCGGACGTTTCAGCCGAACGCTCGCGAGAAATCTCCAGTGGAGATTTGAGCGAAGAGTGTGCTCTGGTGGCGGATGGTGGAGTGGCTGCTGCGGTTCGTATTTCAGCCGTTTCCCCCAAAGCACACTCCAGCGCAGGAGGTGTCGCAGTCGACGCGTTGGATGCGAGTGGCATCTCAGATTTCTTCTGAGTGTATTCGAGCTGGCTCGTCAAACTCTTTTTCTGAAGGCTTTGCCTTTCCGGCAAAGGCGCGCCAAG
>CALHZK010000021.1 GCA_938040655.1 uncultured Candidatus Saccharibacteria bacterium
CCGACGGGACTTCAAGCAATATATCTACTATATTCTTTGCCTGTATATTTGGGATGGCCGTGCTGCCAATGTGAGATATTCGTGTTATGTATTTTTCTGGCACCAATGAGGAGATGGCTTTTACTTCCTCATCATACCAGCGTGCCCACTCTCGATTGTGTTCTACAAGAAATATGGGGAATAATTGCCACAATTCTTCCAAACTCATTTTCTCTAGCTCTCTGTCCACTACATCCTCCTACTCAAACCTCACCACAAACCGCATGCCCCGACCGTGTGGTGTGAAGTTATAGTCCAAACCTCTGGCGTCGAGCAACATTTTCACGGTGTAGAGGCCGATGCCGCTGCTGTCGGCGTGTTGCTTCGTGGCGGCATTGCTCCGATAAAACGGGTCGAAAACGTGCTGGAGTTGTTGCTTGGTGAGTGGCTTGCAAGCGTTTTCGATGGCTAGTTCGTGCTGGTCGCAGGTAATTTTTATCACACTCCCCCCGTCGCCGTGGCGCACCGCGTTTGACACCAGATTCGAGATGACGTGGCGCATCATGTCGCGGTTGGCGCGAATGGTCGTCGGACGCGCGTCAACCGCGAAAGTCATGCCACGTGTTTTCGTCAGCAGTGTATAATCATCGACCACCTCAGCTATCAGCTGGTCAACCCTCAGTCGCTTTTCTTGGCGCAGAGCCTGCTCGGCGACACTGCCAGAACGCAAAACATCATTCACCATTGCCGCCAAGCGGTCAACTTCCGCCAGCGATTTCGCTAAATACCGATCACGATTTTTATACTCGCCGACATTCAGCTGCATGTTTTCCAGCATAATTCTCAGAGCCGCCAGCGGCGTTTTCAGCTCATGCGAGGCCGCGCGAAGGAAGGCAATTTTTTCCTTTTCCAGCTGCGTGATCCGCTTATTTTCATGCTCCAGCGAACGAATCGTCTGCCACAGATTTTGATAGAGCTCATTAATATTTCGCCCCAACACGCCAATTTCATCACTACTGTTTACCGGGTATCGCGCATCTTTTTCCAGCCGCTGCATAGTCGTGGTCACCGCAGCCATCTGGCGAATCGGCTGCGTCACAAAACGGCTATAGATGTACGAAAACACGAGCGCCACCAGCAGCGAGCCGA
>CALHZK010000022.1 GCA_938040655.1 uncultured Candidatus Saccharibacteria bacterium
CCCCATAACTACGATTGTCCACCACAACAATTCCGTTTTGAATTGGCACCTCACCTATTCCTGGGTGTGATAATACCATAATTCCCCCTGATTTGAGTAGCTTCATCAGCCGTCTCACTGTGGAAAACTGCCGATCATGGTATGGTGGATCAGCAATAATTATATCAAATACCTCTGTTTCGCTTATGGTTTCTAGCCATCGTGAAACTGTTGTTTTAATGACAGCAGTTTGCTCAGCCACCGCCAGTTTCGCAATATTCTCAGCCAGGACTCGCTGAGCCACCCGATTTCGCTCAATAAACGTCACCGACTCTGCGCCTCGGCTCAAGGCCTCAAGACCGATCGCACCAGAGCCAGCAAACGCATCAAGCACCCGAGCGCCACTCGTTAGTTCACCCAGACTATTAAATAAGGCAGCTCGCACCCGCTCACCCATCGGATGAGTAGCGGAGCCAGCTGGTGTGTCAATGAATCGACCACCGAATTGGCCAGCGATCACCCTAACGCGCACGCATATCCTCGGCCAGCCACACTGAGCTTAACCACCCCAGCGTCACCGCCCGAATGATGATAGGCATCAGCTGGTGATTGGTTTGCATTGCCAAGCTTGTCGTCCAGCCGCTTTGGATAAATTTTTCATACATCTGCATTTCGGCCACCTGGTGGACATATACTAAATAATTGGCACGAAAGCCAACGCTCTGTACAGCCACAATATCCTCAGTGCTCGGTGCACCCTCTTCAAACCGCTGGTATGGCACCGCAGTGGCGACGCCAAGCTCAAACGCCAAGTGTGTTGTCATAGCACCCTTAGCGCCCCAAAATTCCCAGTTGTTGCGCAGCTTCTGCAGAACAGTCTCACCGGGCATCACGCCTTTCTTGACCAACGAATCGCGTGTTTCCAAGCCTTCGCCTCGTAACTGCTCAAGTTTTTCTTCTAGCGGGAAATGGTGCGGCGGCGTGAGCCCGTCAGTGATCGCGTGGGCCATCCAGGCAGCTTCAAATGCAGCACGCTCTTGGTTATCCTCCTTCAAGGCGACCGCCAGGTTCTGAATATGCTGATCAATCATATCAAGCAATTGCGTATCATCGGGGTCGTGCGGATCGATAAAATGCCATGGTTCGTCAATCGCTGGGCTTTTGCGCTTAATCCCGTCTGGACCATTATTGCCCTCAAAGTGCAAGATAGCTTTACTATCAGGAAACTGACACCATTCTGGGAGTAAAACCTGGATATGGCGCCGAGCAACCCGGTCGATTTTCTGATGGACACCCATCAGATTGCCGGATTTTGCATGAAATGTGGTTCCTGAATACATAGTCGGTTTGCTTAGTTCAGTGTCGTTATTCTCTGGTAGCGACTGACGGCTCGGGCCAGATGGCTATATTGTAGCAAATCATACCCCTCTTTGACAAAGCGCTCAGCCTCCACCTGCGCTCGGGCGATCAGTGGCGTATCGGCCAATGTGGCGATTTGGAGACGCAAGGCACCGTGCTGGGCTCGACCATATACCTCACCAGGGCCGCGCAGCGCTAGATCAACCTCTGCCAAATGAAACCCGTCGTGTGATGTTTCGATCTCGCGCAGCCGCGCTGATGGCTTGGCATGACCACTCATCAGTAAATGGCAATAGCTTTGCTGAGCGCCACGACCGACACGCCCCCGCAGCTGATGGAGCTGGCTAAGCCCAAAATGATCAGCATTTTCGATCAGCATCACTGTCGCATTTGGTACATCGACCCCTACCTCAATGACCGTCGTGCTGACTAGTATATCCAACTCTCCCGCTGCGAAGGCTCGCATGACTTCTTCTTTTTCGTCTGACTTGAGCTTCCCGTGCAGCAAGCCGACCCGGTACCGGCGAAAGGTCGTGGTCGACAGCGTATGAAATACTACTTCGACCGACGCCTTATCCTGAGTGGCATTATTATCAATCAGCGGGCAGACGACATAAGCCTGGTGCCCACGCTGGAGTTCTTGCATGATAGACTCGTATAATTTTGGCACCGAAGCCGGCGACCAGATCTTGGTCACCACCGGGCGGCGGCCAGCCGGTCGCTCATCTAACACCGACACATCAAGCTCACCATACAGCGTCAGCGCGAGACTACGCGGAATTGGCGTGGCGGTCATACTCAGAAGGTGGGGCAGTCGCGCCGATTTTTCGAGCAATAGCTGGCGCTGCTGCACACCAAACCGATGCTGCTCATCAATCACCACAAAACCGAGCTGGTGATAGGTGATGCCCGGCTGAATCAAGGCGTGTGTGCCGACGACCACGTCAATCTCTCCAGCCTCCAGACGCTCCAGTAGCTCCTGGCGAGCTACCCCCTTGACACGACCGGTCAGCAGCGCCACTCGTATGCCATATGGCTGCAGCAGCTGGTGAAGCGTCGCCGCATGTTGAGCCGCCAAAATTTCAGTCGGTGCCATCAGGGCAGTCTGAAAACCAGCCTGCGCCACCTGAAAGGCTGCCAAGGCTGCCACCACCGTCTTTCCGCTACCGACATCGCCCTCAAGCAATCGATTCATCGGTCGCTCGGCCGAAAAATCCTGGATGATCTGCCACGCAGCACGGCGCTGCGCCCCGGTCAAGGTAAACGGCAGATTGTCAACAAATTGTTTGACCGCTGACTGGTCAAATTCAATATGCCAGCCCTTCAGCTGACTCTGCTGCTGCTTGTTGAGCTGCGCCGCTAGTGTCATTTCAAATAACTCTTCAAAAGCCAAACGCTGTCTGGCTCGCTGAATCTCTTCGTCAGTGCGCGGCTGGTGGATTGCCCGAATTGCCTGTGCCCGAGTGGCTAACTTCTGCCGCTGCACAATCGCCTCTGGTAGCGTCTCCGGCAAAAACTCCATCATCGGCTGGAGCTGCGTCATCAACTGACGCATAGCCTTTGGCCGAAGAGATTTGATCGCCGGATAGACTGGCACAATATGAGGTGAGGTGTCACTCCCCTCGGCCGGTATGTGCTCGACTGCCGGATTGGTAATCTGATACGCATTACCAGATAAGCCAAACTGACCAGTAAACAGCAGCTCAGCTCGCGACCGCAGCTGGGCCGCACGGTACGGCTGATTAAACCAGACCACCTTGACCTTGCCCGAATCGTCAGCAAGCACCGCTGTCGTAATATGTAAGCCACGGCGAACCGTGCGCGTACTGACCGACTCAGGCCGAGCCCGTACCGACACTTTGCCCGGCGCCAAATCAGCGATAGCGACAGCTGACGCATAATTATCATAGCGCTTCGGAAGATACGCCAGGGCATCCTCTACTGTCACTAAACTGGCCGCAGCCAGTGCCTCAGCAGTTTTTGGCCCTACACCTTTGATTTGAGCAAGCGGTGTCGTCAGCTTCATCGACTAGGAAACAGCGTTGATGCCCTCAAGTGCATAGGCGGTATCTTGCCAGCGCTCGACTGCAATACAATCAACTCCCATATGCTTAACCGGAAAATCATTGCCGCCCTCAGCAAGCTTATCACCGAAGAACAATACTTCATCTTTGGTAAACTGGTTGTACTCAATCAACTTGCCGATGCCGTATGCCTTGTCAATTCCTGGCAAGGTAATATCGGTACTGGTCGTACCGCCGATACGCACCTCAAGGCCCGGCAGCTTCGCCGCGACCCTATCACGATACACTGGCCGAACATCTTTATATTTCTCAGCCCAGGCATACTTAGCCTCTGGGGTCGCCTGTTGCCCAAGTGCCGACATAGTAATTTGGCTGTGTCGATCCTCAATGATTTCGCCAGCTGGGTCATCACACCAGATCCCCATATCTTTAGCCACCTCTTCCAACACAGCAGTTATCTGAACTTTCTGGTCCGGCGAGAGGTCATTGGCGTACTGCACATGCCACTCACCATCAGCGGCTTGAAATCGATAGTAGCGAGTACCGCATGTCGGCATAGCATGAAACTTCTCCAATAGTTCAGGGCTGACCTTCAGCCGGTCAATCACCTGTGTTTTGATTTGATGAAAAGTCCCTCCAGTGATCACGCAGACCTCGTAATGAACCAGTAGCTCAGCAAGTGCTTGCGCCATCCGGTCACTGATCGGCGATTTGGTGACAGCAAGTGTGTCATCAAGATCAAAACCAATAACTTTCTTTTTCATCGTTCTCCTCCTTTTGTGACGACAATGAATGTATTTTTACCTTTTTTGATAAGTGCTGGCTGCGAGATCAGCTGATCGTCAGTTATTTTCACACCATCGAGGCTGATCGCACCTGCCGCCAGTAGCCGCCGAGCTTCACCGTTGGAGCGAGCCACGCCGCTATCGGTCAGTGCTTCCACGACACGCCTACCGACGGGTGCCTGCGGTATCTCGTGTGTCAGCAGCTCAATATCCTGATCAGTCAGCGATTGCAGCGGAGCGTCACCAAACAACACCTCCGTCACCCGCTCGACAGATTCACGCCGAGCGACACCGTGCACAATATCAGTCACCTCGCGCGCCAGTATTTTCTGAGCTGAGCGGGCCCCCGGATTGACCGCATGATTCTCGGCCACCGCATCAATCGTCTGACGGTCCAGCATGGTAAAGATCTTCATGTAGTCAATCGCACTCTCATCGTCGGTATTGAGCCAGAACTGATAGAACGCATAGACACTGGTTTTCGCCTCATCCAGCCAGACCGCACTTCCTTCAGATTTACCGAATTTACGCCCTGTCGACTTATTGATGAGCAGCGGTGCGGTCATCGCGTAGGCTTCAGCGTTCTCCTTTTTGCGAATCAGCTCTACGCCAGAAAGTAGATTGCCCCATTGGTCAGACCCACCAATTTGGAGATTGACACCATGCTGCCTAAACAGGTGCCAAAAATCATAACCCTGAAGCAGTGTGTAGGTAAACTCGGCAAAGCTCAGCCCCTTGCCATTACCAATCCGTGCCTTAAAAAACTCACGATTGACCAGCTCGGCCATATTGAAATTTTTGCCGATATCCCGCAGGAAAGGTAGCAATGTCACGTGGCTCAGCCAATCAGCATTATCTACCAGCGTAAAATCTCGACCAGCAAAGATCTGTGACACTTGAGCTTTCAGCGCCTGCTTGTTGTGCTCAATTTCTGCATATGACAATAGGGTTCGCTCTTCGGTATCGCGCATATCGCCGATCATCCCGGTGCCACCACCCACCAGCAAAAATACCTTGTGACCACGCTCTAAAAAATGCCGCGCCATCATATAGACAGCCAAGTGCCCGACGTGCAAACTATCGGCCGACGGATCAGTCCCCAAATAGAGCGTGAACTTCTCCGAATCGACCAGTTTGTCGTCAGTAAACGTCGTCTGATTCCAGAAGCCACGCCACTGTAATTCCTCTGATAATTGCATATCACTCCTTTTCTATCACCCAGTATAACAATTTTATGATTGAAGCGAAACATAGGCGTGATATAATGAAACTGTGAATAAGAAAGTAACCCCTGAGACGCAGGCTCATGCTGGAGAGGCTGACAAGAAACCAACCAAACACTTGAGTGTCTATGCGAACCTGGCAAACAAGCGCCGTATCAAAAAAGACCAGGCGTCACGCGCCAAAGCTGAATATTTAGCAACACTACCAAAACACCCGGTGAAGCGTTTTCTTTATCGCCTCAATCCGCAGCGACTTGCTCGCTATTGGTTTTCGAAGCGTGGTGGCATGATGGCCCTGAAAATCTTGGGGTTGACTTTGCTGGCGCTCTTCTTGCTTGTCGGCGGGCTATTTGCCTATTTCCGCAAAGACCTCGATAAAATTCGGCCAGGCGAAATTGCCAAGCGCGTACAGACCACTGTCACCAAATATTATGACCGTAACGGCGTCTTGCTGTGGGAAGATAAAGGGACCGGCAACTATAAGCTTGTGGTTGAATCAAACCAGATCAGCGATTATCTCAAAAAAGCCACAGTCGCCATCGAAGACAAGGACTTTTATAACCACCACGGCATCAGTGTCAGCGGCTTGATGCGAGCAACCTTTAGCACTGCCTCTGGTAAGCAAGTGCAGGGCGGCTCGACCTTGACCCAGCAGCTGGTCAAGCAAGTTTTCTTCCCACCCGAAGAGGCTGGTAATCGCGGCATCGGCGGTATTCCCCGCAAGATCAAGGAGATCATCCTGGCAGTTGAAGTCGAGCGAATGTACAACAAAGACCAGATTTTGTCTCTCTATCTCAATGAATCGCCGTATGGTGGGCGCCGTAATGGAGCCGAGTCAGCCGCTCAAACCTATTTCCATAAAAGCGCAAAGGACTTGACGCTACCAGAGGCAGCATTGCTGGCGGCAATCCCTCAGAACCCGACCTACTACGACCCTTATAATGCTGCCGGGCGCAAAAATCTACTGCAGCGGCAACACACTGTCCTTGACTATATGTCCGAACAAGGCTATATCACCAAAAACCAATCCGATGAGGCCAAAAAATACCCAATTCTTGACAATATTCACCCGCCGACCGAGCAAACCGAGGGCGTCAAGGCGCCGCACTTCTTACTGATGGTGCGCAACCAGCTAGAGAAAGAGCTCGGTAAATCAGTGGTTGGTCGCGGCGGCCTTACTGTCAAAACGACACTCGACTGGCGCGTCCAAGAAAAGCTCGAGGCAGAGATGAAATCATTCTTCGAGAGTGGCCAGCCAGCCCGAGTTCGTATCAGTAATGGTGCTTCGGCAATTGAGGATGTCCAAACTGGTCAAGTCATCGCTCTGATGGGGAGCCGCGACTTCAAATATCCTGGGTTTGGTCAAGACAACGCCACTACTGCGTATATTCAGCCAGGGTCGTCTATCAAGCCGTTCGTGTACGCCAAGCTGTTTGAGAATCGAGGGAGTGGCCAGCAGAATTACGGCAGTGGATCGGTACTTAAAGACGAAAACATTGACCGTATTTATGGCGCACAGCTGCGCAACTGGGATAACAAGTTTATGGGCGATATCAGCATCCGCCAATCCCTGGCTCTATCTCGCAATATACCAGCAGTCAAAGCAATGTATATCACTGGCAATGGCCGGCCACAAGCGACGGTTGACTACATCCGCAATGTCGGCAATACCGAATACTGCACACCAGAGGAAAATGGTGGTGGCTATGGCCTGTCGGCAGCGATTGGTGGTTGTGGATCAAAACAACTCGGGCTGCTTAACGCCTATGGCACACTTGCCCGTCGAGGTATTGAACGGCCAAGCGCCTCTGTCTTGGAAGTCAAAAATAGTCAGGGCGAGACACTCAAAAAATGGAAAGATGACAGCAAGCAGGCAATGGATCCGCAGGTTGCATATATCATCAGCGATATTCTGGCTGACCAAAATGCTGCCCGGTCGCTGCACGGTGGCGCAACCAATATCCCTGGTATCAAGGCCGCCTTCAAGACCGGTACAACCGACCGTGACTCCAAGCCAAAAGACCTCTGGATCGCCTCATACACACCTGCTCTGGCGATGACACTCTGGCTAGGTAACTCTGATACCAGCACCATCTCGGCCCAAAACTCGGCCTTTGGTATGCCAGTGATCCGCAATGTGATGACATTTGCCCACAAGAACGTGTATGCACCCGAGAACAAGTGGCATGCAAATGCCTGGTTCGAGCGACCAAGTGGTATTCAGCAGGTCGGCAATGAACTCTACCCTTCCTGGTGGAACAAAAACCAGGGGAAGAACAATTCAAAGGTACTGTTTGATCGTGTGTCTAAAAAAAAGGCCACAAGCTGCACACCGGAAAGCGCCCGTGAAGAATTGAGTGTATCAAAAGCAACTGACCCTCTCACTAAGAGCGAAGCAATTATTGCCCCGAGCGGCTACGATGCGACCAAGGATGACGACGCCCATAAGTGTGACGACGCAAAGCCACAGGTAAACGGGGTGACTGTCTCTAATGCCGGCAGTAACCGCTTTAACGTGTCGGTTGACTTGTCGAAGGGAACATTTGATCTGGCGACGATTGATGTACTTGTCGATGGAAAGTCAGTGAAAAGCGAAAGTATTAGCGGCAACAACACCAAGCAAAGTGCCACAATCACTGTCGGCGATAGTGGCCACAGCCACACCGTGACAGTCAACGTCCGCGACACCGGCTACTACACGGCTAGTGCCAGTGCCAATTTCACCTCGTAGCAAATTTGTCTGGCTACTCTGACTATGTCATAATGAATAGTATGACGAAAGAAAGAATGCCCCATCCCCACGATAATTCAGCAGAACAAGAACCACCTCTGTCAGACAGTCAGTTAGAGAAACGGCTCTCAGCGGCAGCGGCAAGGAGTAAATTCATTGTGGGCCCTCACCCTCACCAAAAAGCTCCTCGCCAAGAGGCATCTTTAGAAACTTATGCTGCTGGCTTCGAGCAGCTACTGGGTGCGCTCACTGATCGCTATGGAGACCTTCCAAAAGAGCTCAGGCAGCTATCAGTGCACGAGCCAATTACACTGGATTTTTTGGCGGCAATTGATGTCGACGCCCAGACGTTAGCAGATTGTCACCGACTTGCCGATGATACGCATTATGGTTGGCCATCAGCCACTGCGGCCCAAGTCGATTATATTCGGTCGCCGTACGCGAACCGAGATGACTTTTGGCGGCACCTCACTCAGGCGCCAGACCGCGATATGGTTGATGATCCTGATATGACAAAGGATCCAAATAACTTATGGGGTCGCTTGCGAACTCTGCCAATTGACCAAGCGGCCATCGCCGCTGGCTATTCGCCGACGCTCGAGGAGCGTGTCTACAATACCGCCCCATACCTGAAGCGAGCAGACACTCTCTGCGGTGATTTCATGGCAGAGATCCGCCAGCTCTTCACGGCAATTAGCCAAAGCGGCAGCGGCAATATGCCAGGTCTACTCGCAACAATAGAGCACAACCACGCTGAACTACCAGTCCGCGACGCCATCTACTTTGCCTATAACCTATTGCGGCAGCTATCGATGCCGGATGACCCGATGAAGCAGCAACAGATCGCCCACGACGCCTACGGCTTACCAATCGGCACCCCTCAATCGACAACCGCGCACCGCGCACTCACGAAATAGCACACAGGGCGTAGCCTATTCTCCCACACTTACGACTGAGTGTCAGCCAGTCGGACTAGCTCAGCTTCGCGCTGGGCTGATGTTTTGCGGCGGCTAGGCCGCGAGGAACTCGTCTGGCGCCGAGGGGTATGGGTTGAGGTTTTGGATAATGCTTTGGCTGGCTTTTTCTGAGGCTGCTGGTCGGCCTGACTTTTTGATTCACTCTTTGCCTGAGCTTGGGAGTTCCGGCGCCGGCCAGTCGCACGCTGTTTTGGCGACGGTGTGGCGTCTGCAGTCTGGGGCGGTACCACCGGTTGAGCTGATTCGATGAGCCGAGCAAACATCATCTTGCCCGCATCGGTCTGGAGGCTGCGAATAATCTCAATTCGCTTCTGCTGACCGATATGTTTCTTAGCCTGCTCGACCACCACCATCGTACCATCTTGGAGATAGCCCACCGCCTGATGTGAATCTTGGCCCTTTTGCGTCAGATGAAGCTCCAGCTCATCACCAGGCAAATAACTCATCCGCAGGCTCTTGGCTAATTCGTTAATATTCAGGATCTGAATACCCTCTACCTGGGCCACCTTGTTAAGGTTATAGTCGAGCGTCAAAATAGCCGCACCGGTGTCGTGAGCAAGCTGCAATAGCCGATTATCAACCCCCTCTGGAATCCGCTGCGCATCATCTAGGAGTTGAAACGAATCCCCCAGGACGTCTTTGAGCTCTTTCATCGCATCCATGCCGAAACGAGCCCGCTCGCGCTTGGCGTGATCAGCACCGTCAGCCAGTAGTTGCAATTCCGCCAGCACACTCCGCGGTACAATAATCTGACCAAGCAGAAAGCCAGTCTTTGCTAGGTCAACCACTCGGCCGTCCATCAGCACCGAGGTGTCAACCAATATCGGTAGTCTATCACCCCGACCACGTTGGCGAGGCCGCCGCGCCATCAAGTAGATCTCTGCCATAATAAACAGCAGTAGAGCAATAATAAGTAGTTCAAATGTATGTTTCATAATATTTCCTCTGTCAATGACATTATTGTAAATAATCAATCAGTGCCTGCCGCAGGCTACTCACCCCGCGTATAAACGGGTCTTTGTGGATATGAGGCGCAATCGCGTAAGTGAAGCCAAGCTTTTTAGCCTCCTTGATACGACTGTGCCACCCTTGAACCGAGCGAACCTCACCACCCAAGCCAACCTCACCGAACACCACTGCATCATCGCTTAGCTTGCGCCCGGCACTGGCACTGGCGATCGCCATAGCGACTGCCAAATCAGCTGCGGGGTCGCTCAGCCTGAGGCCGCCAACTACATTGAGATAGATATCTTTATCGGCCAGACTAAGCTTGGTGCGCTTCTCGAGAACAGCGATCAGCACATTGAGCCGGTTCAGGTCAAAGCCGCTGGCAGTCCGCTTCGGATAGCCGAAAGTAGTTGGATTGACCAGCGCCTGAATTTCGACAAGCAATGGCCGCGCACCCTCCATTGTCGCCAACACGATCGAGCCATCGAGATTTTGCCGTTCTGCGAGTAAGCTGGCTGACGGATTGGCGACGATACGGAGGCCGTCCTCATTCATCTCGAAAATCGCTGCTTCGCTGGTTGATCCATAACGATTTTTTTGCGCGCGTACGACCCGGAAGCCGCCATATCGATCACCCTCAAACTGAAGTACGACATCAACGAGATGCTCCAGTACTTTTGGCCCCGCAATTGAGCCTTCTTTGGTGACATGCCCCACCAGGACAGTCGCGGTATGAGCTGCCTTGGCGGCCCGAATAATGACGTTGGATGCATTAGTGATCTGACTGACTGAGCCTGGTGCCGAACTGATATCAGCCAAACTCAGCGTCTGCACTGAGTCGACCACCACCAAATCATAATGACCAGCCTGCACCGAGGCAGCGATATCCTCAGCGCTACTGCTTGCCGCCAACTGCAAATCGGTCGAGTCAGCCGACCCCAGGCGCATCACTCGCATTTTCACCTGCGAAATCGACTCCTCACCGCTGACATACAACACCCGATGCTGGCGCGCCACAAAGCCCGACACTTGCGCAAGTAGTGTGCTCTTGCCAATACCCGGCTGACCAGCCATCAGCACGACACCGCCTGGCAGCAAACCACCGCCCAACACTTCATCAAGGTCGGCGATACCGGTTGATAAACGAGCTGACTCTGCAGCCGCAGTTGCCTGATCAAGTGTCACAGCTTTGAGCACCCTACCGCGCGCACCTCCGCGGGCTACTGCTGAGCTGCCAGGTGTCGCCGCTACCTGCTCAACCAGAGAATTCCAGGCGCCACAGTTCTCGCAGCGACCAGCCCATTTAGAAAAGCTGGCTTGACACTGCTGGCAGACAAATTGGCTTCGCGACCGTGCCATTATTGTACCGCTTTCTGGCTATCAAGGCTATTATTAAGCTGGTCAATCTGACGACCAAGGGCATTGAGCTTTTCGGCAGCACTATTATATGCATCAATTTTTTGACTGATAGTCTGCTGCCGACGCTTCAGCTGCTCTCCAGTCGCTGCCAGTGCTGCCCGCTCGCTCGCGAACTCAGCCTGCGACGAAAACCGATTAGCCTGAGCGCGCGTATTGAAATCCTCGACCTGCCGATTATAGGTCGTCACATCCGCTAGGTAGCGAGTTGTCAATTGCTCAATCTCACTCTTGCGCCGTGCCAACTGGGCCGATAACGCCTCGGCCTGCACTTCAGCTACCTCAAACTGCTGGTTATAGTGAGCATGGAGCCGCAGCAGTGCTGACCTATCAGCAATATAGCCAGCGTAATGTTGCTCGAGCTCATCGCCCAAATTGGCAAACTCTGTGCCCAATATAGAATGCAGCTCATTGGCTCGCGAGCCAGGCTGCGCACGATCGTAATAGGCCATGCGCTTCGCCAACTTATCAGTCTTGACTCGCTGATAGGCTGCCTCGAGGAGCTGACTGAGCCGTGCCCGCTGCTCAGCCGAATAGCGAGACCACGCAACATGGAGCATCTCATGCGCCGCGGTCACTTCTTTGATCCCATCAAGCTGCTGGTCGGCCACATTATAAATATGGATGGTGTCCTTTCCTTGCACATAGCAGCCGATGATCGGACTCGCCTTCTCGACCCGCCGACAATCTTGATTAAACTGGCTGGCGCCCTCCAGCCGTGGGTGAGCTAGATAAAAATAGAACTTTGCCCGATCGGTCATGGTAGCCCGCTGGGCCAAACGAGTAATTGCCTCATCTGGCCGATACTGCCACACTCGGACCTGGTCAAAAACCAACTGGCTATTGATAACCAACCAATAGCCACCAATAGCCACCGCCAGACACACAGCACCACCGAGCAGACTACGAATTTTTGACATCGATCGCCACCTCATGATTCTTTACCCGTGCGGTGAGGCTGGCACCAGGTCGAGCTGCCCCAGACAGCAACACGTCACTCAATGGGTCAGCCAGCATTGCCTGAATTGTCCGCCGCAGCGCCCGTGCTCCCCGCTGTTCATCAAAACCGTTGTCTATAATACAGCGTTTCGCAGCTGAGGTAATCGTCAGCGTCATTTGTTGAGCACCGACAGCCTCTTTTAGCTCACGTACAATCGTGTCAAATATTTTGCCAACAACTGGCCGAGTCAGCTGCTTGAATGTCAGTATTGCATCGAAGCGCCCCACTAGCTCTGGCCGCAAAAAGTTCTCCAGCTCGCGCTGCGTCGCCCGAGCATTGCGCTCATCGTGCCGACTTTCGCCTGGTGAAGCGTCGACCGCAAAACCCAATTCCCCCTGGCGAGACATCGCCTCAGCACCAATATTGCTGGTCAAGATGATAATTGTCTGGCGAAAACTCACGTGGCGACCCTGCGCGTCAGTCAATTGACCGTCCTCTAATAGCTGGAGTAAGAGGTTTAAGATGTCCGGATGCGCCTTATCGATCTCATCAAACAGCACGACACTGTATGGCTGGCGACGAACTCGATCAGTCAGCGTCCCGCCATCGTCGTAGCCAATATAACCAGCTGGCGCGCCGACTAACCGACTGGCAGTGTGGCGCTCTGCCAGTTCACTCATATCAAGCTTGATCAAGTGCTGATCACCGCCAAACACCTCGCGCGCCAACACCCGGGCGAGCTCTGTCTTGCCGACACCAGTCGGCCCCAAAAAGACGAATGAGCCAAGTGGCCCAGATTGCCGACTCAATCCAGCTCGGGCCCGACGAATCGTCCGCGCCAATGTGGCGACTGCCTCATCCTGCCCAATGACTGATCGGCGCAGCCGCTGCTCGAGCTTGACTAAGCTTTTTCGCTCGCTGGCCGCCACCTTCTCGACTGGCACGCCAGTCATCGCCGCCACCGCCCGCCGTACGTCCGCCTCTACCAATCGTGGCAGCACCGGATTCTCTGGCGGTAAGTCAGCTCGCTGACGCTCGAGCTGCCGCATCTGCATCTTGATCATTGCTGCCCGCTGATACTCCTCTGACTCAACTGCCACATCAAGCGTATCTGCTAGCTGTGCCAGTTGCCGTGTCAGCTTTTGTCGCTTTGTCTGCCGAGCAGGGCGAGACGAATTGACGAGAGCTGCCGCTTCATCCAACACATCAATCGCCTTATCTGGCAGCCGCCGGTCAGTCAGATAGCGCTGGCTCAGCTCGACGCTGCACTGCACCACCTCGTCCGAGATAGTAAGACGATGATGCGCCGCAAGTTTATCCGCGACGACCCGCACCATCTGGACTGCGGTCGGCGTGTCTGGCTCAGTCACCGTCACCGCTTGAAAGCGCCGCGACAAGGCAGCATCTTTCTCAATATATTTACGGTATTCCTCAAACGTTGTTGCGCCAATTAAACGCAACTCACCACGAGCCAGTGCCGGCTTCAATACATTTGCGGCGTCCATCGACCCTTCAGCCGAGCCCGCACCGACCAGTAAATGAAGCTCATCAATAAACAAAATAATCTCCTGGTGCGCTCGCACGATAGCGATAATTTTTTGCAGCCGCTCCTCAAACTGACCGCGAAACTTCGTCCCAGCAACCATCGACGCCACATCCAATTGCACCAGCCGCTTCCCTTGTAAGAATTCCGGCACCTGGCCCGCCACGATTCGCTGCGCTAACCCCTCAACAACCGCCGTTTTACCGACTCCCGGCTCACCGATGAGGGCGGGGTTATTCTTGTGTCGCCGCCCCAAGATAGTGATGAGCCGAGCCGTCTCTCTATCGCGGCCAGCGATCGGGTCGAGCCCACCAGCTCGAGCCCGTTCGGTGAGATCAGTGCCGTATTGATCAAGTACTTTGCGCGCAGTCTGCGTGTCACGAGAGGCTATCTCCTCATACTCATCCTGCATTGCCTCAAATTGCTGCCGATCAAACATATCCTCGAGCCGACCTCGGATCTGCGCAATATCAACATTCATATCATGAAGTAGCTTCGTAGCCCGGGCGTCTTGCTGAAGCAATATACTATATATGATATGCTCAGTGCCAATGCGTGGCTGTCCGAACTCAACCGCTAACTGCCATGCTGTACGCATCATCTCGAGCACCTCAGCGTTCATCCCTTTTTGGATAATGACTACAGTGAAGGGCTGTGCCGTCAAATCAAGCGCCATCTCTGCACGATCAAGTGTCACGCCATTCTCAGCCAAAATCTTCGCTCCCAACGATGAATTCTGCGCCAATACTCCCAGCAGTACATGCTCTGTGCCAATGTATTGGCTACCGCTATTGTGGGCCAACAGGCCAGCTCGCTGCAAGCTCGCCCTGGCAGTCTCAGTCAGCCGAGCTTCTAGATCAGAAAAACCTTCCGGCATATCGTTGCCTCCTTTCTGTGAGCTGTATGCAGTTACTCCGCGACCTCCTCGACAGCATTCATCAGACTGTCTTCGATATTCTTTCGCGGCTTTGTCTCTGATTTTGCAGCAGCTTTTGCTTCAATATCTAATTCATAGCCAGTGAGGCGGCTCGCCAGACGAACATTCTGCCCAGCCCGGCCAATCGCGACTGATTGCTGATCCTCGCTGACATAGACAGTCGCTCGCTTAGCCTCTTCGTCGACCGTCACACTAAGCACCTCGGCGGGGCTCATCGCATTCGCGATAAAGTCAGCTGGGTTATCTTCATACGGGATAATGTCAACCTTCTCCTGCTCGCCAATTTCGTTCATCACTGCCTGCACACGTGTGCCATGACCGCCAACGAAGGTGCCGACCGGGTCAACCCCCGGCAATACCGATGAGACTGCCAACTTGGTGCGCCGGCCAGCCTCGCGAGCAATCTTTTTGATCTCAACTGCACCGGTTTCCATCTCTGGAACCTCTTGGCTAAATAGATAGTGAACAAACTCTTCGTTGCCACGACTGAGAATAAGCTGCGGGCCACGACCCTCGCGTTCAATATCTTTGATATACACCTTAATACGCCGGCCAACCCCATAGTACTCTCCAGGAATCTGCTCACTTTGCGGCATGATACCGGTCGCTTTGCCAAGCTCGACCCGGACAACTCGTGGTTCTACTCGCTGGATAGTCCCAGTCACTACTGTGCCAATTTTATCCTCAAACTCCGCCAGCACTACCTCTCGCTCAGCCTCGCGTAGCCGCTGCAAAATCACTTGCTTGGCGGTCTGCGCTGCCACTCGCCCAAAGGTTGTCACGTTGTGTCGGCTTATGACAACCTCCTGGCCGAGCTCTGCCGTCGCATCAAGCTGGCGCGCATCCTCAAGGCTGATCTGATTTGTCTCGTTGTCGACCTCTTCAACAACCGTTTTGACTACTGACACCTCTGCCGTACCGTTATTCATATTGAGATTGGCTCGCACCAACTGGTCACGCTCACCGTTGTCACGCCGCCACGCTGCCGCGATCGCCTGCTCAATCACCTCCAAAACCGTTTCCTCTGGTAGGTTTTTTTCCTCAGCAATTGTCCGCAGCGCCAAGGTAAGCTGTTTAATGTTCAAATCTTCCATGCTATGCTCCTTCTTGTCTCTATTATACTACTCTGACAGCAAAAATTCCGACCTGAGAGGCCGGATTAATGAACCCTCTCATTATAGCCGAGCGGCAGGCGGTCTGTCAAGGCCCGGCAGCGCTTATGAGCACCCAGCGAGCACTTTTGCGATCGATTCCTTCTCGGCAGCTGTCACCCACAGGTGATATTTTCGTTTGACCGCCACTTGCCGCTGCACATATTGGCAGCGAAATGGCTTGTACGCCGGCAGCCAAGTCGCGGCGTCGCTGTCGCCTTTTGCTTGATTTGCGGCGCCATCAACTGCTAGCAAATTGAGCGGGTCATTTGCCAACTGCTGCCGTGCGGCACTGCTCAGCCCCTGCGCACCTTTTTGCCATGCATCACTCAGCGCCACCACATGGTCGATCTGCACCTTGGCTGAGCTGTTTGGACCACGCCGAAACTGGATATCTGCCCCAGTGTAAGGGTCGTGTAGTCGGCCAGCGAGCACACGGCATTTGTCGTCAACTTTTTTATCTTGAAGATCTCGGGCGAGGATAATCTCTCGCGTCGAACAGCCACCTGGTTTATCCCAGCCACCACCAAATTGTTGCCGCGAATAATCTGTCTTTGGTGCCCGGCCTTTGACCGCCAGTTTATCAAGCTCTGCTGCCGCTGTCGAACCACCAAATAATTGCTTTTGCAGCGATGGCGAACCAGACGATGGCTGAGGGGTTGCCAAGCGACTTGCCCACAACACCAAACCAGCGAGCGCCACTATCAGCAGGGCACTGATCTGGCGGCGACGAATTGCTGATCGCTTCATACTCATAGTATACTAAACTCATGCAACAGGTTCCAAAATTACTGACAAATTTTATCCCCGCACATTATCAGCTGACACTTGATCTGACTCAGGCGATGCAGCACACCTTCTCCGGCACGGTGGTGATTTCTGGCGAGTCAACCGGCGAGTCAATTTCACTGCACGCCAAAGATTTGACCATTCAGTCAGCCACAATTGATGGCCAGCCAGCTGATGTTTCCTATGGCGAGTTCGACGAGCTACGCCTGTTAAATCCAGAGTTTTCCAGCGGCCAACATGTCGTTCACATTGAGTTTTCCGGCACCATCACCGACGCGATGCACGGGCTGTACCCGTGTTATTTTACGCATGACGGCGTGAAAAAGCAGCTATTTGCCACCCAGTTTGAGTCACACCACGCCCGCGAAGTCTTCCCATGCGTTGATGAGCCAGCTGCCAAAGCCACGTATGACGTCACACTCGTGACTGCTCCGGCACTCACCGTCCTTGGTAATATGCCCGTCGCTGCATCATCTGAGAAGGATGGCACGCTGACTACCACTTTCGCCACCACGCCGCGCATGAGTAGTTATCTGCTGGCGTTTGTCGTTGGCGAACTCCACAAAAAAACCGCTCATACCACCTCTGGCGTTGAGGTGAACGTCTGGGCCACACCAGCCCAGCACGAGGAGACACTAGATTTCGCGCTGGATATCGCCACACGCAGCATTGATTTTTATGATAAGTACTTTGGCGTACCATATCCGCTACCAAAGTCCGACCACGTGGCATTGCCCGACTTCTCGTCTGGCGCCATGGAAAACTGGGGGCTCGTCACCTACCGCGAGAGTTGCCTGCTGGCTGACCCAAAACTCACACCAGAGTCATCCAAGCGTTTCATCGCCACCGTTATCGCCCACGAACTCAGCCACCAATGGTTTGGTAATTTAGTGACCATGCAGTGGTGGAATGATTTGTGGCTGAATGAGAGTTTTGCCAATATGATGGAATATGTGGCAGTCGACGCGCTACATCCTGAGTGGCGGATGTGGGAAGATTTCGCAACACACGAGGTGACCGCAGCACTCCGCCGTGACAGCCTAGACGGCGTCCAGCCGGTGCAAGCTGACGTGAATCACCCAGACGAGATCAGCACTCTGTTTGACCCGGCAATTGTCTACGCAAAGGGCGGACGCCTGCTCGTGATGGTGCGGCGGCTAATCGGCGAGGAAGCATTTCGTGCAGGACTAAAGTCATATTTTGAAAAATTTGCCTACCAAAACACTGTCGGCAATGATTTGTGGCAAGAACTAGAAACGGTCAGCGGTCAGCCGATTATCGCATTGATGAATAAGTGGATTTCGCAGCCGGGGCTACCGATAGTGCACGTCGAGCAGGATAGTTCTGACGAGCAATTGACCGTCATGCTGCGCCAGGAACGATTTTTCATCGGCGATCATCAGCCATCCGACTCGTGCTGGCCAATTCCACTATTTGCGAACCAGCCGCTGGATGACGCAATTTTAACTGAACGTGAGAAAACATTCATCATTGAAAAACCACTGCAGCTGAACTGCGGACTGAACGGGCATTTTGTGACCAAATATGACAACGCCACTCGTGAGCAACTGCTAGCCAACATTCACGAACTGGCGACTCTGGACAAAATCTGCCTGCTCCAAGACGCCACGCTGTTGGCTCGCGCCGGATTTGAGAGTTCAGCCTCCCTCCTGCCACTGGCGCTGTCGCTGAAAGACGAGACTAATGAAAAGGTTTTCAGCATGGTAGCAAGCGCGTTGGCGGAGCTGCGCAAATTTGTTGACGACGATGACGACGGAAAAACTCACTTGAAGCGAATTTCTGGTGACTTCGCGCGCGCTACCTTTGAAGAATTAGGCTGGGATAAACGCGACGGCGAATCCGACGATGACCGTGAGCGGCGCGTCACTGCCCTGGGGCTAATGCTCTACAGCGAAGACCAAGCAGCACTGGTAGAAGCCAAGGCACGATTTAATAACCACTTGGAAGATCTACCAACAGAGATCCGATCATTGATTATCAGTGCAAACGTGCGGCATTTCGAAACGCCAGAGATGATTGACAGCTTGTTTCAAGCCTATCAGCACACACCGTCAAATGATCTCCAAGCCGACATCATGCTGGGGCTGACTGCTACCAAAAACCCAGACACGACCCGAGAGATCCTTGCACATATCAAACACCCTAGTAGTATCCGCCCACAAGATGCCAGCCGTTGGTTTGTCTATCTGATTCGTACTCACGAAAGCCGCCAGATCACCTGGAATTGGCTGAAAGATAATTGGTCGTGGGTCGAAGCAACCTTTGCTGGCGATAAAAGCTATGATGATTTCATCCGTTACGCTGCCGTTGGGCTGGCAACAGGCGATGAACTAGCCGACTTCCGCCGCTTCTTTACACCAATGCTGAATACTCCAGCCCTGGCACGGACGATCAAGCTGGGTATCAAGGAAATCGCAGCGCGGGTTGAGCTCATCGAGCGAGACAAGGCAGCAGTCATCGCCCTCCTCCGAGACACAGCGTGAGATATATTTAGTCCAACACTACATATTCCTGAACTGCCGGCGGATCACCTTCGACAGCCACTGCCAATAGCCGCATATCTCGCCCTCCATATTGCAGATGCTTTGCCATGAATAGCTCAGCCGCAAAGCGCATTTGCTGCTGTTTTTTGGTGGTAATCGCCGCCAGCCCACCACCAAAAGTATCATTTTTGCGGTATTTGACCTCAGTAAAATACAACACAGCATCTTTTATGCTGACAATATCAATCTCACAGTAGCGAGTCCGCCAGTTTCGCGCAATAATTTGGTGGCCATCTGCCGCCAGCCAATCGACGGTGGCTTGCTCACCTTTATCTCCAATTTGGCGAGTTGTTGCTACTTGCTCCGTCGCTGGAGTGGTACTACGCAAGTCGATTTGAGTAGTATCCTCAGTGCTTACAAAATCATCTGGAGCGGTATACTTCGCCAGCGGTGCGAAACTGAGCCGATGCAGCGGTGTCACGCCATATTGCTCAATCGCTGCCCGGTGCTGAGCGACCCCATAGCCGCTATGACGGGCAAAACCGTAGCCTGGATAACGCTGGTCCTGCTCGGCCATGTAGGCATCGCGAGCAACCTTGGCGATAATCGACGCGGCCGAAACGCTCGGCACCAGACTATCTGCCTTGGTCATTGTCGTGACGTAGTCCGACAGCGCAGTTTCCGCCAAAAAATTGACCGAGCCATCAATAATAATTTCGCTGCAGGTCAGCTGTTTGCGGCGACAGATCGCCTGTATCTGACGTATCGCTCGCCGCGTGGCCACTCGTAGCGCCTGAGCCATGCCCAGCTGATCAAGCTCTGGCGCGCTCACCCAGCCTAGTGCCCAGGCTGCGGCCTGCTGACGGATCAGCTCGTCAAGCGCTTGTCGCCGCCGCTTTGTCAGCTTTTTACTATCAGCTAGGCCCTCGATCGTCGCACCACCCAGCATCACTGCGCCGACTACGAGGGGCCCCGCCCACGAGCCCCGGCCGACCTCATCAACCCCAACAATCATCGCTGTATACGGCGACTGCTGGCTCGCCGCGATCGTGAGCCTATCAGCAACCAGCCAGCCCAGACGACCGCCGCTCCAAGCGTATTAGCTAAAATATCCCAGTTTGTGTCGGTCAGGGTGATACGTGCTAGGCCAAGCTTGACCATGCAGAGCTCCGCTAGCTCATTGAGGCACCCCAGGGCAGACACCAGCGCAAAGAGCGAGAATCCCTCAGCCACCCAGCTGGCTCGCCAACCTGTGGCCCGTACGAGATACCACCACACCATACCAGTAAACAGCCCGCCGCCAACAAAATGGGTGGTAAAGCTCGTATTCTGCCCTTCAATCAGCGGCGATGGCAAATACCACGAGATGAAAAACAGTCCACACGCAGTATAGAGTAGCCAGCGCCAGTCGTGCTCTTTCAGGCCATAGTGCCGCAATACCCGCGGCAAACCAACCGCAATCGTCAGTGGCACGACGATAGAAATATAGAAAAATATCGGCACTTTTTTATTATACCATAAAGCCCACTCTCAGAGTGGGCTTGGCAAACTGCCCCTATTTTGGCCACCGCCATAAAAATTATTGCGGCTATTGCTACTTGGGTAAGCCTAGCACTAGGCGTCTTGGTGACGAGCCGCGACCTCTGCCGCCTTAGCGTCAAGCTCTGCCTGAGCGGCATCTTTCTCGGCTTGCTTCGCAGCAGCAGCCTCGGCAGCCTCTTGCTTCAATCGCTCAGCCTCAGCCTCCGCCTTGCTGTCATGAATATCGTTGACCGCTGCTCTATCAAATTTCTTGGCGGTCAGGCGCGCTGACTTACCAGAACGCTGGCGCAAGAAACTGAGAAAATTGCGGCGCACTTTGGCCCGGCGGACGATCTCTACCTTCTCGATCAGTGGGCTGTGTAGCAAAAAGCTCTTCTCGACACCGACACCAGACGCCACCTTACGCACTGTGATACGTGAAGTATGTGATTGCTTATAGTCCGTGCGAATCACCACTCCTTCGAACATCTGAATACGCTCTTTGTTGCCTTCCTTAATCTTTTGGTATACCCGAACAGTATCGCCGCTGCGAGCATCGACAACTGCCTGTTTTTTCTGGGCCTGGTTGACTTTATCAATCAATGCAAAACTCATTACACTTACTTTCCTCTTCTTTGGCGCTCGTGACAGCTGGCCACGCAGGATGTACGTCTGCGGCTCCACACCTCATGCACACCAAATACTTAACAATTTGTACACTAGAGCGCATTGTACCACATAATGGCGAGTGAGGCAATGGTAGGCAGGCGACGGAAGCTATTCACATTTATCGGAGTCAGTATTCCGCACCGCCCACTCGAGCTTATTAGCAGCACTCTGGGCTGCATCATTCCTATTATCCTTCGTCAAGCATGCTGCAGGGAATATCATCCCGTCTTGGACCGACATACCAACCATAGCCCCCTTCTTTTTGCCGTCTTCAATACCTGTTGTCACGTCTGTGTTTGGGTCGTACTTGACTCCTGTGACCGCATCACCGAGTTTCTTTGTGCCTTGTCCACGTATGAAGACGTCTGTATTTACGCCATCCTTCGGTGTGACCTGTTGCAAGTTGTACTTATTACTCTTAGTGTCTCGATTGGTGATCGCGTACAGCTCCACGCCTTTTGACACGCCTATTGCGCCGCCGTCACAAACCTCGCCTGTGTATACTGCTCGACCATCTACAACCGCTAGGGGTCTGCTCACTATATCACCCTCTTTAGTCTCAAGCGCACCTGGAACGTATGCGTTACATTTACCTTTCTTTAGGTTTTCTACCGCAATCTGCTCTAGCGAAAGTGGTTGACCAGATGTAACCGTCTCACTTATAGCTGGGCTAGTAGTCTCTGTCGCATCCGGCGAGGTCTCCCCAGCTCCGCCAGCACACCCGGCAAGAAAAAGCGCCAGAGTCCCTGCAGCTACCCGTTTTTTACTGCTTAGCTTTTTCTTTTTTATGTTTTCGAAGAAGCTACCCTCCGGCGCCTTATCCCGACGATCTACTCCTGTAAGTATTGCTGCCTCCATAGTGTCGTCTCCTTTTCTTGCGTTATGGTTTGACGTTGGTTATTATAACACATTTTGCCCCACTCACCAAAGTACGGTTGTTGCGGCAATACCGGTTTGGCGTATAATAAAAGTATGGATTATAACAAACTCGCACTTGAACTTCATAAACACTATCGGGGTAAGATCAGCACACAGCTCCGCGACAAAAATGAATTAGACCAAATAAAACTCAGCGCCTACTATAGCCCGGGCGTCGGTGCAGTCAGCCAAGCGATCGCCGCCCAGCCAGCCGATTTACCTCTATATACCTGGACAAATAATCTTGTCGCTGTCATCTCAGATGGTTCGGCCATCCTCGGCCTTGGTGATCTGGGGCCAAAGGCGGCGATGCCGGTGATGGAAGGCAAGGCGCTTCTATTCAAGCACTTTGCGGATATTGACGCCGTGCCAATCATCCTTGATGTCCACCAGTCAGACGAAATTGTAGCCGCCGTCAAGGCAATTGCGCCAAGTTTTGGCGCCATCAACCTTGAAGATATTGCCGCACCAAAGTGCTTTGAGATCGAGGAGCGACTAAAAGCCGAGCTTGATATCCCGGTGTTCCACGATGACCAACACGGCACTGCGATCGTCGTCTTGGCTGGACTGATCAACGCCGCGCGCTTGACGGGGCGCAGTCTGGCCGACAGTAAAATTGTGGTAGTCGGCGCTGGAGCAGCCGGCACCGCCATTATTAAACTGCTCAACCTTTATGGTGCAGCACACATCATCGCAGTCGATAGTCGCGGGGCTATCGGCACCCACCGCTCAGATCTCAACTCAGAAAAAACTGCCCTACTGCAATACCTCAACACTGACCAGGCCGGCTCACTGGAAGACACCTTGGTTGATGCTGATATCTTCATCGGTGTATCGCGAGCTGGTCTCCTGACGCCAGAGCTTGTGCAGACGATGGCGACAAATCCAATTATCTTTGCTTTGGCAAACCCAGTCCCAGAAATCATGCCAGCGGCCGCAAAGCAAGCTGGCGCCGCAGTCATCGCCACCGGCCGCAGTGACTTTCCTAACCAAGTCAATAACTCCTTGGCGTTCCCTGGTATTTTCCGCGGGGCACTCGACCACCATGTCCAAAAAATCACCGACCAGCACAAGCTTGCGGCCGCTGAGGCGCTGGCGCAGCTAGTAGCGCACCCGACTGCCGATATGGTCATCCCTTCACCGTTCGACTCTCGCGTCGTTGCAGCAGTTGCGCAGGTGATTCGCTAGTGTGCAATCAGAGATAGAATGCTCAGCTGCTTACTTGCCAGCTATCTATAGGGTGGCATCGAGCCTCATAGTTGATACGCTTACGTGAAACTACCTAGCAGGCTCTATCAGATAACCCGGTTAATTTCGTCAAGGGTTGTTTCGCCGCGCAGCGCTGCCAACACACCGGCCTGTAGTAGCGTCACCATCCCCTGTTTTTTGGCAGTTTCCTCGATCACCTCAGTATGAAAGTCGGCCATATCACCCCGTAGAAAGGCCTGAATCTCCTCAGTGACAACCAGCTGCTCCATCACTGGGATACGCCCTTTATACCCAAATGGCGCCTCGTCGGTCGCGACTGGCCGCCACAGCGAAAAACGATCAAGGTCAGGGTGCTCGACCCCGTCTGGTAGATCAGCGAGAACCTGCTTCACCCAGCGCTGAGTTGCCTCGTCTGGCTGGTACTCTTCTTTACTCTCATCCCACAGTCGGCGGACCAGCCGCTGAGCGATGATCAACCGGATTGCTGAAGAAAAAATTGGATTCTGGCCAATCATATCAATCATCCGGCTAAAAGCCGCTGCGGTCGAATTCGCGTGAAAGCTAGACAGCACTAAGTGGCCAGTAATTGATGCTTGGATCGCCGTCTTGGCTGTCTCGTTGTCGCGAATCTCTCCAACCATCACCACATCTGGGTCCATCCGCAGAATACTCCGCAGGCCGTCATCAAAGCGCTGACCAGCAGTCGTATCAATCGGAATCTGGGTCACACCTGGGATAGTGTTTTCTATCGGGTCTTCTAGTGTAATAATTTTGCGAGATGGCGTATTAAGCGCATTCAGCATACTGTAGAGAGTGGTCGATTTACCAGAGCCGGTCGGGCCGACCATTAGTACCATACCCCGCGGGTGTGACACCACTTCGTCAATCTGCTGACGCTCGGCGGGTGAGATATTCAGGAGATCAAGATTAAGCATCGCTGTGTCAAAATTAAATAGCCGCATCACCACATCTTGACCGTACATCGTCGGCACCGCCTCGACGCGTAAATTGAGGATGTGCGAGCTGCCATCACGATGGATTTCTTGCTGCATGTGGCCAGACTGAGGCTCACGAGAGGCTGTCGAAATGTTAGCCCGCGAGGCCAGTGTCGCCATAATCACCCGGTAGCGGTCACGGCTAAGCTCTGCCACGGCATGCAGCGCACCATCGACCCGCATGCGCACCCGAATACTGTCGCGCTGATTCTCAATGTGAATGTCGCTCGCAGCAAGTTTATCTGCTTGATTCACTAAATAATCGAATACGTCGTTGGTGCCGACTGAGGACAGAGTCTGGCTGACTTGCTGCAAGGTTTGACTGTCGCCCTCTTGGGCAATTTGAATATCGTCATAGATAATTTTTTTCGGTGGGTCAAACCGTAGCATCAACGACCGGAAAGCTGAACCAGAAATCAAATAAAACTGGAGGACCTTACCCTCTTCACGGTACTCCCTGGTCATCGTCGACATCAACGATTGTGGCGTCTGCGAGGTGATACCGAATTGGAATGTCTGATCTTTCAGGCTGACCATCAGCGGGACAATACGGCCCTTGTACATGTCGTCGATAGTCAAGACATCGCGTACCAGCGATATTCGATCTTCAAAATCTCGCCCATCCAAGTAGGGAATACCTAAGATATCGGCTCGTTTGCGTGTCGCCTCTTCGTCTTGCTCGCGTCGACGAGCTTGAATTGCATCCTCATTCATATGTCTCTATTATAACAAACAGCTCATGTTGATGCGAGTGCTATAATGACAATTATGAGGCCAATTATCACTGTACTTGCCCATAACATTCGCTCTACGTATAATATCGGCTCGCTATTTCGGACTGCCGAGGGGTTTGGTGTGCATGAAATTATTCTCAGCGGCTATACACCCTATCCAGACCTCAGCCTCTGCGTCGCAGCACCGACCTGCGCCTTTCTCGAAGAGAGTGTATCGCCAGTCGACCCTCGCCTCCCACATATCCGCCAGAAGATCACCCAGCAGATCCACAAAACCGCCCTGGGTGCCGAAGCCCTGGTGCCATTTCGCTATGTGGCACACATCGAGCAGTGGCTGACCGAGAATCAGCAGCACGACCGTCTGCCAGTCATTGCCCTCGAGCAAGCACCTAGTAGTATCATGCTGCCGCAATTTCAACCGCCACGCCAATATGCGCTCCTCCTGGGCGAAGAAGTCCATGGTATTAGCCCAGATATCCTAGCCCAATGCGACCACATCGTCGAAATACCGATGTATGGCCAGAAAGAATCGTTTAACGTCAGCGTCGCGGCCGGCATCGCCCTATATGCAATGATGGCTACATGAATGGCCACAGCCTAGCGCAGTACGACACAGTCTTCGCCCAAGGCAGCTTGTAGTTTATCCAAAAGCTCAGTGGCTGGCTCGATGCGAAACGGCAAACGCATGGCCGATTTATCTACCTCGCCCAGCACCAATACGACATCAGTTGAGCCAGTATGCGCCTGGCAGATTCGCTTGAGCGAAATAAGTTTCTGCTGATCACTCGGATCTTTGACATGGAGAAAAAGGCGGCTGGCTGGTGCAGCAGCGTGAGTGGCCATCGTATCAGCCACCGTAGCTCCCTGCACATGAGCACCGGCACTGGCTCCCACCGAGGGCGCTGTAGTAGCTACCGCTGCCTGCTTTGCCTGTTTTGCCTGTTTTTTACTGCGGTAGGCCGCACGTCTCTCCTGCTTCACGGCACGGCTGACTTGCGGTGCCTTCATCGCCTGGCCGGTTGATTGATACTGCTGCAATTCACGGTCATCGACCAGCACCAGCTCATTGGCGATAAGCTTACTTTCACTGCCAAGCACTCCATCTCGATCGCGCGCTGAGTTCTTGCCAGTCACCCGGATAACGGCATCCTGGAGTAGCTTGCCGCCGACTTGCTCGTACAAATGAGGGAATATAATCACCTCTCCCTCGCCAGATTTATCCTCCAGGCCGACAAAGGCCATTTTACTGCCGCTTTTAGTGACAATACTGCGCACACTAGTGATGATACCACCGACAGTCATCTCTCGACTATCATAGTCTGGGACCAATTGACTAAGCGGCTGTGTCTGTTCTTGCAAATACACCTCATACGCATCCAACGGGTGGGCCGAAATATACAGCCCCATTAGCTCACGCTCCCACATCAAACGTTCCTTGTCGGTGTGTTTGGCAGGAGCCGGCTGCAGAGTAATCGACGGCTGGGCACTGGTCTGCGCATCACCCAAAAGGCCAAACAGGTCAGTCTGGCCACTTGCTGCTTCTTTCTGTACCTTCGAAGCAAATGCAGTGACTGTGTCTAGGTTGAACAATAGGTCCGACCGATCACCAAATTTGGCAAATGCCCCCGTCTTGACCAGTGACTCCCAGGCCTTGCGGTTGAATTTGTTTGTCGACACTCGCGTCGCAAAATCCTCAACCGACTGAAATGGGCCACCCGCCTCACGAGCACGAATCACCTCCTCGACCGCACCGACACCGACGCCTTTGACCGCGGCCATGCCAAAGCGAATCTTGTGCTCATGCGGCACCACCGCAAACTCGACAAACGACTCATTGATGTCCGGGCTAAGTACATCAATCCCCATATGCTTGCACTCGGTCATCTCGATCGCCAGACGCTCGGTATCGTCCTGATCACTCGTCATCAGCGCCGCCATAAAGGCATCTGGGTAGTGCGCCTTCAGATACGCCGTCCAATAGGCAATCAAGCCATAACAGGCGGCGTGCGACTTGTTGAAGCAGTAATTCGCAAACTCCTCCAATGCGTCCCAAAATTGCTCCGCCACCTGGCGCGTCGCCCCGCCAACCTTGATCGCCCCCTCGACAAACTCCGGCTTGACCTTTTTCATGAGGTCGATTTTTTTCTTGCCAACCGCCTTGCGGAGCGTATCGGCCTGGCCACCGGTGAAGCCGCACCACTCCTTAGAAATCTGCATAAACTGCTCTTGATACACCAAAATACCGTAGGTATTTTCCAGCGAGTTTTTCATACCGGGGTGTAGATAGGTAATTTCCTCCTCGCCATGCTTACGCTTGATGAACGAGTCGATAAACTGCATCGGCCCCGGGCGATACAAGGCCACCATCGCGATAATATCCTCAAAGCGGGTCGGCTTGAGCGCCCGCAAGTAGCGCTTCATACCCGCCGACTCTAGCTGGAACACACCAGTGGTATCGCCGCGCTGAAACAACTTGTAGGTTTCTTCGTCGTCTAGCGGCAGTGTCGATAGATCAATCGTCACCCCATAAACCTTACGAATAATCCGCATCGCGTTATTGATGATTGTCAGGTTGCTGAGCCCCAAAAAGTCCATCTTCAGCAAGCCCAGGTCCTCGACTTCGCCCATTGGGAACTGGGTGGCTACCACACCTTTTTGCGACATTTCTAGCGGAATATAATTCACCAGCGTATCCGGTGCAATCACCACACCACAGGCGTGCACGCCGTGGCTGCGGATCGTCCCCTCTAGCTGAATCGCAAAGTCCAACACTTGTTTGGCGGTCGGGTTAGTTTCGTATTCACGCTTCAAGTCAGCGTCCTCTTTGATGCTGACAGCGAGCGGAATATGGCGACCCTGCGATGGCGGCGGTACCAGCTTGGCTAAGCGGTCACTCTCAGCATATGGCACTTGCAGCACCCGCGCCACATCGCGCACCGCCATCCGACCAAACATCTTGCCAAAAGTTGCGATATTACTGACGTGGTCGTGCCCGTATTTATCGGCACAATATTGAATCACTTCATCACGCCGAGTATCCTGAATGTCGACATCAATATCCGGCATCGAGATACGATCAGGATTAAGGAAGCGCTCAAACAGCAGGCCGTATTTCAGCGGGTCAAGATCGGTGATGTTCAGCGCATAGGCAATAATCGAGCCAGCTGCCGAGCCACGCCCTGGGCCAAACACGATACCGCGACTCTTGCCCCAGTTGATAAAATCCTGCACGATCAAAAAATAACCCTCATAGCCCATATTGGCCATCACGCCTAGCTCCATCTCGGCCCGCTGGCGCACATCCTCGGTTAGCTGCGGGATAATCTCCTCGGCTGTTAGCTGCTTTGCCTCTGCTGCCGGCACTTGATTATAGCGGGTCAGTAGCCCCTGATAAACTATTTTATGTAAATGTTCATGCTCGCTCTCACCGTCTGGCAGCGGATACTTTGGAATGAGGATTCGCCCCAGCTCAATCTCGACATTGCAGCGATCAGCAACCTTTTTGGTGTTACGAACAACCTCAGGGTGCTCCTCACCCCAGTGGGCGATAATATCGCGCGGATCGGTCAAATGCAGCTCGAAATCTTTCAAGCTCATCCGTTTTTCGTCGCTCAAATATGCACCGGTACCGACACAGAGTAGAATCTCGTGAGCATCCTGATAGGCATGTGTCAGATAGTGACCATCACAAGTCACCACCATATCAATACCCAACTCGCGCGACAGTGCTATCAAGCCATTATTTATCTTCTCCTGGACGCTCCAGTGGGTGTTTGACTTCGGGTGGCCGTGATCCTGCAGCTCCAAATAATATCGGTCACCAAATACTGACCGGTACCATTGCACAATCTGCTTAGCCTTCGCATAATCATCATGCTTGAGTGCCGTGCTGACTTCGCTACTGGCGCAGCCGCTGAGGACAATCAGCCCTTCATTGAGCTCTTCTAATAGCTCATGGTCAACCCGTGGTTTATAATACATACCCTCGAGGTTAGCCCGAGTCGATAGCTTCATCAGATTATGCAAACCGGTATTGTTCATCGCCAGTACTGTCAAATGAAAGCGCTGCTTGTCTTTGGCCGGATCGCGATCAAATCGGCTCCGAGCCGCCACGTACGTCTCAATGCCAAGGATTGGCTTAATACCAGCCCCCTTGGCTCGTTTATAAAAATCAAGGATGCCACTCATTGTCCCGTGGTCGGTCACGGCAGCAGCCTCCATACCAAACTGCTTGACCGCATCGACGAGATCGTTTATCTTCGTCAGCCCGTCAAGCATCGAGTGATAAGTATGGTTGTGGAGGTGCACAAAATCAGACGGCTGTAGGGGAGCCGTATCACGAGATGAGGTTGCTGCTGTATTATCCGCTACCATATTGAAATTGCCAATCCACTCACTAGATAGGCGTACTATCTTCCTTCATCTGTCTTTTTCAGTATATCATGTCAGCGGCGGCGCTGCATGGTGTCGATCAGCTGATTCAGAAAATCTGCCAGCGCCGGAAAGACGTCAGCAAACCGCCCCAGCAGCCACACCGATAAGGTCACCAAGAGTGTCACGCCAACGATACTGCCAATACCAAAAAAGAATCCGCGCCAAAAATTGAGCCAATAAACCTGCCGGCGCGAGCGGTGAAAATCATAAAACAACTCTTCTAGCAGAGCCTGGCGAGCCCCCTTTTCATTATCATGGGCGACCCGAGCCGCCAAAGACTGCGCTCGCCGAGTGGCAGCTGGCTTCTTACCGGCAGGTGACTGATCAGTTTGCGTCATCTCTCTCAAGCCGCGTTAGTAAGTGCGCTCGTAGATCGTGGCCAAAGTTTGGATCGCGCAGGCCGAAATCAATGACTGTCTTGAGGTATTCCAGCTTATCACCGGTGTCATAGTAGCTGCCATTGGTGATTTCTACACCATAAAAGCCGTAGCCATCATCAATCATACTCTGCATGATCGGCTGCACGGTAAATTCGCCACGGCCATCAAACAGCTGCTTTGCCTGCTCGAGGTAGGAGAAAAACTCACCTGGCAGCAAATAACTACTGACGCTGGCGAGATCTGACGGCGCATTGGCCTTGCCTGGTTTTTCGACAATATTTGTCATCTTGATCACACCATCATCTTGCTGCTCACCGGCGACCACACCGTAGCGATCAAACTCAACATCATCAACAATCCGCTTGCACGATAATACCGCACCATTAAATTTTTGTGAGGCAATAATCATCTGGCGAAAACGGCTTGGACTCGCAGCGATGAAATCATCGGCAAAGGTGTAAATGACCGGCTCGTCACGATTGATCAGATGGGCTGCGCAGGTCAGCGGTGTGGCATTGCCATAAGGGCCCTTTTGCCGCACGTAGACAAAGTTTGCCATCTCCGACAGGTTCTTGACTATATCAATCAGCGGCTGCTTTTTTGGCCCGCCGGCCCGCAAATTAGCAAGCAGGTCCTCGTTTGGTACGTCGAAATGATCCTCGATTGCCCGCTTGTTGGCGCTCCCGACGATGATGATATCTTTGATGCCGGCTTCGACCAACTCCTCAACCACATACTGAATAATCGGCTTATCGATCAGCGGCATCATCTCCTTGGGCATTGCCTTGGTTTGCGGCAAAAAGCGGGTGCCAAAGCCAGCGGCAGCAATAATCGCTTTGGTAGGTGTTTTCATCACAGTACTCTCCTTGTTCATCATGTGTGATTCATTATACCACGACGGCACCAAAAGGCTACCGCGCCACCCTCTATCGGTGAGGCAAAGAAGAGTTATGCAAAAACCTCTTAACTACCTCCGAGCCAACCGCTCGAGATTTCCGCCTCACCAGCCCAGACTGTTGCTGCTCAGGCGGGAGTATGTGGCAATCAGCGAGCTGAGAAGGTTCTTTTCCTTTGGGCATACTGGCTGTCCATGTTGCGATAGGCAATCGAGCCGCTTTCTTTTGTGCCTCAAATTGCCTATGGAGGTCTCTCAGCATAGTTTGAAAGCGCAGTGGTAACGCTGAATCGGTCGTCTGGCCGCTATTTGCACGTACCAGAAAGTCATCGATAGCCATGAGCTGCATCCCTGCGCCTTGAGCCACCTCGGTCGCGTCGCGTTGATCTGTGGTATCTTCTGCAGGCCGGCAGCCAATCGCCAGAACCATTCGCCCTTCCATCTTGCGATAGGGGCCCCAGTCGATCTTACCGCCGTCGATCATCAATCCCGGCACCATAGCTGTCTCTTCGCGAAACTCACGCAGCGCTGCCTCATACCAGGTCTCTCCCTCCTCGACAGCACCACCCGGTGGATCATTCAAAAACCTCCCTACATTGGGCCGAAACTGCCGGACAGTCACCACTTGCCCACCAGTGGTGATTGCCAATATGGCAACTGCTCGCGTGCTTGTGCCGTCCTCGTGCGAGTCAATCATCAAGAAGCTGTGTTCTTTCCGATGGTTGCCCGATGCATCTACCGATGAGAGCTGCTCATCTGTCACAGTCCTCTGAAATTTACCGTTTTCGCTCGATACTGTTGTGGCGACCACCCTCTCTCGCCTAAATCGGCGGTCGCTGTCTTGCCTGTCATGCGAGGGGTAACGTTCGAACTCGTAGTCAATAAGCGGTACTCTATACGTAATACCATCCATCACCACCACAGCTATATCGCAGCCAATATCCTGCTCATAGCGATGAAAAGTCAGTAAATGGTCTGGTGTGGGTATGGTCGCGCATTTCCCTGTCGTATCGACACTGGTCAAGCTATCACCTCCCACATACACCACTGACTCCGGAATATTCCCCATGATAAGTGTCTCTTGTGGATAGTGAGCATTGCCGGGTAATTCAATTCTATCTGGTTTGCCATGCAACATCTCACGTAGTTCTGCTGCAGCAGCAGAAGAAAGAGGTGGTAACTTCATGTTAGTACGCGTAGGAAGAGGGTGTACAGGTGCTTTTTCAGAATTCATACTACATATCCTTTAGTTTTTGCTGTAGTAATGTTTGGGCGATCGCCGGATTCGCCTGACCCTTGGAGCGCTTCATCACTTGGCCTACCAGATAGCCAATAGCCTTGACTTTGCCAGCCTTGATGTCGGCGATTGATGCTGCAGAATTGGCATCAGCCAGCACTTCATCGACAATCGCCGCGATAGCTGCTTCATCAGATACCTGTAGCAAATGGCGCTGCTGAGCGAGTAGCCGGGGCTGTCGTGCCCCCTCTTGTAGCTCCTGAAATAGCTCCTTGGCGTTGGTGCTCGATATTTCAGCGTGTTCTGCCATCTGAGCCAGCTCGACCAAATCTTCCACCGAGGCGACTGCCGCAGATGGGTCGGCGTCATCGCCAAGTGCACTCGCAAACCAGTGCGCAACACGCTTGGCAATTGCATCACCCGCCGCCTCTTGGACAGCGTATAGTGTCTGAGCCTGTGCTTGGTGGCCCAGCAGCGAATTGACGACTGATTTATCAAGACCCAAGCGAGCCCAGTGCTGCCGATAGTCAGCGGGCAACATTGGTACTTCTGCCTGGACACGAGCAATTTCTTCGTCGGTCAAGACAATTGGCGGAATATCAGGGTCTGGCATGTAGCGATAATCCTGAGCGTCTTCTTTCGAGCGCTGCGAGGTGGTGATCTGCTTATCATCATTCCAGCCACGCGTCTCTTGGACTACTTGTTGGCCACGCTCCAAGAGATCAACCTGGCGTCTAAACTCATATTCGGCTGCTCGCTCGACGCTCCGGAATGAGTTGAGATTCTTCACCTCAGCTCGCGTACCAAGCTGGCTCGCACCTTTCTTTGCCACCGAAATATTAACATCAAAACGCATATTACCGTGGTACAAGTCACCGTGAGTCACCCCTGCATAGACCATCAATTTATGGAGCTCCGATACGTACGCCCTCGCCTCGGCGGCTGAGTGAATGTCTGGCTCAGAGACAATCTCGATGAGCGGCGTACCAGCACGGTTGAGATCAACGAGCGAATAACCGCTATAATGAGTCAGCTTACCGGCATCCTCCTCCATGTGGGCATGGTGAATGCGTACTCGCTTGGTTGCTCCATTATCAAGCGGCGCATCGACGTAGCCGGCCAAAATAATCGGCTGATACATCTGGCTAGTCTGATAGCCTTTTGGAAGATCCGGATAAAAATAGTGCTTACGATCAAACCGGCTGACATGAGCGATCGGCGCGTGGAGCGCTTTGCCGGCACGAATTGCCAAGTGAACTGCCTGACGATTAAGCCGTGGCAGCATCCCCGGTAGACCAAAATCGATCGGGTGGACTTTGCTATTGGGCGCAGCATTTCGCGCGTCATTGTCAGCAGGGCTAAACAGCTTGGTCTTTGTCGCCAACTGGACATGACATTCGATACCGATGGTCATTTCGTAATTGTCATACACACTCATTTATAATGCTCCCAAATCTTTTAATGCTGTCTCAAACCCTGCCATTGCTCGCTGACATGTCTGTGGAGTCAACGCAACATTGCTTTCATGAGCGATCTGATTGCGCAGTTTATGAGCTGACCACACCGCATCCTCATGTGACCACAGACCACGCCGTGCCTTGAGCCGTTCGCCGGTCGTCGCCCCAGCCACCCCATATTCGCGCATCGCCGTATCAAGTAATTTATCGGCGTTGATCACCGCCATCTGTAAGTTATCCATCGTCTTTTTATCAACATTTTGGCGGATAGCATGCCAGGCCTGGCGGTATTTGGTGGTATCGAGCCGCGGATGCCGCGCCGCCGTCAACTGAACAATAACCAATAGGCCACTACCGATGACCAACACCGCACCGACTAGCACAAGCAGCGTTACGTCCACGATTGCCCCTCCACGTCTGCAGCGATCTGGAGAAGGCGCCGATCGGACTGATAATCACCAATTAGCTGGACACCGATCGGTAACCCTTGCTGAGAATGACCGGCCGGCACAGAGATCGCCGGGAGACCCGCCAGCGACGCTGGGACAGTCATGATATCTGCAAGATACATCTGAATTGGATCACTGCTGTTCTGGCCAAGTCGAAAGGCTGGTGTCGGCGCAGTCGGCAGCAACAAGGCATCGTAATTAGCAAAGAGAGACCGAAACTCCTTGATTAGCAGCGTACGGGCTTTTTGAGCTTGCATATAATAGGCGTCAAAAAAGCCACTCGACAACACAAAGCTACCAATCATAATTCGCCGCTTATTTTCTGTCACAAAACCCTGATCACGGCTGCGACCGTACAGCTCCGCCAGTGTTTTTGCATCACCAGCTCGGTAGCCGTAGCGTACGCCATCGTAGCGGGCTAAGTTTGATGATATCTCTGCTGGCACAATAATGTAATACATTGCGAGCGCATATTCAACCATCGTCAGGTCGACTTCATCAACCTGATACCCCTGCGCCTGCAACGCTGCCGCATACGCTTGAGTGCGCTGACGAACCTCCTCGTCTACCTCGTCGGTCATGCACTGGCGAATAAGACCGATTTTTTTGCCTGGAGAAGGCCTATCATCCTGCCAAAAATCAGGCAGTGTCGTCATGTCTTTGTCATCGCGGCCAGCCATAATCGCCATCACCGTCTCTACATCAGCCGAGGTAGTCGCAAAACAGCCAATCGTGTCAGTACTTGAGGCCATTGCCACCACACCATAGCGACTAACTGCCCCGTAGGTTGGTTTCATACCAAACACTCCATTAAAACTGGCTGGCTGGCGAATCGAACCACCGGTATCTGTCCCCAACGCAAAGGGTACCACATCAAGCGCTGTCACCACCGCTGAGCCACCAGAAGACCCGCCAGCTACCCGAGTCTGGTCAACCGCATTTTTGGTTGGCCCAAACGCCGAATTCTCGGTCGAGCCACCATGAGCAAAAGCATCAAGGTTGGCTTTGCCAATACAAATCGCCCCCTCCGCTTCCAACTTTTCAACTGCGGTCGCTTGCAGTGGGGCATCAAACTGCTCAAGCATCACTGAGGCCGCCGTTGTCGGTGCACCAAAAGCCAAAAAATTATCTTTTACTACAAACGGTACCCCTGCCAAGCGACCAGTTATCTGGCCGTCATCAACCTGTGCCGCCCGTGCCAATGCTCGCTGCTCTGTCAAGCTGAGGAGCGCGTGATACGACTCAATCTGCCGCGCCTTTTCGAGCGCTGCCTGTACATTGGCAGTCGCACTTTTACCAAGAAAATCACTAATCTGACTCATTTATAATACCTGCGGTACTTTCACTTGATCGCTTTGCTGTTCGGGCGCCAGTGCTAATAGTTGGTCGCGCGCCACATCAGCGACGACATCGTCGGCCCGCCAGACGTTTTCTAGGGCTGTCACTTGGTATGTCGGCTCAACACTGCGAGTGTCGAGTTCTGCCAATTGGTTAATATAGCTGATTATGCGCTGCAAATCCTGACGCAGTTGCTCGCTTTCACCATCCGTCAGCTGCAAACTACTCAGAGCCGCCAGATGTGAAACATCATCTTGAGAAATCGTTGTCATAACTTCTATTATACACCTTTATACGAAAGCGCCCCTGTAGCCGATAGTCGCCTACGGGAGCGCCTTCGCCAAACTATTGTCGTTAGTCTTCGTAGTTATTATCAGAAGACGGGAGCTGATAATTATTCTTGAACTTATTGGTTGTGTTAAAGTTCTTCAGCATACTCTCTAACTGTGATGATGTCGAAGATTTACTATCATGCGCCCGAACGGTCATGGTAATAGCTGTTGCCAAAAATACGACAGATGTCACAACGATCAAGATGATTGACAAAAGCTTTGAGGCATTGGTGCCGTTAACAATCTTCGCCAAGAAGAAGATAACTGCCCCAAGTACTGCCAAACTCGCAAGGCCCGGCAAAAACTCACCGAGATACAGCGCACCGTAGGTTTGACCAGCGTCACCAACCCCGATCATCAATAGCGAGTTGATTAGTACGCTCAGCAGGCTGGAGACAACCAGTAGCGCCACGAGAAGCAAGGCAAATACTGGCGCATGAGTCGTCACCTTGTAGAGGGTAGTCTGGGTATACTCTGGCCGATCTTCGACAATCTTTTTGCTGACACGGCCAAACAACACAAAGCTGAGGATTGCCAACATGACTGACAGTAGCGTGATAGCCACCATCGACTGCGTCTGGGTGACCGGGCTGGTAGCGAGGTTGCCAATAAAGCCACCGACCACGCCGGTCCGCCAAATTTCTGTAAGCTTATGGATAAAGAGCACCGAGATCAATGTCGCCAAGACAGTCGAAACCATCGCTAGGACATATTCAAACGTGAGCCATTTCGATTTTCCTCTGGATACACTAGTTTTTTCCGACATACTATTCCTCCCTTGTTATGTACACCATCATTCTACCGCTTTTGGCGAATTTCTGCAATCAGATCACGCAGCTCTGCCGCTTTTTCAAACTCTAGATTGGCGCTATGTAGTTCCATTTGACCAGTCAACTCCTTGATCAGCGTTGGATATTCGTCCTTCGGAATTTTCTTCAAATCAAGTTTTGGCTTTTTGTCTGATTCTTTTTGCGGGATGATGGAGCGCAGGCCATCATCAATCTTCTTCTGGATGGTTTGCGGCGTGATGCCGTGCGCTTCGTTATAGTTCTGCTGAATCGTACGCCGACGATTGGTCTCATCAATTGCTCGCCGCATGCTGTCAGTCACATTATCGCCATACATCAGCACCCGCCCGTCCACGTGCCGCGCCGCCCGGCCAATCGTCTGAATCAGCGCCTGCTCACTACGCAAGAAACCTTCTTTATCAGCATCCATAATCGCTACCAGGCTCACTTCCGGCAGATCCAGCCCCTCGCGCAGCAGATTAATACCAACCAAGACATCATACGTTCCTAGCCGCAAGTCTTTGAGAATATCGCCGCGTTCCAGTGTGTCAATCTCACTGTGTAGATACGCCGTTTTCACGCCATTGTCGGTCAGATAAGCGCTTAAGTCCTCGGCCATGCGCTTGGTCAAGGTGGTCACCAATACGCGATGGCCCTTGGCGATGGTCTGGCGAATCTCCTCCATCAAATCATCAACCTGCCCCTCAGTTGGCCGCACCTCAATCGGCGGATCAAGCAGCCCCGTCGGCCGAATCAACTGCTCAGCCGGCTTTGGCGAATGAGCCAATTCATAGTCGCCCGGCGTGGCGGACACATAAATCGCCTGGTGAATATGCTGATCAAATTCATCAAACCTCAGCGGGCGGTTATCCAGCGCACTCGGTAGACGAAACCCGTGCTCCACCAGCACTTCCTTACGTGCCCGGTCGCCGTTATACATACCGCGGACTTGCGGCAAGGTCATATGCGACTCATCGACCAGCAGCAGCCAATCATCAGGAAAATAATCAATCAACGTCGCTGGCTGCTCACCCGGCTCGCGGTCCGTCAGATAGCGCGAATAATTCTCAATGCCTTTGACAAATCCTGTTTCTTTGAGCATTTCCAGGTCATATTTGGTGCGCTGAGCTAGGCGCTGTGCCTCCAGCAATTTGTCGTGAGACTCAAACCATTTTAGCCGCTCGTCAAACTCTTTTTCGATACCAGTGATGGCTTTTTCAATTCGTTCGCGTGGCGTTGAATAGTGGCTGGACGGGAAAATCGTCAGTTGCTTTGGCTGATCCAAAATCTCGCCCGTCAGTGGATCAATTCGCGTAAGTCTCTCAACTTCATCGCCAAAAAACTCCACCCGCACCGCCGTGTCCTGCCCAGCCGGGAAAATATCCACCACGTCACCGCGCACCCTGAAAGTGCCGCGCGCAAAATCAATGTCGTTACGCTTATATTGAATATCAGTCAGCAAGCGAATAAACTTATCCTGCACTCGCCGCTCACCAACCATCAATTGAATCGCCATATCAGCGTACGTCTCCGGCGAACCGATGCCGTAAATACAGGACACACTCGCCACAATGATTACATCGCGCCGCGTTAGCAGCGCCGACGTTGCGGCATGCCGCAGCCGATCGATTTCATCATTAATTTTCGAGTCCTTCTCAATGTAGGTATCGCTACTGGCGATATAGGCCTCTGGCTGATAATAATCAAAATAGCTGACAAAATAATGGACTTCATTGTCTGGGAAGAACTCCTTAAACTCAGAGAATAGCTGCGCTGCCAAGGTTTTGTTATGCGCCAGTATCAACGTCGGTACATTAGCCTGGGCGATGATATTCGCCATAGTAAACGTCTTACCCGAACCGGTCACACCCAGTAAGGTCTGCTCGCGCTTGCCCGCCTTGAGGCCGTCCACTAGCTGAGCAATCGCTGTTGGCTGATCACCGGTCGGCTGATATGGTGAAGTTAGACGAAATTGTTGCACCCCCTTATTTTACTACGTTTTTGCCCATAGGCCACCGCTACGCTTGCTATAATAAGAGCATCAATCTAACAAAAAGGATCATATGCACACATCACATGACCATACTGTCCCTCGTGAGCTCCAGCTACAAGCTGCCGTGTTTCGCCTCGGCAACGTCAACCAAGAGATCGAGGCTGGCTACCGCATCCTTCGTCAGCACCATAAGACAGTCACGGTGTTTGGTTCCGCCCGCGTTTCCGAAACCGACCGCTATTATCAGCAGGCTCGCCAACTTGGTGGGCAGCTCGCTCAAGCTGGCTACACCGTGATCACCGGTGGTGGACCGGGTATCATGGAAGCAGCGAATCGCGGCGCCTATGAGGCCGGTGGGCAGTCGATTGGTTTTAATATCGAGCTCCCGCACGAGCAGTCACTCAATCGTTATACCACCGACTCGCTTGCTTTCTCGCACTTTTCGCCACGCAAAATCGTCATGACCATGATGGCCGATGCGTATGTCTACTTTCCTGGTGGGTTTGGCACAATGGATGAATTATCAGAAATTTTGACACTGACTCAAACTAGTAAAATCAGCTGCGCACCGATCATCCTATTTGATACGCAGTTTTGGACCGCTTGGGATACCTTTGTCCGCCATAATATGCTAGCCGACAACCAGCTCATCAGCGCAGGGGATGAGCGGATATACCACATCACTGACGATTTAGCTGAGGTGATGAATCTTATCACGCCAGCTCATCAGGAATGATGTCGCAGATCCCACCCTCGCAAACGATTCGCGCTACCATCGGCGCGTAGGCCCGAGCGTGATGCCGAAAGCGACGATGAATCTCGTACCCTAAGCCGTGCCGTGCCGCTCGCAGCTGATGCTGGCCCAGCGGCAGCTGGTAATGATAATTGTTGATGACATCAACCGGATGAAACGATAAAATCTGGCCATCAAATTCAGCCAGCACCCACTCGGTGTCTTTGAAATAAGCGAGCTGCTCGACCCGAGGCGCCGCAGCAATAAGTGCCTGGTAGATTTCGGTCGCCGTTGCATCACGAGGATCAAGCCCCAATTGCCGGACGACACTGTGAGCACGCGCTCGCATATCGGCCACAAGCCGGATATCGCTATCATCCCCTGTCAGCTTCCGTAGCTCTAGCAGTGCTAATCGCTGCCGCGGTGAACCACCGCATAACCGTGCTAATTGACTTGTCATTGTGTTATACCCCCTTTTGATGAATTGGCATTGCATGAAGACGACTGCCAGCGGAGAGAATGCCAGCCTTCGCTCCAATTGAACCGACTACCGAGCTGGCGTTTGCGCTGGCAAATATCACTGATTCCTCTAATGATGCACCAGACATCCACTGGCTCAAAAATCCTGAGGCAAAAGCGTCGCCAGCCCCTGTACGATCCCTCGATAGTCCGTCTTCATACAAACCAGCCCGAATAATCGTTTGGCCGTCGCTCACCATTGAACCATTGACGCCATCAGTCAGCACGACGGTCGGCACCAAATGAAGCCCATGGCGGACCAAGCTCTCTAAATCATCGCCAGCGACCAACTGCTGCATTTCTTGTTTATTGGCGACCAGTACATCGACGTCCTCCAGTAGCCCCATCAGCAACGTCCGCTGGGCCAACTCTCGCTTACCGGGGTTGAAGCAAATCCGAATCCGCTGCTGACGAGCTTGGTCAAAAATACGCCTCAATACAGTCATATCACCAGCGAGGGTTGACACATAAAGCCAATCGGCGCCACACCCCGATAGATCAAAGTCGTCAGCATGATAATGGCTGGAGGCGCCGCGATATGTCAAGATAGTCCGCTCTCCATTCGAGGCTAATAGCAAGACAGAATAGGCGGTATTATACTGGTCAGAAAACCGAACATAGCAGGTATCGACATGTTCGTGGTCAAGATCGGCCAGCACTGCCTGCCCAGCAGGGTCATGCCCCACAACACCCATAAAGCAGGCCCGGTGCCCCTGGCGCGCAAAGGTGACTGCCGCATTGGTCGCCCCGCCACCAGTCGTGAAATGAATCTCGTCTACATCAGCTTTGGCGCCTAATTCTAACTTGGCAAATGAGTGCTCTGAGTCTTCATAGATTGGCTGGAGGGCAGCCGAATTACTCAAAAAAACATCCTGGACACCTGCGCCGACCGCCACAACCCACGCCATCAGGTAACCGCCCGCCGTGCGGCACCAAAGGCAACAATCTTTTCCTCGACCACTTCCTGTACAGCCTGATATACGGTCGGCATGAGCTTGACGACCGCGTATTCATCTGGGTGATCGGCCAGTACCTTCTCTAATGTCCACCTGAAAGCAAATCGCATATCAGAATTGATGTTGATCTTACTCACCCCGATATTGGCCGCCGACTGAAAATAGTGCAGCGGCGTGCCCGATCCGCCATGGAGCGATATATAGCAGTGAAGCGTCTGCCGGATAGCTTCGAGTAGCTCCAAATCAAGCACCTTGGGCACCGGATAGCGACCATGCAAATTGCCAACAGCTGCAGCAAACAAATCTACCCCGGTCGCCTCGACGAACTGGCGAGCTCCCTCTGGTGTCGAAAAGGTTTGCGCAATCTGCTCATAATCAATCTCTTCTGTGTGTAGATTTGAACTCCCAGCAAAATAATGTGGCTCACTCTCGACCAGCGCCCCGGTAAACCGTGCATACTCAACTACCTGGCGTGTGGAGGCAATAATCTCCTCGTCTGTTGCCTGATGGTTGGCCTGCGAGATATCGATATGGACAAATTCATACCCAGCATCAATCGCTCGCTTACATTGCTCGACCGTTGGCCCGTGGTCTAAGTTTAAATACATCTCGATACCGTACTCAGCTTTGTAATTATCGACCAAGTCGCGAACATTCTCTAACCCAAGCGCAGTCACCTCAGCATCTGACACCTCGACCAACACCGGTGCCTGTAGCTTCTGGGCCGCTCGCGCCACTGCGATCAATGTCTCCTGATTGTCAATATTAAAGGCACCGACCGCAAAATGCTGCTCTTTGGTACGCTGCATCAAGTGGCGTGCCCGTGTCGTATTATGCCGAATTTCCGAGATCGTCAGGCCCATACATCCCTCCCCTTTATAGTCTTTTGGTATGCTCCTTGTGGTTATTGTAGCACTTTTTGAATCACTTCAGCAATCGACTGACTGTTTAGATGATGCTTATGCCAAAGCTGTGCCCTCGTGCCCGACTCGCCAAACTGATCGTCGACACCGATCCGCACCACCGGCACCGATTGGTGCTGCTGGGTCAATAATTCTGCAACTGCCGAGCCAAAGCCACCCGCCATCTGCCCCTCTTCAGCGGTGATCACCACGCCACATTTGGTAGCGGAGGCAATGATAGCCGCCGTGTCCAACGGCTTAATAGTTGGCACGTGGATAACTTCAGCATCAATACCAGCATGTACTGCCACCTGCTCCGCCGCCTGTAGTAATTGGTAGGTCATCACACCAGTACCCAGTAGCGTCACATCGGTACCCGGGCGCAGGGTGTACGCCTGGCCGATTGTCGCCTGGTGCTGTAAGAACAACGGCGTCTTCTGGCGAGGCATGCGGAGGTAATTTGGCCGCGGATCATCAACCATCGCCTGCACTAACTGCTCAGCTTCATAGGCATCGCCCGGCGCGAGTACCACCATGTTCGGGAGAACGCGCATCAGGGCAATGTCTTCGAGCATTTGATGAGTCGCGCCATCCGGGCCAACATTCAGACCGGCATGCGAGCCAACCAGCTTCACTGGCTGACGATTCAGGCAAATTGTTGTCCTGATCTGCTCCCAGTTTCGCCCTGGGCTGAAGGCTGCATAGCTCGCGGCAAAGGGCACCGCCCCCATCGCCGCCAAACCAGCAGCTACAGTCACTAAGTTTTGCTCAGCCACCCCAACCTCGACATAACGCGGCGGGCCAATCACCTCAGCGAACTCAGCCAAGCCGACGCTGCTCATCAAATTAGCACTCAGCGCCATGACCCGCTGGTCTGCCTGAGCTGCCTTGACCAACCCGTGACCAAACCCATGCCGTATCGAAGCAGTCGTGGGCTGGCGCCAATCATCACGCAGCAATGTCATTTGCACTTCTCCTGTGAACGTTTCTGTTGTAATTGTAACAACGCTTTTTCAGCCTGTCGCTGATCCGGCGCCCTGCCATGCCAGTGGTAATCACCCTCCATAAAGTCAACGCCCTTACCTGGCGTCGTATGAGCGATGATCACACTCGGCTGATTGGCCATACGACGAGCCACTTGGCCAGCGGTGATAATTTCCTCGATAGCGTGGCCATCAATCTCTTGGACATGCCAGCCAAAACTCTGCCACTTCTGGCCAATATCAGCCAGCGGCATGATTTCTTCGGTACTGCCATCAATCTGGATCATGTTACGATCGACGATAACCACCAGCTGCCCAAGCTGATATTTTGCGGCGAATAATGCCGCCTCCCAAATATTACCTTCATCTAGCTCACCGTCACCGACCACGCAATAGACCGTTCGATCAGTCGCCTGCTGTACATAGTGAATATAGTATGCCATCCCAGCAGCCTGGCTGACACCGCAACCAAGCGGCCCGCTAGTCGTCTCTAGTCCAGGCAGGAGTATCCGCTCTGGGTGCCCCTGCAAACGACTCCCAAACTGGCGCAGCGTCAGTAGCTCCGACTCAGGCAAAAACCCCCGCTCACTCATCACCGCATAGAGGAGCGGTGCACAGTGACCATTGCTCATGACGCATATATCGCGATCTGGCCAATCTGGCCGGGCAGGGTCAAGCCGCAAAAGTTTGCAATAAAGCACTGTCATGACATCAGCAAGTCCAAGCGAACTCGCAGTGTGCCCGCTGCCAGCTGCCGCTAGCATCCGGATGACTAATTGGCGGACACGATTGGCACTCCTCGCCAGGTCTGCGGCAGTGGGCCCTTCTGACATTGCTAGCCAAGCACTCCTGTTTTGGTGATCTCCTGTTGTAATTTTGTAAACATCGCGTGTGGGTCGCTCGACTTCTGGATGGCACCCCCGACATTCAGTACATCGACACCGCCCTGCACAAGGCTATATGCATTATCAACCATGACTCCGCCATCCCAGCCAATTTCTGCCTCAGGATTAAGTGCCTTAATTAAGCGTATTTTCTCAAGCTGCATCAGGCTGGCGGTCCCGCCGAATTTTCCAAGCTCTCCACTAAAAATCAATACGTGATCTGCCTGCTTGACCAGCGCGTCAACTGTCCGTGGTACGGTCGGGCGAAGCAGTGCCAGTCCAGCCTTGATGCCGGCCTGCTGAATCAGCCGCAGCGCCGCCAATACATCACCCGTCGCCTCAGCGTGGACAATCAAAAGATGCGGCCGCAAGGCAATAAGCCGCGGCACGTACGAGTCTACATCGTTCGCCATCAGATGAATATCGATCGTCCAGCCCTCTGGCGCCCATAAATCTTTCACGTCAACTGTCGTGGTTGGCGTGAATTCACCATCAGCTATATCAATATGAACTCGCTCAGCAAAACCAGTGATCCGGTCGACCTGCTCTTTGTACTGCTCGGTCGTTTCTGCTAAAACAGCGGGGGTAATCACTGCACTCATGCCAGTTCATCCAACTGCGCATTGCGCCGATTAAATCGTGGAGCATTGGTGTAGGCGGTCGCCAGCCAAGTCTCAATGATTCCCTTCCAGGCAGCTTCGTCATGTTCAAGTATACGAGCTGGCAAACAGAGAATATTGGAATTATTATCCTGCCGAGTCATTTTTGCTTCGTAGGCATCCCAGATCACACTCGCTCTAATCCCCCGAAACCGATTTGCTGCCATACACATTCCCTGGCCGCCGCCACAGATCAAAATAGCTCGTGGGTCCTGGCTGTCGTCGCCGATGACTTTGAGCGCAGCCGCTGCTGCAAACTGCGGAAAATCATCATCAGGATTCAGCTCAACCCCACCGACATCCTCTATCTCGTAGCCATGCTTGGCCAGATAGGCAAAGACTTTTTCTTTGAGTGAGAAGCCACGGTGATCAGATCCCAGGTAAATCTTCATATTATTTAGTATAAGCAGTATCTCGTATTTTTGCAATATGACAGCCTGGCGATCAGGCGGCAGCCTGACCAATACGGGCAACCAACTCAACCAGTCGGTTTGAATAGCCCCATTCATTGTCGTACCAGACCATCACTTTGATCAAGTTGCCATCAACCACTTTGGTAAGCGGTAAGTCAACAATCCCTGAATGCGGGTTGGCAATAAAGTCGCTCGACACCAGCGGCTCGTCTGATACCGCCAAAATCCCTTGATAAGCGGGGTCAGCCGCCGCCTGGCGGAACGCTGCATTGACTTCTTCGACCGTCACTGGTCGTTGCAATAGCGCGGTCACATCGCTGAGACTGACAATTGGCGTCGGCACCCGGACGCTCAGCCCATCAAACTTACCGGTTAATTGCGGTAGTGCTTTGGTCACCGCAATAGCCGCACCGGTTGTTGTCGGGACGATATTCTCGGCTGCATTACGGCCCTCGCGCCAATCTTTGGCGGGTGCATCCTGTAGGCGCTGGCTGGCGGTGTAGCTATGGACGGTGGTCAACATCGATTTCTCCACCCCGAATGCCGCATCGAGTATTGCCATCACTGCGCCCAGTGAATTAGTGGTGCAGCTGGCGTTTGAAACAACCGGCGTTGCCTGACCGATTCGCTGATCGTTTGCCCCCAAGACGATTGTATCGACACCATCTGATTTTGTAGGGCCACTGATGACCACGCGCTTGGCACCGGCCACAATATGCTGATATGCCGCCTCTCGGCTTGTGAATAGCCCAGTCGATTCAATGACCACATCGACCGCCAACTGCCGCCATGGCAGAGCACTCGGATCTTTTTCGGCCAAGACCGCCACTGGCTGGCCATCGACCAAGAGGCGTTCACCATCGGCAACCACCTCATGGGGGTATGTACCATAATTACTATCATGCTTCAACAGATAGGCGAACGTCGCAGAATCAGTCACATCATTAATCGCGACAACCTCTATATCGTCTCGGGCAAACGCCAGCTTAAACGCGCTACGGCCGATCCTACCAAAGCCGTTAATTGCTACTCGTATCGCCATAGTTCCCTCCATTCCTGCGCCTTATTCGTAGACTTCTTTTAGTATACTACAGGGTGGTATACTATAGCTATAATGATGACCCGCCAAGAACTACTCCAGCTTGCCCAACCTCAATATGAAGAGATTCAGGTGCTCGAACTTGATGGAGCGATTGACTATGCGACCAAAAAACACGCCGGACAAAAACGCAAAAGCGGCGAACCCTATATCACCCACCCCCTCAGTGTCGCTGCAATTTTGATTGAATGGGGGCTCGATATCGATACGGTTATCGCAGGAGTGCTGCACGATACGGTCGAAGATACTGACGCATCTCTCGAAGAGCTTGAATCGCTGTTCGGGCGCGATGTCGCATTCTTGGTTGATGGTGTCACCAAAGTGTCGCAGGCCCGCGCCGGTATGCGTAATCTCGAGAGTTATCTGCCGAGCACCAAGGACAACCTGGCAAAGCTGATGATCGCCGTGGGAGAAGATGTGCGCGTCATTATCATCAAACTAGCCGACCGGCTACACAATATGCGCACCCTCCAGTATATGCCGCCAAACAAGCAGAAAAAAATTGCCCGCGAGACGATTGAGGTATTTGCACCCCTGGCTGATCGGCTTAATATGGGCCGCGTGCGTGTTCAGCTGGAAGAGCTAAGCTTTAAATTCCTTATGCCAAAAACGTTCCACCAAACCAAAAGTCTCATGGACAGTCGCCTCAAGAAGAGTCACCGCAAACTTGCCAAGGTCCGCCGCGAGATCACCGCTCGCCTCAACGCAGAGGGGCTACAATTTGAGATGGATGGCCGGGTCAAGAGTGTATATAGTTTATTTAAGAAGCTCGATCGGGTCGGTGATATCGACAAAATTTACGATTTGATAGCCTTACGGATTATCGTCGATGACCTCTCGACCTGCTACCTGGTGCTTGGTGTGCTGCACGACATGTATCAACCATTCTTTGAGCGAATCAAAGATTATGTCGCCAATCCGAAACCAAATGGTTACCAAAGCCTCCACACCACCGTGCAGACACCGTCTGGCCAGGTTGTCGAGTTTCAGATTCGCACCCACGACATGCACGAATACGCCGAACGTGGATTAGCAGCCAGCTTCCACTATAATGAGCAAAAAATGACCGATGCTTATCGCCAAGGCAAGATCGCAGCACTACCTACAGACCTCGAATGGATTCGTGACCTCCAGCAGACCGCTGCCAAAGCACGCGAGGGCAAAGAGTTCGATTCGCAAAAATTCCGGATGAAGCTATTTGAAGATCGTATTTTTGTCTACTCACCCAAAGGCGATATTTATGATCTGCCACGAGGCGCTTTTCCGCTCGACTATGCCTACCGGATTCACTCTGATATCGCAGCTCATGCCAGCGGGTTTATGATAAACGGGGCGATGAAGCCGTTCACCTACACCCTGCAGCCGGGTGATACCATCGAGGTTTTGACAAACAAATCAGCTAAGCCAAAGCCCGATTGGCGAAACCTTGTCACTACCGCGCACGCCAAGAATAAGCTACGCATGCAACTCTCTCGCAGCGGTGGTGTGATGGCCCATATCGCGGGGAGTGTATCATCGCTATTTAGGCGCAAAAAATAGCCCAACCCCGCCATACAGGCCAAGCAAGTCCAGCCCTGGTCGGCCTGTCGTAGACCAAAAACGTCTGCCGACCACTGGTTGTGCTTGCACAGAGAAAGGGCCACCCTATCACCCAGGATCAGTGACCCTTTTCGTCAGTAGACTTAGCGTACTTGGTTATTCCAACGGGCAATCGATGCGGCAATCACCTGCTTCGCCTCGTCGATACCGGCGAATTCCTTGACCACTGTCGAGCCAGGCTTCTTCAGATCTTTGTAGTGGTTGAAGTGGTACTCAATCTGCGCACGCAACTGTGCTGGCAAGTCTTCGAGGGATTGAATCTGGCCACCATTGTGGCGGTCGTCGGCTGGGACAGCGATGATTTTATCATCTACTTCACCATCATCAACAAACTTCATCACGCCAATAATCCGAGCGTCCACCACCAAACCGGTTGTCAGTGGTTGATCGGTCACCAATAGCACATCAAGTTCATCACCGTCTTCGTCAAGCGTCTGCGGGATAAAGCCGTAATTGGTCGGCTTGGCAAAAACCGCTGGCTCGACCCGATCAAGCCGCATCACCCCGACCTGGCGGTCCCACTCGATTTTATGATTCGAACCAGCCGGAATTTCCACTACCACCGTGACCAGACCGTCTTGATAATCACCAGGGGTCAATACTTTATTAAAATCTGCCATAACTCCTCCTTCATTTACTTCACCTCTCATTTTAGCAAATCTACTGCCAGCGACAAAGTACCTTGCGAGGGGTATGGCGCTGATTTTACGACGTGCTCTAGAGGCTCTGAAGATATTCGCGAATCTGCAGTGCTGCCTGAGCGCCTTCGCCGACCGCAGCGGCGATCTGCATAGTGGCACCAGCACGGACATCACCGCTGGCAAATACTCCAGGTAGGCTAGTCTGTAAATGGGTGTCGGTGACAATATGGCCACCAAGGTCGAGTTCTACAGCCGAGTCGGCCAAAAACTGCGTATTCGGAATCAAGCCGATAAACACAAATAACCCGTCGGCCGAAAAGACTGTCGAGTGGCCATTTTGTACCGCCTGCAGGCCGCTGAATGCGCCATCTTTCGCCACCACTGCCTCTGGTGCCACACCAAGGTGGACAGTAATCTGACCAGCATCAACCCGCTTTTGCAGCTCTTTTTGGAGGACTTCGCTGGCTTTTATAGTGCTGCGAACTAGTAAATCAATATGCGCCGCATATCGAGTCAAAAATATTGCTTCTTGCAGCGCTGAATTACCACCGCCAACCACGATCAATCGCTTACCACGATAAAAGGCACCATCGCACGTCGCACAGTAGTGGATACCACGGCCGTATAGCTCCTCTTCGCCCGGTACTCCCAGCTGACGATGGTGTGAACCTGTCGCAATCAGCACCGCCTTTGCCTGGACCGGTGCACCATCGATGGCCACTTCGACCTGACTATCGACTCGCCGTAATGATGAGGCCTCGCCATAGCGAATATCAGCACCAAACCGCTCAGCCTGAGCTTGTAGTTCGGCAGCTAACTTCATCCCGGTCACCCCCTCGGCAAACCCTGGGTAATTATCAATTTGATCAGTAATTGCTGCCAGACCGCCGACCACTCCTCGTTCATATAGAGCAGTTGAGATATCTTCACGAGTCAGATAAATCGCCGCCGTTAGTGCGCTTGGACCAGCGCCGATAATGATGACGTCTTTATTCGGTGAGGCCATTGTATTGACTCCTTGCTCGCTGCAATATTTCTGGTACTTTAGGTTGTTCGATCCAGTCGGCCTTGATTGCCATCACGACAAATTTGAGTGGCGCATTGGCCGGGATTTTATCACCAGCGCTTTGGCTCCCATACGCTTTCGCTGCCGGGATGGTTAGCTCGCGTACACCGCCCAGCTTCATACCAATCACCCCTTCTTTCCAGCCATTGATCACCTGTGCCTTCGCTGGCCCATCTATAGCAAACGGCGCCTTCAGCTTGTCACCCTCGATCGATTGATCAAATATTTCACCCTTGGCATTCCAACCTATATAGTAGACAAAGAACCGAGTGTCTTGTGTCACCGTCTCGCCGTCTCCCTCTTTGAGGTCTTCCGTCTTGAGCTCTTTTACTTGATCAGCTGCAAACGAGCCGACGCGAGAGCTGTACTCAGAAAAGGTGCCATAGTATTGATTACTTAGAGTAGTTGCCTGTGCAGTAGTTTTTTCTTGATATTTCTTCTGCTCCTCGCTGTACCGCTTACTCGCTGCGGCCAGCTCTGCTTGATCCTTGGCGTTATTGCCTGGCATCAGCATCATCGCGATAAATCCACCGATTGTACCAATCAGCAAGACCAGAGTAATCACCCAGATACCAACCCGCTGCCCCTTTGTTGTTGCCATATTCCTCCTTTGTTTACCGTTTCATTGTACCAATTACTCACCCCCGCAGCAACGCTACCAGGCTTACTGCACCACCACCTGCTCGACTGCACTCAACACTGGCGCGATATCGGCATCGGTCAACGTCTTCTGCTGGCTCGTAAAGACAAGGTGAAAGGTGAGCGTCTTTGTCGATGAATCACTCGTTGGCTGATATATCACCATCGGCGTGACCACAATGTCAATATCCACTGCACGGCGTACAACACGCTGGATAGCCTGGTATACACTCCTATACGGTGTCGCCACAGGCACCGTCAATGAGACGTCTCGGCTTGTCGAAGGGTAGCGACTCAGCTGCCTATAAGTAGTTGTGTGCTGAGCATACATCTCTTCCAGCCCAGCGGTATCTAAGGTTGCCGCTGCCGTATATGCGGGTAATTTGAAGTTTTTGATGACTGATTGTTGTAGCTCACCGACTATGCCAACACACCGCCCATCGGTCGTTTCGATACGCGCACTGCGTGGCTGCTCAAACGGAGCAGTCACAGGAGAATCAAGCGGCTGCTGTATCGGCTTGAATACCAATTTAGCGCCGAGATCATTCGCTAATTGCTCGACTAATCGGCGGACACGATAAAACGGTGCGCCTGATTTCGGCTTTTTGGCAGCATAGACAATATCAGTGAAGTGGCTGGCTTTTGGCAGGCCATCTTCGCCCAGATCATCCATTTTGCTGTGGCCCTTACCCATCTCAAATAGCGCAAACTCATCATGCCCAGCCTTGATGTTGGCGTGGACCTTATCGAGTAAGCTAGGCAGCACGGTCAGGCGGTAATATTGTAAATCAGGGCTGAGGGCGTTTGATAATTTATATGCTTGGGCAACGTCCTGCTCGGCATTTTTCAGGATACGTTGGTGAACGAAACTATAGGTCAAGACTTCATTGGCACCGGCGCGCGATAGACTTTGGCGAACGGCGTTCTTTAGTTCACGACGCACATTTTTTGGCGCAGGTTTAATGCTCCGGCGCGGCAGTTGACGCGGCAGTTTATCGAAACCGTAGAGCCGCCCAACCTCCTCGACAATGTCCTCCGGTAGTTCAAGGTCGGTGCGCCAGAATGGCGCGATTACTTCAAATTGATAAGGTGTATTTGGCTCGGGTTCCTCATGCGCCTTAATTTCAACATTCTTTAATATACGGCAGATTTCTTGCGGCGAAAATTCTGTGCCCAAACGTTCATTCACAAAAGTACTTTCCAACACTAAGACGCCAGTCACTGCGCCCCAATCGAAAATCGAGATGGTTTCCTTGCCAGCAGAGCCAAATGTAACTCGCGAATCGCGCTGCATGACCATCAGGCGATCGTTACGCTTATCAAACACTTCGCTCGCCTGCACCCCGCCAACCATGTCCATCAGCTGCTTCAGTACGGCAGCATTTTGCAGCGGTGACTGACCCTTATTAAACCGCGTCAGTGCGTCGGTAAAAATACCATGGCGCATAGCCGTACGGCGCAACGCGTACATGTCAAAATTAGCACATTCGAGGATGATGTTTTTCGTGCCATCCGAAACTTCAGTGTCGGTACCGCCCATAATTCCCGCCAGGCCAATCACGCCCTCGCCATCAGCGATGACGATGTCGTCCGTCGTCAACTCGTAGTCCTTACCATTGAGTAAACTGACTTTCTCGCCATCACGAGCCAGCCGCGCCCCGAGTTTAGACCCGCGTAATTTGTCATAATCATAGGCATGGGTCGGCTGCGCCGTCATCAGCATCATGTAATTCGTGGCATCGACAATGTTATTAATCGGCTTGCCGCCCATCGCCACCA
>CALHZK010000023.1 GCA_938040655.1 uncultured Candidatus Saccharibacteria bacterium
TGCCGTTTGGTATCGCTCAGCAGGGCAAGGCGTTTCGTAATGAAATTGCGCCGCGCGATTTCGTCTTCCGCAGCCGCGAGTTTGAGCAGATGGAGATTGAGTATTTCGTCGATCCCGAGCATTGGCAGGAGGCGTTTGATGAATTGCTGGCGGCGACGCATGCGTTTTTGGCAGAATTGGGCTTGAAGCCAGAGCATATCCACGAGCTGGACGTGCCGGCGGAGGATCGGGCGCACTATAGCAAAAAGACGATTGACATCGAATACGATTATCCAATTGGTCGCGAAGAGTTGATGGGTATCGCCTACCGGACTGATTTTGACCTAATGAATATCCAGCGGGTCAGTGGCAAGAGTATGGAATACACCGTCAAGGGGACGAACACAAAATTTGTTCCGCACGTCATCGAGCCGTCGTTTGGTGTCGAGCGGGCGCTGATGGCGGTGTTGTCGGGTGCGTACCGCGAGGACGAGCAAAACGGTGAAAAGCGGGTGTATTTGGCGTTGCCAGAGCATTTGGCGCCGGTCAAATTTGCCGTCTCGCCACTACTCAAAAACAAGCCAGAATTGGTAGAGAAAGCCCGCGAAGTCTACGCCCAGCTCGCCAAAGCCAACCCCGGCCGAGTGATGTGGGACGACAACGGCAACATCGGCAAGCGCTACCGCCGCCAAGACGAAATCGGCACGCCGCACTGCGTGGTCATCGACTTCCAGACGCTGGAGGACGGCACTGTCACCGTGCGCGAGCGGGATACGACGGAGCAGCGGCGGGTGAATGTTGAGGAGCTATAGATACTAGATATGAAAAAGCAAATTGGGTTTAAGGAGATAAAAGATTGACAAAAAATAGACCTGAGTTTGATAAAATTACATCGTTTGATGAGTTTAATAAATACTATTGGTATCGTGAAGAAATTTCACAGATATGCAAGTCATTAGGATTAGAATATAGAGGTACAAAACAAGAACTCAATCACATTATTGAACAATACTTTAAGGGTAATTTGATTAAAAAGTCATCAATAAAAAATGAAAAGAAGCAAGTTGAAACTATTACGTTAGATATGCCATTACTTGAATGTGGTTTTTCCTTCAATGCAAAGTTTAGGGAATATTTCTCTGTTTTAACAGGTATCTCACCATTTAAATTTACTGCTGATATGGCGACTGCTTGGCGGAAAGTAAAAAGAGAAAAGGATAGCAAATTTACAATCAAAGATTTACTGAAGGTGTATTATGGCGAATCAGATTATGCCAAATATGATCATTCGGTTTGTCAATGGAATCAATTTTTGAAGGATTTCTGTGTAGACGAAAATAGTCGCAACTATTCGAACAAATTAAAAGTAGCTGCTATTCTTTGGAAAGAAGTTAGAAATTCAGAAAATGAAAAGATTTATTCAAAGAATCTTTTAACTGAATATGCCGGTAAAATAAAAGAGTATCACGAGTAGGTAATTCCCAGCTTGTTAAACTAACACAGTAAAGCTAATAAAGAAAGAATCGGATAAGATATAAATTTATCAAAGAAATTTTGTTTATGTCCTTGACGAATCTTCCCAAGCGGAGATCTCATGACGCAGAATTTAGATGGAGCGGATCATCTAGGCTATTTATAGTAATATTGCAATAAAATTATAATTTTGTTATAATATTTGCATGACAATCACTACAATTCAGAAGGTTATCAAGATTGGTTCGAGCCGCGGCGTGACACTGCCGGCTAAGCAACTACGGGCGCTGGGGATTCGCGATGGCGATGAAATTGAAGTCACGGTGCGTAAGCGTTCGGAGGCGGCTGATGATAATCAAGTGCTCAAAACTGCAAATTCGCTCCTTGAGCGATACAAAGAGGATTTTTCTAGTTTGGCAGAGCGCTGATGATTGGTTTGACTCTCGAGCAGATTCTGCAGCTTCATGCACTGGTGCTTGTTAAAGACGGCGGTGCAGATGGCGTGCGTGACGTCGGACGGCTAGAAGCTGTGGTGTCGGCGCAGCATCAGGTAGTATTTGGCGAGGAATTGTACGCAACAGTATTTGCCAAGGCAGCGGCATTGATGCGCGGGATTATTGGTGACCATCCGTTCACTGATGGCAATAAGCGGACAGCAATGCTCGCCGGACTGACTTTGCTGGAGGTGAATGGGTATAATTTTACAGCACAGCGAGGTGAACTAGAAGATTTCGCCGTCCGCGTCGCGACCGATCATCTCGATATTGATGCGATTGCTGATTGGCTGAAGCGTCATTCTCGGGTATGTTAATAACTCGCGAGGCAAGCTTATATTGATGCGGGTGCTCATGCGGATATAGTATAATTGGTTTATGCGACAACCTCCAAAAATAATTATTCAACAAGGAAGGCTATTTAAGATTTTCTGGCAGGCACTCTTGGCGGCGGTGCTGGTGGTGGTCGTGAAGTATGTTATCCGGCAGTGCCACCTGGAGCTGATCCCGCAGAGCTCGCTGCATAATAGTGTGGTGTCGAGTGTGGTGTTCGTCATCGGTTTTTTGCTGTCGGCGACGATTACTGACTATAAAGAATCGGAGCGTATTCCGGCGGAATTTGCGGCCCAGCTGGAGGATATGTATGATGATGCGGTGCAGATTCACGCCAGCTACCCAGTGTTTGACCTAGATGGGTTCCGCGCGCAGCTGCAAAACGTCGCGCGTAGTTTTGTCGATGATGCGCGCAAGCGGTCCTATGACGCGCGCAAAGACATCCGCACCCTTGGCGATTATTTTGCCGAGATGGAGCGGGGCAAGGTGCCACCAAACTTTATCGTCAAGCTGAAGCAGCAACAGACAGTACTGCTCAGGTCGCGCCACCGTGTCAATTATATTCAGCGTATCAAATTTATCCCCTCGGCGACCATTTTGGCGCGCTCTATCGTGGCGGCGCTGATTATCCTCTTGATGATCACCGATATCGATCCATTCTATGCTGGCTTGGCGATTGTTGGCACCATCACTTTCACGCTGGTCTATATGCTTATCTTGATCAAGGTTATCAGTACACCGTTCCATAAAGCTGGCAAAACTCGCGACGATGTCAGCCTCTTCCTGATCAATGACGCAGCAGAGTATTTGGGGGAGGGCGAGAGAAGCTAGCCTTTATCGAATTGGTGGCTACGCAGGATCTTGCCTTTTTCGCTGGTTCGTTTTATAGTTGTGGGTATTATGGTATGGAATCCCGATAAAGTCACCCGATCACTTGATAAGCAGGAGCAGGCGGAGGGCGGTATCCCCGTCGAAACCTTCTCTCTTAACCCTTCTGCGCAGAACCCTGGCCGTCTTGAGTGGGGGCCTGGTGAACTCAGCAAGATACCGGATAATGTGGCGCGTGGCCTCACTATCGACAGGCGACCGTTTTCTCTATATCGTCGTGTGGAGGAGGGGCTTGGTTCATCTGCACTGTTCTTGTGTGGCTCGAGAGAGGGTCGCCACCGTGTTTTCTCTCGGCATGAAAAACTGCTCGCTGAGACAGAAGAGGCGGTGGTAGTCACGCTGCCGACTCCATCAGATGACCCGTATTCGCAGCGGCTGATGGCAGCATATGCACAGCAGCTCTCGCAACAGCCTGATCGACCAGTAGCGTTGGCTGGCTTGCATATTGATAGCAATGAGCTATTTTCGTCAGACAAGCGCGATATCAGCCGTGGCCGCTACGGAGGGGTTGGCGAAAAGACTGCGAACTGGCTCATCTCACTGTTTGATAACAAGAACCATCCAAAAGTATCACTGATCGGCTCAGAGCTGGGTGGGCGGGCACTTGCTGCGGCTACTCCGTATATTATCGGGTCGGATCTTGATATTAGCCGCTTGGTATTGGCGCGGCCTGATATGTCGGCGTCGCCATCGATCTTGCCAACTTTGGGGTCGCTCAAGGAGGACCGAGAGTGGAGAAGGTTGGTCGAGAGCGGCTACGACCCGGCTCTCACAGCTGCGAAACAAAAAGTGGATCACTTAATCGGCAAGATGAGCAAAAGCGATTTTGCGGCTTTGTCAGCATCGAGTCTGGATAAGCTTCAGCATGATATTGCAACCGCGATGTTTGGACACCCAAATGAACTTTGGATTAGTACGGCAGCGACCAGCCAGACGAGTAATTGGCGGGCGGTTCGTCAAGTGGTCGGTGAGGCTATACAGGGGGTCTTGCCAAAAAATCGGCCAGAAAAGGTCCAGTTCAGTGTGGTCAAGGAGGTGCCGGCGGCGGCGCTCCGGCTACCAGGTCTGCGGGCGTATCTTGATTCATTACGAGGCGAGTAGTAAGTTAGTAGCATGATCGACACACCACATACCTTCCAGGCAGCTGGGCCAAAGATCGTCGTCATCGGCGGTGGTACTGGCAGCTTTACGCTACTTAGTGGCCTCAAAAAATACACTCAGAACATTACCGCGCTGGTGAATATGGTCGACGATGGCGGCTCGACCGGCGCCCTGCGCGATGAACTAGGGGTGCTGCCCGCTGGCGATGTCCGGCAATGCTTGGTGGCGCTCAGTAGTTCGCCAAAGGTACGCGATCTGTTTAATTATCGGTTTGACGAGGGCAGTATGAAGGGCCATGCCTTTGGTAATTTGTTCATGGCGGCACTCGAGAAGATGACCGGTAGCTTTGCTGAGGCGGTCGAGACAGCCAGCGAGGTGCTCGGAGTGTGTGGCCAAGTCTACCCGATCACGCTGGATGATACTAACTTGATCGTCACACTGCAAGATGGCACGGTAGTAAATGGTCAGCACGCTGCTGATGCACTGCATATTCCATCGACCGAAAAACCGTGGCTAGAGCTTGAGCCAGCAGCGTTTATCAATCCACGGGCCCGCCAGGCGATTTTGGATGCCGATTTAGTGGTGGTGGCGCCAGGGCTACTGTATGGCAGCTTGGCACCGGCGCTACTGGTGCGCGGGGTGACTCGGGCGCTGGCTGAGACTAAGGCCAAGAAAGTCTATGTCTGCAACCTAGTGACCAAGCCAAGCCAGACCGATGGCTTTATGGTAGAGGACTTTGTGTCAGAGATTGAGCGGTTTGCTGGGGTGGCGATGGACTATGTCTTGTACAATAATCACCGCCCGCCCGAGAAGCTGATTTCTCGCTACGCCCATGATGGTGAATATCTGGTGGAGTGGGACACCCATACTCTCAAAGGAAAGCATTATCATGCCTCAGGCAAGCGATTAATTGCCGACGAGATATGGCACAATAGCAATGCCGCCAGTGATCCACTGGCTGCGCAGCGTAGTTTGATCCGCCACGATAGCGACAAAGTAGCCCGGGAGTTAATGCGGATCTACTTTGCCTAGCGCCAGAGCTAAGATCAGGAATTGCCATGATACAACTCTATGTCGATCTAGATCGGACATTGTTCCAGACAAATTTGTTTGATACCAATAAGTGGTCGCTGCTTCATCAGTGGTTCCCCTGGGTGGAGCCGAGTGAGCAGCAGCGGCAAACCTGCTACTATGTTGAAGACTCAGAGAGCGGCTTACACTATTATGATTTTGATGCCCATCTCGCGCAGCTGGGCCTGGAGCCGGCGGCTGTTTATCGGCGGCTACGTCAGTCGGCGCTGGCAGATGGCCGGCTGGAGTATCCGGGCACCGAGGAATTTATCCGCTGGGCGTCAGTGCAGACGCAGCTGACGGTACTGACTTACGGAGCAGTGAAGTATCAGCAACTCAAGGTGGCGCTGTGCCCATCGCTTGAGCGAGTGCCGGTCGTTGTTGTCCAGCGGCCAAAGGGTGAGTTCTTTCAGTCACAGTCGGCTCACGCTGAGCGGTGGCTGGTCGACGATAAGCCAATTGGCGGGCAGCTGCCGCCAGGTGTCCGGTTTATTCAGTCAACTACATACAACGGTATTGCGAGCACGCCGACTGCGCGGTGGCCGGTCGTTCAATCGCTGGCCGATCTACCCCAGCAATTGGTTATGCTTGCACAGATAAAGGGTATGTGATATAGTCCGCTACGCAATGGTAGTAAAAGTAGAATCACCGCCGTCACCTGAGACGGTTAACTCGCCAGTATCAGAATCGACAGCGAGGATTTTAGAGTGGTTCGAAGAGAAGGATCTCCATAAAGAAGCGGTGCTTGGTGCTGCGGTGGATGCACTGACACAATATGCAGAAACTGGCCTTGACCGGCGGGGGATTGATAAGCACGCCGAGCGAGTCTTGGCACTAGTTGAGTCGTTCGTTAGTGACGAGATGTTGTTCGAGACGAAAATGGCGGTGCTACTGCATGACCTAGGCGATCGACTACTCAACAAAGAAAGCCCCAAGTATACCAAGGAGCGAGCGGCTGCCGCAGCTGATGCGCTTGCTGGGTTTTTTGCCTCAAAACACCTGACAGACGATGAGCGGCAGACAATCGCTCATATACTGAACGAGATGATTGCTACTGAGCGGGCCTCCGGGCACTACCGCACCCAAATGGCCTATGAAGCCGAAAAAAGGGGTGGGCTATCAAAGCAGGTAGTCGAGGTGCTGGCAGATGGCTACCAAGGTGAAGTACCGACCGAGGTGCTCAAGGCGATCCGGCCGTCGGTTGACTTTGAACACATGGATACATTCTTGCATGAAAGCGAGTTCTTTGGTGCCGTTGTGACAAAGTCGATTGAGCTGCTTGATAATCTGCACAATCGGCCATCGCAGCGAGAGTCAGCCTGGGTGCAAGACGCTCAGGAGGCGCTGTGTTTTTATTCTCCTATCCTGGAAGCAGCGGCGATCGATGGCTTGACGATGGACTTATGCAGCGAGGCGCACAAACTACTCCTTCACCTCCAGGGTGAAAGTGCAGTCGTGGAGCGTGCAGAAAACATACTGAATGAAGTGTTCTACCCCAACTATGGCCCCAAGGAGCTTATTGCTGATATTTTTGGTTCGATCTCAGATGTAGAGATTGCAAAATCCGTCAAAGAAAACCCCCAGACAAAAAAGACACCAGTCCACATTGGTGAATTTGTGGGTAAGCTTAGCAACGATATCGTCGTCTGTGGCAACTACCGGCTGAAGACAAGCGGCTCATTGGCAAAAAAGCTGGTGAATAACCCAGAGCTACCGATGGACATATTCGCGATGACAGTTATCTCGCAAAATGAGAAAACCCTCCCGCATGAATTTAGCCAGTTCATTCGTTTGCTCCAGCAGCGGGCGATGGATAGTGATGACAATATCGAGCTCAAACCGGCTCCGAGTAAGCGCAAGGCGATTCACATTCAGGGGCAAGCTGGCTTTGTCGAGAGTATACAGGCAGCCCTTCAGCAGGCTGGAGTTGACGAAAGCCTGTATCAGCTCAAGCCAGAATCGGCCGAACGAGTCGCGAAGCAAGGCTTCCCCAGCTTCGAGGTGGCGAAGGTGACCTTCATGGTGGGCAAGGTGCCGGTGGAGATCCAGTTTGTCACTCGCGATGAGCGTGAGCGCAGCCGCCGCGGCGAGATCGCGCATATTATTTATAAATCCCTCGGCAAGTTACCAAAGAACATAGACCAGCTGCCAGAGCCGGAGCAGATAGCGATCTTCACGAGGCGGCGCCAGCTGGCCGAGGAGGGCATGGAAGTGATGAGGTATATCTACGGCCGCCGCCTTGGTGATACGCCGTACTCATCCGACTCGGGGTCGTTCGACAGGCTGGTTGAAGAGTGTGTGGCGCTTGGGTTGTGAGATGAGTGAAGTTTCGCCGGATATGACAATATACTACACTGACGGCTCGGCGAATCCGAACCCCGGGCCAGGCGGCTTCGCGGTGATCAAGGATGCAAAGCCGTATATTTTAGGGAGCGAAGAGGGTCAGACGACTAATATCCGAATGGAGGGCAAGGCACTGATCGCTGCACTGGCGGATGCTGATGGTGCAGCGTGTGTGATTTATACCGATAGCGAATTTTGGCTCAATGTACTGACGAAGTGGGCACCCGGTTGGCAGGCGCGGGGCTGGACCAAGAAGGGCGGTACTATCAAAAATCTTGATATTGTCCAAGAGCTCTATCAGCTCTACCAGCAATCTAATGCCGAACTACGCTGGGTACGTGGCCACCAGGGAAACGAAGGCAACGAACTGGCTGATCAGTGGGCCGAGAAAGCTCGCCAAGGGGCCCGGCTTTAGCCTGGAGTGAGGAGAGGTCAAGAGCCGGCTAAACCTACTGGGGTTTAAGTCATTTGATGGTCTGAGTACCTCCGAAAGTCTGCTATACTAAAGACATGGAGGAGACAAGGGAACCGACCGATATTTTTTTGTGGGCGAATCAGCTCGATGCTCGCAAGGATAAGCTACAGATAGAACTGTTCTTATTTAATAAACACTACACACCATATCAGATGCCACTACAGCCAGAGGTCGAGCAGCAGCTGCGATCACTGTTTCTGTATAGCTATAGTAATTTCGTCAATCTAGGGGCGGGTACAGGACTAACCGTTCGCGACTATGAGATGAGCGAGGCAGAAGACAATGTCTTGCTGCGAACCGACTTGGCCAAGGTTGGCCGGGCTGAGACACTGCTGTATGTGATTGAGCATGAGCGGGCCGATATTGTCGAATTCTCTGATGTCGAGCATGAATTCAAGCGCATGAAGGGGATGATCGCTCGTATCACCGACCCCGACCACAGAGAAAGCGTGTGCTATACCGTCAAGCTACTGCAGCAAGCTCAGTCGCTTCGGGGAGCGCAGGCCTGGCAATTTGCTGATGGCCGATTTGGGGCGTTTCAGGCAGAGGTCGGGTTTCGGCTGCCCGACGATAATCAGGTGCTGATCGTTGGCCAGGATGTTTTTGTCTTTCATCAGCGCAAATTTGAGCGGCTGTTTGGCTATGACTACAAAAAGCAAGTGATCGCTGATAAAAAGGTGGCTGAGATCGAGCGTGAATATGCGCTGAGTTTCCCAGAAGGGTTAGACCTCAACATGCTTGTCAAGGAGCGCAAAAAGACGATCAACAAGCTACAAAAAGTCGAAGTCGGCGCTATCAGCCAGCAGCAGGTGCTTGACTACGCCGACGAAATGCAGCTCGACCTGATGAGCGACGACGCCGGCCGAATCATCATTATGGATGGGAGTGATCTTGATACTTTTGTCAACCTGATTAACGAAGACTATATCGAGAGCAAGCTGACCGGCAAGCGCTACGAGATCACCGGCAAGAAATTGTTGGCCGAGTCAGAGGGAGAGCCACCGCGAGGGTAATGGATTGATGGACCAAGAGCTGGCTTTGGCAATTTTGTTGAGTGGACAGTCGGCACTGCTGACTGGTGCGGCCGGTACAGGCAAGACATATCTGCTGAACACCTTTATTACCCAAGCACGTGCTCAGGGTAAGAAAGTGTCGGTCACTGCGACCACCGGATTGGCTGCGACACATCTGGCAGGCAACACAATCCACAGCTGGAGCGGTATTGGTATCGCTGATCAACTTTCGAACAACTTTTTTGAACGCCTGTCAAAAACACGGCGTGATGTGATCAGCAAGACCGACATACTGATTATCGATGAGATCTCCATGCTGCATGATTTTCGGCTTGACATGGTCGACCAGGTGCTGCGCCATGTTCGCCAGGATGAGCGGCCGTTTGGTGGTATTCAGGTGGTGATGAGTGGTGATTTCTTTCAGCTGCCACCGATTAATCGAGGCGGTAGTCGTGCGGGTAATTTTGTCGTGTATGCCGATGTCTGGCAGGAGCTCAAGCCGGTAGTGCTGTACTTGCAGCAGCAGTACCGCCAGCAGGACGACAAGCTGCACGATATCCTGGCGGCCCTGCGCCGCTGCGATATACGTCGGCATCATGTTGAGGCGCTTTTGCAGCGGGTGACGCCACCATCAGAAGCTGACACAACCGAGCTTCACACGACCAATGTCGATGTCGATGCTATTAATCAAGATCGGCTGGCGGCGCTTGATGGTGAGGAGCTGACGTACCAGCAGACGACTACCGGCTCGAAGACATATGTCGAAACATTAGCACGTTCTGTTTTGGCGCCACCAATTCTGACACTGAAGCAGGGTGCCTTGGTTATGGCGGTCAAAAATGCCACGGATAGGTCGTATGCCAACGGAAGCATCGGTGTGGTGGTCGATACCGAGCCGCTGACTGGCTACCCGGTGGTCGAGTTTCGCAGTGGGCGGGTTGTCACCATGACACCAGACACCTGGGAGCTGCGTGACGGCGAGCGGAAACGTGCCAGTATATCGCAAGTCCCACTGCGGTTGGCCTGGGCGATCACGGTACACAAAAGCCAGGGGATGACGCTAGACGCTGCCCGAATTGACCTGCGCAAAGCGTTTGTCGAGGGGATGGGCTATGTGGCGCTCAGTCGGCTACGCGATCTTGACCACCTCTATCTCTACGGCCTGAACCGTATGGCGCTGCAGGTGTCGGCTGACGCCGTGGCGATCGATGCCTCACTCCGCCAGCAGAGCCAGCAGGCAGCGGCCCAATATCGCCCGCGACTCGAGCAGATGAAGCAGGCGCAGGCGGCACCGCCACCTCAGTCAGAGGCCACACCTTGGCAAGAAAAAGTTGCCCGTATGCGCCAGACACACCCGAAGGCGTATATGCCGTGGCAGCCAGCTGATGACGAGCTGCTGCAGCAAGCTTTTCTTCAGGGGGCGACAATCCAACAACTCAGTCAACAGCTAGGCCGCCACGAACGCTCGATTCGTATGCGCCTTCAAAAACACTTTGGCGACAAGGCGGTCTAAGGAAATTTATTGAAAATATGAACTAATATGATATAGTAGGGGTAATTATTATGGCAGACTATCCATTTGACAGCGATAAACTTGACTACCGAGTGCTTAGCCAGCCGGTCAGCCAGCGTGATATTGCTGAGTTTCGTCAGCAGACCGGGAGTGAAGGGGTATCGATGAAGAGTATGATCACCGTCGGTGTGGTGTTTTGGTCGATCTGTCTTTTGCTGATGCTGCTGCAGCTCACCGGGCTGGCCAAGACAGATGGCAAGCTGCTGTGGGGCGCCGTATTTTGGTCAGTGCTGTACACTATCGGTTGTTTTGCGTACTATATTACCTATCGAGAGCAGGTCCGCCTCTACCGGTTTGCGCGGCTGCATGGGCTGCGATATCTGCCAGAACTCAGAGATCCACAAAGGAACGGTATGATTTTTACGGTGGGCCATGGTCGCCAGGCTCGTAATATTATGTCGCTGGTTGACCGCTCTGGCCGTACTCTATTTGAGCTTGGCAATATGATGTACGTCGAAGGATATGGCCGCAACCGCCGTACCTACAGCTACACGTACCTCTGTATCGACATGCGGCGTCATCTACCGCATATGGTGCTTGATTCAACCCGAAACAATCTACGGCTTTTTGGCAAGAATCTTAGTAGCAGTTTGCCGGCAGCCTTCGCCAAGGATCAGCGGCTGCAGCTAGAGGGTGACTTCAACAACTACTTCACCCTCTACGCTCCAAAAGAGTACGAGCGTGACGCGCTCTATATCTTTACTCCAGAGGTCATGGCGGCGATGATCGATACGGCGGCTCAGTTTGACGCCGAGGTGGTTGACGATAAACTGTATTTTTATAGTCAGCGGCCCGCCTTTGACGAGGCGCTACTCCGGCGCTTCTTTCGGGTAGTTCAAGTGGCCGGTGCAAAGTTTTACCGCCGGTCTGATTATTATGCAGACGAGCGATTAACAGATAGCCGGCAGGCGAATACGGTCGCTCTTGCGGGGAAGCGCCTACAGAAACGAGGCTGGTTCGTTGCTTTCGTGGCGATAGTTATCTCATTACTGGTGATGTATATCGTCCAGCTACTGTCGCACTGAACTAGTGCGTAGTGTCATGGCTGCATGAGTGAGCGCTAGGCTTTTCCACACATTTGTGGAAAAGCTTTTGGTTAATGAGGGGGTGGGGTAGAAAGGGCTAAAAAAGGCTTGTCAGTGGGTAGCTGTGGGTAGTATAGTGAGAGTAGTGGAACGAACGGCGGTGGGCGACCGGCTCACTCCAATACAAACATCCACGGATTAAAAACCAACTCACCCTTGCCACGGAGAAAGGACGACGTGCAAACAGATTACTTTGAGCGGAAGTTGGACGACAAGCGGCGCTTGACGATTCCAGCTGAATTACGCGCAGAGTTTGCATCTGGTGTCGTGTTGACTCGCGGGTTTGGCAATTACCTCCATCTCTATCCACAGCAGGTCTGGGATCGTGATGTTGAGGCAGCGCTGGCGGGAGACATTCTCGATGAGCGCGTCGCCGACCTCAACGTCAAATTTCGCCGCGGCAAAACCGCTTCGGCGCTTGATCAGAAGCAGGGCCGGGTGACGATCGAGCAGCATTTGCTTGACTATGCCGGTATCGACCGCGAGGTTGTGGCAGTTCGAGCTGGTGCTTACTTTCGGTTGATGGCCGCAGAGGCAGCCTAGGCGAGTTGGCGCGCACCTTGACAAATTGATAACCTCTCGAGATCAGCTATCTGGACAGTTGAGACTGGGCACGTGGCTATTTGCTCCACGCGAAAAACGGCAACGAACCTTCCTCACAAACACCTCCCAAAAAACTCCACCTCACACATAAGTCTCTTCGAAAAACCATATATACACTGACTACCTTGTCAGGATTCGCCGGTTTTTCACTCTTAGATGATACAAACACAAACACACCAAAAAATAGCTCTCATCAACTATCCAGTTAGGTGATCTCGAGTGGCAAAAGAGGAGGGGAGAGCCCCTCTGGCGGATTGGCCGACATGATGTCGCCCGCCGCCACCTCCCAGCGCGAAGGTTCACTCGTGTGAGCAGGCAGTGGGATGGTATACTTTTGCTATGAGTATTAAAGAACATCCACCACAATCGGAGTCGCTTCAGGCGAGCGGGCCGATCCATGTTCCCGTACTCCTGGAGGCGACGCTCGCTACCTTAGCACCCCAGCATGGCGAGTGCTACTTAGACTTGACAGCCGGCTATGGCGGTCATGCGCGGTCGTTTTTGGCGAAGACGGATAATTATTTGGGCGCCGTGCTTGTCGACCGTGATACACAGGCGATTCAGTCGCTCAGTGATTTGGCGGAGAAGGGTGTGACCCTGCTGCACGAAGATTTCGTCAGCGCGGCTCGCTCCTTGGCTGCCAGCGGACGTACATTTGACGTGATTTTGGTTGATTTGGGGGTGTCGTCACCGCAGCTTGATAGAGCAGAGAGAGGGTTTTCGTTTCGGTTTGATGGGCCGCTCGATATGCGGATGGACGACCGGACCGAGCTGACCGCTGCAGATGTCGTCAATTCGTATTCTGCAGTAGCGCTGCAGCAGCTGATTGTCCGCTATGGCGAAGAGACGCCGGCACGGGCACGACGCATTGCGCAGGCGATCATCTCTCAGCGGCCGTTTCGGCGGACAACCGAACTGGCCCAGTGTATCGAGCAGACACTTGGTCGCGGTGGGTTGCCTCGGCACCCGGCGACTCGCACCTTTCAAGCACTTCGTATTGAGGTTAATCGAGAGCTTCAGCTGATCGAGCAACTATTGCCACTACTACCGCGCCTTCTTAGGCCGGGCGGGCGGGTCGGCATCATTAGTTTTCATAGCTTGGAAGATCGATTAGTCAAGCGGTTTTTGCGGGAACAGGCGGCGTCGGGCTACGAGGCCGAGCTGGTGCTGCCAGACAAAAAACCAGTGCGAGGTACCGATGATGTTCACAATCCGCGAAGTCGGAGCGCGCTGTTTCGCTTCGCTGTAAAAAAATAAAAAACAAAAAAGGAGGGCCATATGCCAATCCATGTCAAAGTTCAATTCCAAGATGCAGATCACGCTGAGAGCGTTTGCGTTCGCCGCGACTAGCGATCGCTTACTGATACTGCCCGCTACGTCATGTAGTGCGGCTATATAGGCGCGCCCGCTTCGCCCGAGGAGCGGGCAGGGCCTCTTGCTGACAATACCAACACAAAAAGAGATTATTCCACCCCCATGTACGCTACACGATCTACATCATTTACGCCACGTCGTGCCCAACCACAGATGCGACGTAACCATAATGCGACACGTTTTCGGTCGCAAATCAAGCTCGGTCCTGTTGCTCACACAGTTCTGGTCGCGCTGATGATTACAGTACTTGGCTTGATTTATTTGACACAAGCCACCAAGACGACAGCCTATAGCTACCAGGCAGAAGGGCTTGATTCGCAGCTCAGTGAACTAAACGCCAAGAAGTCAGAGCTAGAAGTCCAAAACGCGCGCCTCACTGCGCTGGAGAAGGTCAAAAACAGCAATGTGGCTGCTGCTATGAAAACGCCACAAAAGACCGATTACAGCCGCTGAGTCTGCCGAAAAGTGCTACAATAAGAAAAAGCAATATGCAGCGACGATTGACTGAATCACGAACTGGTATGCTCGCCATCCTGCTTTTGGCCGTGATGGCGATTTTTGTGTTGCGATTGTTTTATCTACAGGTGATCAAACACGGTGAATATGTGGCGCTGGCGCAGGCTAGTCAGCAGCGCCGGTTTGTCATCCCGGCGGCACGTGGTCAGATTTATATGATGGATGGCAAAACGCCGGTGCCGGTGGTATTGAATCAAGTGGTCTACACGATGATCGCTGATCCGCAGGCGGTCAAACCCGAGCAGCGGGCAGAGATTATCGCTCAGCTTCGTCAGGTGGCTGGCGGCGAGATGGTGGCTGATGCGGCAGCCAAGCTAGCTCGGACATCCTCGCGCTATGAAGTCCTGGCGCGCTCGATCACTCGGCAGCAAGCCGAGAAATTAAAGCAAAAGAACTTTGCAGGTATCTTGTATCAAAAGGGGACAATGCGAAGCTACCCCGAGAGTCAATTGGCCGCCCATGTCTTAGGGTTTGTCAATGCTGAGGGCAAAGGGCAGTATGGCGTAGAGGGTCATCTTAATAATCGCCTCAAGGGGCACGATGGGCTACTACGGGCGGTGACTGATGTGCGCAATGTGCCCCTGACGCTGAACAAGGATAATATTCGCATCGAAGCTACGCCGGGTGACAACCTGGCGCTATCAATTGATCGAAATGTTCAAAATTATGTTGAAGAGGCACTCAAGCGAGGAGTTGACAAAGCTGGTGCCACCGAAGGCAGTGCGATGATGCTCAATCCGCACAATGGCCAGGTGTTGGCGATGGCCAACTATCCGACCTACAACCCAGCTGACTATGCCAAGCAGCAGGATGGTTCGGTGTTTGTCAATGCGACAACTATGGTGCCATTCGAGCCAGGATCAGTGATCAAATCATTCACCATGGCGACTGGTATCGACAAGGGGGTGATCACACCACAGACCACCTATCAAAACACTGATTGCCTGACGGTGGCTGACCGCAAAATGTGCAATGTGCTGCGCGGCCTCGGGACGAGCCTGACTATGCAGCAGGTGCTCAACTACTCGCTGAATGTCGGTACAGTGACGGTCGGCCGGCGGCTGGGTGATGGGTCGCACATCAATCAGCAAGCTCGCCAGACAATCTATAATTATTTTCATGATCGATTTGGCTTTGGGGAGTATACTGGTATTGAGGTTGGCGAAGTGCAGGGGAGTATTAGCTCGCCGACGAGTGGGCAGGGCAATGAAGTTCGCTACGCCACGATGACCTTTGGGCAGGGGATGAACTTGACCATGGCACAGGTGGCAGCTGGGTTCTGCTCGATCATCAATGGCGGTCAGTATTTTAAGCCAAGTGTGGTCAAGGGGACGATCGATGCCCACGGGTCGCTCCACCAGTCATCAGCGCAGGCGCTGCGGCGCACAGTCAGCCAGCAAACTTCGGCCCAGCTGCGTGACATGCTGAGGGCGACACGGCAATCATTGGCTATCGGAGGTGGCGATAAGCCGGGCTACGATATCGGTGGCAAAACTGGCACCTCAGAAACAGTGGTCAATGGTTCGTATACGCAGACCGAGACGGTCGGTACCTATATCGGTTACGGTGGCGTGACGCGGCCAGAGTATGTCATAATGATACGAGTTGCTGCCCCAGGCAAAAAACTAAATCTACAAGGTAATATTCATGCTGCACCAATTTTTACGGATATCTCTAATTGGATGATTGACTATATGAAATTGGCGCCAAAGGAGTAAACGAGAGCACATGAAAGTAATACTACAAACAATGACCAATGAGCTGACACACGTGTTTCTTCTCAGTTTGGGTGCCTTTTTGCTGGCGATGTTCCTGACGCCGATCTATACCTTTTTTGCCTATCGCTACCGATTCTGGAAGCGGCAGCGCTCCGAGAGTACTGATGGCAAAAAGCTGGAGGTTTTCACGAAGCTACACGCTGCGAAGTTTCGCCGTAATATCCCAACTATGGCAGGGATTATCGGCGTCGTGTCGGCTACCTTGGTGACCGCGCTATTTAATCTGGATCGAGCACAGACGTGGTTGCCGCTGGCAGCGCTACTGGGCGGCGGCGTGGTCGGCTTGATTGACGACATTATCAATATCCGCGGTGCTGGCGGCGGGGTCGCTGGTCTGCGTAGCCCGGTGAAATTTACCTTGATCACGCTGATCGGTGTAGTGCTAGGGTGGTTCTTTTATGTCAAGCTGGGGTTCGATAGTTTCCATATGCCATTTGTTGGCGATGTCCATATTGGCTGGCTGATCGTACCGCTGTTCGCCTTTGTGGTGGTCGCGACTGGTAATGCAGTCAATATTTCAGATGGTCTCGATGGACTCGCAGGGGGCTTGCTATCGGTCAGTTTCACCACCTTTGGGTTTATCGCACTCCTGCAGCAGCAGATTATTTTGGCGACATTTTGCTTCACGGTGGTCGGGGTGTTATTGGCGTATCTGTGGTTTAATATTTACCCTGCTCGCTTTTTCATGGGTGATGTCGGCAGCTTTGCCTACGGCGTCAGCCTGGGGGTGGTGGCAATGCTGACAAATTCGCTCCTGCTATTACCGGTGATTGGCTTTCTATTTGTACTCGAAGCAGGCTCCAGTGCGATCCAAATCCTCAGCAAAAAAATATTTGGCCATAAGGTGTTTTTGTCGGCGCCAATTCACCACCATCTCGAAGCCAGTGGCTGGCCAGAGACCAAAGTCACGATGCGGTTTTGGGTGATCGCCTGCGTCATGGCGTTTATTGGCTTTCTGATTGCGCTGGCTGGGGGGCACATTGCGTAGCGAGCGAGCATCGCAGTCGTCACCGGTTCGGCCACGCCGTCACCGGCCAATGTACCAAATTGCGCTGTATATGGGGCTCCTTCTTCTCTTGGGGTTGGTGGTGATGTATGCGCTGGGGCCGCAGCGCGCCAACGTACTGAACCATGCCTACGGTACTCATTATAGCGACACCTTCTTCTTTAATAAGCAGTTTGTCAGTGTGGTGACTGCTGTCGTAGCCTTTGCGGTATGTGCGGCGGTGCCGTACCGCTGGTTTACTGATCATGCCCGAAAGATTTTCCTCATTGGCCTACTGGCCAGTCTACTCTTAGTGGTGTGTGGTGCTGTCTTGCATCTATCATTTGCGACTGAGACGAATGGGGCATACCGCTGGTTTTATCTGGGTGGGCTTGGTAGTTTTCAGCCATCAGAGCTTCTGAAGTTTGGTGTGCTTTTGTTTGCGGCGGGATTTTTGGGCCAACGGGCTGGCCAGGGAAAAATCAATAGCCTGTCTGACACGCTGATTCCTTTGGCGGTGGTAGTCGGCGTGGCGCTTATGACGATAGTGGTGCTACAAAAAGACCTCGGGACCGGGGTGTCGCTGGTGGCACTGGTGCTGGCAGTGCTGGTGGTCTCCGGCATGAGCTGGCGAGTGATCGGTAAAATTGCCGGGATATTAGTGATCGGTGCTGTCTTGCTGACGGTCTTTTCACCGCACCGGATTGAGCGGGTGATGACATTTTTCCAGGGCGATAGCCACCAGACTACACAGAAGGATGACAACAATTACCATATTCAGCAGGCACGCATCGCCATTGGCTCAGGGGGGCTCTTTGGGCTTGGTATCGGCAAGAGTGTCCAGGCCACCGGCTACTTGCCAGAGGCGATCAACGACTCAATCTTTGCCATCATGGGCGAGACTTTTGGCTTGGTCGGCCTACTGGCTATCCTGGGCTTATTTACCGCACTTTTGTTGTCGCTACTACGCGTCGCGGCTCGGCTGCCAGACATGCGCTTACGATTGATTGTCGCTGGTGTATTCGGTTGGGTGGCTTCGCATGTGGTGCTCAACGTGGCTGCGATGACCGGGGTAGCGCCGCTGACCGGTATACCGTTGCCGCTGCTTAGTTATGGGGGAACAAGTATGTTGTTCGTGGCAGCTGCGCTAGGGTTGGTATTTCAATTATCAGGGTTTACGTCACATAAACCGTTAACAGAGGAGGGGAGTAATGGCAAAGATTTTAGCAGTCGGCGGCGGCTCCGGCGGACACGTTACGCCAGTGGTAGCCGTCTTTAAGGAATTGCGGCAGTCTGGCGACCACCAGCTATTTTTTTGGTGTGATAAAAAATTTGGCCCTCAGGCTAAGGGGATCTTTCAGAAGTTTGACTCGACGATACCGATCGACCTGATCATTGCCGGCAAATTGCGGCGATACCATGGTATGACAATCTGGCAGCAGCTTCATCCTTCTATTGTGCTGCCAAATCTACGCGATTTCTTCAAGGTGGTTGCGGGGTTTTTCCAGAGTCTTTATAAGCTGGCGCGTCTTCGTCCGGATGTGATTTTTATGAAAGGTGGCTACGTGTGCCTCCCCGTCGGCTACGCTGCTCGATTACTACGTATCCCACTGGTGCTGCATGATTCTGATGTTCATCCTGGACTGACGAATCGTCTCTTGGCGCCATTTGCCGCCAAAATTGGCACCGGTGCGCCGCTTGAACACTATAATTACCCAGCGATGAAAGCCGAATATGTCGGTATCCCGGTATCGTCAGAATTTCGCCCGTATAGCGAAGCTGAACGCCGCCAACTGAAGGGGCGCATGGGGTTTGATCCGAATCGGCCACTGGTGGTTATTACTGGCGGAGGTCTGGGGGCTGTCCGTCTTAATAACGCCGTCATGGCAGTCCGAGCGCAGCTGTTGGCAGAGACATCGGTCTTGTTGGTATCGGGGACACATCAGTTTGAGGAGCTACAGGTACAGTCGATTGACCACCCAGGCTGGCGGCTCCAGGCCTTTATCCACAAAGGTATGCCGCAGGTATTGGCGGCGGCCGACGTCGTCGTGGCGCGGGCTGGGGCGACGACGCTGCTTGAGCTTGCAGCCCTTCATAAAGCGACGATTATTGTGCCGAACGGCCAACTGACTGCCGGCCACCAGTTGAAAAACGCCAAAGTTTATCAAGACGCCCTGGCAGCGATTGTCTTGACGGAAGAGCAGCTGATTGAGTCACCAGCCATATTGGCGTCAAAGATAATCGGTTTGCTGCGATCAGATAAGATTCGCCGTGGTCTTGGCAAAAACTTCGGCACATTCGCCAAACCAAATGCCGCCAAAGATATGGCACATATTTTGCTAACGGTGGTGAGACGGCAGGGGAGGCGACGGTGAAGCTGCCGTTTTGGCCACGCAAGAAGCCACCGCAGACTCGCCGCCAGCTGGCCGCCCAGCGGCAGGCACAGGCACACGCGGTAGAAACCGCGACACCAGGTGGAGCCTATCGCCGCAACCGCAACCTCAATACCCGCCAGACTGACTCGCCAGCTGCCACCTCAGAGCGATTGGCGACCCATATCATCGCTCGCCGTCGGCGAGCTCATCACCACCGGCTGGCTATCGTAGCTGGATGCCTTGTGGGTATCGGTATTGTGGTCATGCAACTGTCAATTTACATCTCTGTACAGACGCCAGATGCTACGAGCGCACACCAGTCTTCGCGGTATCAGCAGGTGCTGCAGCAATATTACGCCAGCCGGCCGCTCGAGCGACTTCGCTTCCTGACCAACTACAAGGCTCTCCAGGAGTTTTTCTTGAAACACGCCTCAGAAGTCAAGTCAATTCGCCTCGAAGGCTCTCGGCCGCTTACAACCAGCCTCAAGCTAGTATTTCGCCAGCCGGTGGTGCAGTGGTCGTCTACCAACAAAGTCTATTTTGTTGATGATAACGGCGTGACGTTTGAGCGTAATTATTTTGCCACGCCAACTGTCATCGTCAAGGACCAGAGCGGTGTGCCTGCCTCGGCTGGCCAAGAGGTGATAAATCATCAGTTTTTGAGCTTTCTTGGCCAGGCGGTCGCCGCTTTCACCCAGCACCGCTTACAGGTTGCCGAGGTCATTTTGCCGCCAAATACCGTCCGCCAAGTCCATTTTGTCACCAAGGGTCGGCCATATGCGATCAAGATGACTATCGATCGCGCTGCTGAAGCACAAGTTGCCCAGGCCGCCAAAACTATCCAATTTCTTGACCAGCGCAAGCTGACGCCCGAATACATCGACGTGCGAGTCGACCAGCGGGTATTTTATCGCTAGCGCATGCAGATATTCCGGGGGCGGGGGAGAGACTCCAATCATACGGGGCTCGTGAAGAAAAATATATTTATCAATAATAATTCAAAAAAGTCAAACAAACAGAGAAGATTAATAGAGCAGGGCAATAAAAAAGAAAAAAGTCAAATATATCTCCCGCGGGAGATGTGGAAAGTCATGTTGTAAAAATCTGCAACACTCCGAGGTGGTCTCGTGACCTCTGTGACTCGTGTGACTGAGCTTTTGGTGTCTCGGCGGTTTCAGGAGTCGGCGCTTCGAGGATGGACTGACTACTCTTTGCATAGATTACGCTCTGTTCGTAGCTGTATAAAGAGTAAGTAAAGATTGAAGCTGTGGTGTGGAAACGCAGCGAAACCCCTACCGAATATGTATGCGGGGTTATTCTTAGAGAGGGTGTGCTACTTATCGGTTTTGGGCCTAGTTTGAGACGGTCGGTATACCTATAGTACGTAAAAGGTACATTGTGCGACATTAAGTCAATCGATCAAAAACGATTGACTATTCATCCCTGCCCACCGTATCATGGCGTTTTTTGACCGTACTACACTCACTTGCCTTGTCACTTGTGTACGGCTAATACTACCCGGCTTATTCTTTGTAAGCAAAACCGGTATATAATGATATATCGATATATTTTTGGCTGTATGGCAATGGCTGTCGCAAATTTAGAGCTGGCGGCCAAGCTTTTTGATCGGTAATTCGTAGCGATCAGTGCCGTTCGTCTGCTTGAGGTGCTGGATGGCGGCAGCGACGTGGTCGACATACGTTGAGCCATAGTGGGCGCTCGACTGGTTGAGATACTCTGCAACTGTTTCGTAGATTGAATCACTATCTTGTGTGGGGTTATCCAGGAGATTGCGGCAATAGATCGCCTCTTGGACTTCTTGTCGTGCATTCTGGTGAGGCTTAGTGGTAGAAGTTGAGGAGTTGATTAGATCCTCGAGAGCTGCAGTAATTGCGTAGCCGTCTGCGCCATGAAGAATACATAGATAGTAGTTACTGAGCGGTAGGTCTTGGTCGTGTGTCTGATCATGCAATGGGTAGAGTGAGCTGCTTCGCCGCATGATACGAGAGGCTGACTCGTTATTGTGACGTATCAGCTGGAGCACAAAGTCGGTCAGGGCGGCGGTTCTGCCGGCCTCGTTCTTGTATTTGTCGTAGGTGGCAGCAACTACTCGAGGGAAGGCATCGCCGATATAATCACCATCTTGAGCGTCGATTGTGCCGCTGGCTGTCAGTGTCTCGATTGCTGCTAGGACAATGCTGTTTAGCTGCTGACCCTGGACCTGCTCACGCTGGTTGTCTTGTGGGTCGATAGTGACGGCCTGCCCTGCCTTTCTCTCCTCGGCTTGCTGCCGGTATTGTTGGTGGCGATTCACGAAATTACTGTCCTCAAGTGCATACTCAAGTGCTCGAAGGTTTTTGAGCACGAAACGAGCACCATCTTGGCTACTGGTCGCCTCAAACGCAGCAGAGAGAAGCTCTCCTGGTTGGTGTTTCTCGGCGAGCTCATCAAAGTAATCGGTGAGTGTAGCTTCTGTCTTGATATGCTCTACGACGCCGGCGCCTGGTACTGGTAGTTTAGATTCCATAGGTAAGAACTCCATTTTAATACTAATTAAGAGGTATAGTAGTATAATATCACTATTTCGTCAATGCTTCAGAGGTTGCCGGCGACTTTTTGCGCCGACGCCGACGCCGTTTTTTGCCGGTAGATGCGGGTGTGCTGGCCTGCGAGACTGGGTGGGTCGACAGGGTGGTGGATTGGCTGGTATTTCTGGTGTCTTGGTGGGTTTGGGGCTGCAGGTGAATGAATACTTCCCTGTCATCACCTGCGGTAGGCTGCGGTGTGGTAGTCACCGGTGCAGGCTGAGGTCTTTTGACGGGTGCTTTTTTGAGCGGTGTAGGTTGCGGTGTGGTGCGCGAGCTGGCTGAGCTGCGGGTCTTTGATGCCGTATTATTTGGCTGGGTTGATGGAGTTGGCGGCTGCGGTACTCGGTGTGGCTGGATGAGCCGGCTAATCTCTTGCTCAACATCTTCGCGGCTGCGCGCGTAGAGTCGACGGGAGTGCTCAATGATCCGGCTGGTGTTGTCGGCCTGAGCTGGCGGCAGCTCGAGGGTGCGGCCAGAAAAGGCTGGTGTTTTTTCGCCGCCGATCACCATGTTGATGACAAAGTTGCGATTATGCATCTGCAATAGATCAACTGCTTCAAAATTTGGCTCAAACTGTTTGGCGAGGATCGGTGCATCATCGGCAGACACGCGGAAAGAAATCATCGTGCCGACATTGCCAAATACCGCATCGCGCACAGTTTCGTTCATCTGCGAGATGTACTGGTTGGCGACGGTCAGGTTGAGGCCGTACTTGCGGGCCTCTGACAGAATCGTGGCAAATGAATCGGTGGCGAAGTTCTGGAATTCATCGACATAGAGGTAGAATGGCCGGCGGTCGCGAATATCAGGAATATCGCTGCGAGACATGGCTGCCAGCTGGATTTTAGTGACCAGAAAAGCGCCAAGGATGGCAGCGTTATCTTCGCCGATGAGACCCTTGGATAGATTGACGATGAGGATTTTGCCCTCATCCATGATTTGACGGATGTTGAAAGTCGATTTGGGCTGGCCGATGATATTGCGGATGATTGGATTGGCGGTAAAAGCGCCGACCTTGTTGAGCACCGGTGCGACCGCCTCGGCGACGAATTTATCATTCCAGCTAGCAAATTCGACGTTCCAGAACTGCAAGACCACAGTGTCGCGGCAATAGCTCAGCGTCTCTTGGCGAAAGCGCTTGTCGGTCAACATACGGGTGATATCGAGCATCGTCGTCTCTGGCCGGTCGAGGAGCGCCAGGATGGTGTAGCGCAAAATATATTCTAGTCGTGGCCCCCAGCTCTCGCCAAACATCCGCTTCAACACACCGATCACTTCTGAGGAGATGTTGGTTTTTTGGTTGGGATTAGTGACCTCTAGCGGGTTAAAACCGAGCGGATAGGCGGTGTCGGCCGGGTTGAAATAGACGACATCATCGAGCCGGCTCCCCGGGATGAACTTCATATTATTGATAGCAAAGTCGCCGTGTGGATCGATAATAGCATAGCCTTGAGTGTGAAAAATATCGCTGAGGGCGAAGAGCTCAAGCAGGCCACTCTTCCCTGCACCGGTTTGACCGATAATGTAGACGTGGCGTGAGCGGTCGTAGCGCAGCATACCGAATTGGTGGTTGATGCCGCGGAAATTGGTCACGCCAAACGCAGAAATCTGGTCATCATTGGCATCGCTACCAGTCAAGATAGGTAGTTTCGACGGTGGTTCGGCAGTCTTGGCACTGGCCCAGACAATATTTGGCGTTTCGACATTGGTATGCGGCAGGTGAAAAACTGAGGCCAGCTCTTCGATATTCAAGACAAAACCATCATCGACAAATGAGCGCTTACGGTATTTATCAAGAAACTCTTTGCCAAAGACAGCCTTCATTGCCCGGAAGCCATTCAGGTTAGTGCTATTGAATTGCTTGAATGTGCCGACCAGTGCCTGCATATGTAAGCGTGCATTGGCCTGACTTTCGCCCAGGTAAGCGAGGCGGATCTTCACCTCGTAGCCGAGTTTGGTCGCCTTCTTTTCAGCCTCGGCGATGCGGGTTTTATCACGCTCTGATAGCTCTGCTGACTTCGATCGTGTATCGCCCCCCTGCTCTGGCGGCCGCCACAACGCCTCGACGATATCTCCTGCCAGGCGCAACCCTTGATTTACTTCTGGCAGCAGCGAGGTGACGCGGCCGCTCTTGAGGTTGCGGATCCAGCGATCGGCAGCTTGTTGCCAGGTATCAGGAATTGGCCGCACCAGCACCTGCACCCATAGCTCCTCGCCCGTGGCTTCTAGCTTGGCGAGTGTCCCAGTGATACCGGCGAGCGGGTCAACCTCAAAGGTCTGAAAGGTGCGGATTGGCAAGAATTCAGCCGATGTCAAGACAAGCTCGCTTGTGTAGATGATCGAGTGGTCACGCTCGTGGTCGGTATAATCTTCTGTGCTCGTGTGAATCTGGACAGTTGGATACTGGGCGTAGATCTGCCCCTCGACGAAGCTTTGCAGGCTCTTTGGTACCCAGACATAGAAGCGAATTTGGCCATTAACAGAGGCAATCTCGAAGCTCAGGTGTTCTTGGTGCCCGCCATTTGCCCGTAGCTCGCGCCGGTCGCGCAGAATACCATGAAGGCTCGCAAACAGTTGCTCGGCAGCTAATTCGCCCTTGTCGTTTGCCCTGGGAATTTCGAGTGTGAGCAAGACGCTCTCGGTCTGATTAACCTGGTCCATACTCTGGTAGTTACGCCAGGTCAAGTACGACAGAACCACTACCAACGGTACCCAGACGTACCACTGAAGCAACGTACCGATGATCCATGAAATAACTTCCATCTGCGGCTAATTATCTCACCTCCGGATAAATTTTGCAAGGTTAAGCTGTTTCGTCAAGTACGTACATCGCCTTGGCCGCTCGTTTGAACTGTGGCTTCGACTGCAGGTTGAGTAAAATTGTCGTCTCTTTGACCTGGCGGCTTTTCAGCACCCGGCGGACAATTTCATCGCGGTGCAAAGGCTCCTTTGACTGCTTGAGAATCTCTGTAATAATGTCGGCGACGGTACCGCGGCTATACCCCCAGCTATCCAGTGCATAGATCCCCCGGCCGATCAAAATGAAGCGCTTGTCTTTGATCAACTCATTGTGGATCGCCTGAGTGGTGACATTTTTGCGGCGGAAGTCGCTTTCTCTGATTGACTTTGAAATCTCTGAGAAGTGCATCGGCTTGCCCTTGTCTTCTAGGATGACAAATATCTTGTCGCGGATATTCTTTGGATTGACGGTCGGCCATTTCATGAGGCCCCAGTTACCCTTGAGTTGTGCAAGTTTTTTGCTACTCGAGGCAAGTGCAGCGATATGAGAGGCGTGCTCGTAGTCAAGTTTTTTGTGCAAATCTTCAGCAGTCAGCGGTTGGCCATGCTTTTTGATCGTCTTGACGATGTTTTCGATCTGCTTCTTGACTGACTTTTCGTCGCCCAGTGAGCTCATGGCAACTGACTGGTAATAATTGTCGTTCTCATTGACGGTAGTGATGTTCGGTGAAAGCTCGGCGATGAAGGCGACATGTGACCGCTCGGTCAGCTCGGTTTGACGCTTGAGAATATGCGTCGCCAAATCTTGAATCCGCCCGGCCCGGCCCATTTCAACCAGATGAGAAGTGATAATCTTCTCGGCGATGCTGACAGATGGCAGTTCGCCATCCGCAATCTTGAGGCGTAGCCGCACCAAAATTGCCTTTTCGAGCTGGCGGACTCGCTCACGGGTGATGCCGAGCATATCGCCAATTTGCTCGAGCGTCTCCTTGCGGTCGCGCAGGCCGAAGCGCCGACTGATGATCTCGCGCTCCCGGTCTTGGGTGATGCTTGTCAAAATATCTTCAACAGCCGTGCGTAATGCAGCTGCCGTTGCGTCGGTGTTTGGTTTATCACTCATGGTTTGTAAACGTGATCCTCTCTGCCTCACCTCAAGGTTATATTATGATAAAATGGCGTAATTATTTGTATTATATAACAAGCGAGTTTTTATGTCAATCTTATCGCTGTCCTGGCTGGATTATAGCATGACTTTTGCAATTTGAGCAATAGATGGTGTGGGGCTTTTTAAAATTTTAGTTTATGTGACAATTTTATCTCTGTTACACCTGTGGAAAAAGCTTAAGCTTTTTATTAAGACGCTTACGTTTTCATGTATTTTTTGCACATTTTATGATGATTTTTTGGTAGTTTTGGTTCGCCGAGCTGTAGATGTCTGACGCCGGGTTGGTGAGTTTTTGCCGCGGCGTGCGCGAGTCTTGCGGGCTGGTGCTGCGGCGAGGAGCTCCTTGGCCTGCTGATGGCTGATCGATGCTGGGTCGGTTTGTGTATCGATTCGCACATTTTTGCTGCCGTCTGTGACATACGGGCCAAAGCGACCGTTGAGGATTTTGATGCCGTCGCCAAAGTCAGCAATGTTCTTGGCGGCTTCTGCTGCTAATTTGGCAGCGTAAAGTTCACGGGCCTTCTCTAGTGTGATATGGTGTGGATCTTCGGGCTTGATAGAAACGAAGAGTTTGCCGACTTGGATGTACGGGCCAAAACGGCCGATGTTGGCCTTGATATCGTGCCCGTCCTCAGTTTGGCCAACGACGCGCGGTAGTTTAAACATTTCTAATGCTTGCTCCAAAGTGACCGTCTCAATTTTGGTGCCTTTCGGCAGTGGCGCAAAGCGCGGCTTTTCGTCGCTATCCGTGTGACCGAGCTGGAGCATCGGGCCAAAGCGGCCAAAGCGGGCCAGGATTGGTTTGCCCGATTTTGGATCGATGCCGACTTCACGGTTGGCACCAACTGTGCTGCGGTCAATATCGCCAGACTGCTCGATTAATTTATGAAACGGCCTGTAAAATCCGTGCAGCATGGCGCTTTTGGCGAGGTCGGCAGCAGCGATTTTGTCAAATTCAGTCTCGACATTGGCGGTAAAATCATAGTCAACGATTTGGGTGAAATGGTCGGTCAAAAAGTCAGCGATCAGTTCCCCGCTTGGTGTTGGGATGAGCTTGCCGCGGGTGGATCCGGTTTTTTCTTGGACGACGCTGCGGCTGACTTCCTCGCCGTTGTAACTGAGGACGATGACATCGCGCGGCTGGCCTTCGCTGTCGCCTTTTTCGACGTAGCCGCGGGTCTGCACGGTGTCGATGATGGTGGCGTAGGTGCTTGGCCGGCCGATGCCGAGGTCTTCGAGTTTTTTGACCAGTGAACCTTCGGTGTAGCGGGCTGGTGGTCGAGCAAAAATCTGGCGGGCGGTGATGTCGTGGGTTTCGAGTGCATCGCCAGTGTGGAGCTTTGGCAAGATTTCGTCTTTGCCGCCGCCGTAGACGCGTAAGAAGCCGTCAAAGGTGATGACTTCACCTTTGGCCTCAAAGTGTAAGTCTGCGGTAGCCGCCTCTCGGACATCGTCAGAAAATAATCCGGGACTCGGGACAACCCCAGATTTTTTCTGAGATGTCGCTCGAGGCTCCAGCTGATCGGTCGAGTTGGTGTCGCTCGTTTCATCTCCTCCGACAGAGGCTGTGGAACGTTCGCGAAGAGCGGACGTTCCAGCCGAACGCTCACGAGCCATCTCCGGTGGAGATGCGAGTGAAGAGTGTACTCTGGAGGAGGATGGTGAAACGAGCGCTTTCTCAATAGAAATTACCACCGTGGTCTTCTCCAATTTCGCTGCTGACATTTGCGATGCCAGGGTGCGGCGGCGGATGAGGTCGTAGAGTTTTTGGTCGTATTCATTTGAGGTGACGGTTTCGC
>CALHZK010000024.1 GCA_938040655.1 uncultured Candidatus Saccharibacteria bacterium
TGGCTCGCAGCTCGGGCAGGCTGTATTCCCACAGCCCATCTAAATCGACCCGCATGCAAGCCTGTTGAACCGCAACTGCGGTGACGATGTCGAGACGCCAATCCATAGTGATAGTTTACTCCTTATGTTGTTTGATGGGAAGAACGAGGTAGACTCACGGATTCAATATTTTACTTACCCAAGATATTCTCAGGCGCGATCGTTCGAGTTGATGATAAAAATATACCCGCACTCATACCATGAAGCTATGAGGCATCATTATAGCAAGAAGTCCTAAGGTGCTCTGACAAAGGTCCGTACCTATGGTATACTATCACCACTATGAATGAGCAGTTGCCTAATTTTACCCCCCCGAGCAGTCTGGAGTAAAGCGGGCGCTTGAGGTCGCGACTGGCGTAGTCGTGAGTATTGGTGCGGCGGCTTTGCTGTGGACACGAAAAACCCGAGGTAAAGCACTAGAGCAAACCCCCTCCTTCACCTCAATGCGGACGGCAGGAAGTGGCTATCGTCTAGGTGTTGTAGCCGAAAAAGAGTACGGCTCTACTGCAGGGAGTGTTGCAGAAGCTGCTTGGCCGACAGACTCTGGCGTGGACAGAGATACGGCAGCGGTGGCTGACAGAGGGCGGGTAGAACAAGACCCTGGCCGCTCGAGACGGCCAGCGCCCTTCAGTCGATTGAAGACTTTCTTAAAAGAATCTTGGGAGTCGGCCGCCCCTAAAGAAGAAACTCAGGAGGAAGATGATTACACCGTCTATAGATTATCGATGGGCTTTCCAGAGGTGATATTCCCCGGTGATATGCCGCGGTCAATTGAGGAAAGAAGGAAGACATACGAATTGATGGTCAAGAACCACCGAAAGGAATTTGAGAAGATCAAGCAAAGGCTGCCACACCTCGCAGAGTCGTTTGATTTCACCGACCCCGAGAGTCGTCTCGGTAATTTCGCCAACCTAGGCAAGGATCGCTGACACTTGACTACTCGCGTTGCCTCGCGAGAAGATGCGGCAAACGAGAGACCCGTCACGCGCCGAGACGCGGAACTATTTCTTTGACGGGGACACTTGGACTATCTGCTCGCTCCATTCGCTCAAATGCTCATCATTCACCGTCTCTTACCGTTTATCCTCCGGTAAAACACTTGTCTGATAATCCCATAACCCAGCCTCGAAGCCGCGCCGAAGTTCGTCAAACACTGGGTCGAACGGCACCTCTGGACCACCATCGATCGTGATAATGCCAAAGTCAGTCAGCACGGTATTGCAGCCGAGCTTCTGAAAGATCTTCACTACCTCGGCATCGTCGATCTTCTTCCGAAAGGCGATCAGCTGCACCAGCCAGCGGTCCGATTCTTCCACAACGTGGGTAATCCAGTGCCGCCCACCCACCTTGTTGGTCGCCACGATATCACCGACAGCCAGTGCCTGCACAAAGGCCGGCGCTTCGAGTATCCGATACCGCGACGGGCCGACCTTCTGAGCAGCCAAATGCTCGTGGTCAGCCGGTGGATAGCCATCCTCATCTCGTTCAACATCGACGAATAGTTCATGTATACGCATAGTTGATATTATTTATTGGATTTGGTTATCGCTACTTCCCCTTCTCCAGCCCACTTATCCATCCCAGGAGCCGGTAAACGAAGGAGCCGTCTTTTTGTGAGACGCAGATGATTTCTTGCAGGTTGCTTTCGATGTAGTATGGGGCAGTCTTCGGCGAGGAGTTGTGTCGCATCACACACTGCCCCTCGTCGTTGCTGGCAGCAAGAATCTGCCGCTGCAGCTCGGTGGCTTGCGGCTGCCCGTTGACACGGCTAGTGAGTTTCTTTAGTTCGTCCTTTTCGGCTGGCCTCCAGCTACCACAGTCGACTTCGCCCCGGCAGAAGCGAAAGGGGTTCCTGCTGAGGAAGTCCTGCCGGTCTTGATCTGACATCTTGCCGACAAGGAAGCCCTCGATGAGTGAGCCGCCGCCCCGTTCATTGGCGGTGTTTCCAGACGAGTAGGTCACTGAGCGTAGCAACGACTCCCCCTGGTTAATCCGCGACCGAAACAGCTCAGTCACCCGGTAGGGTGAAAAGTAGCTGGTGTACACCCAGTCGACCACCAGCACCGCCCCTACTAGCAGGGAGATGACGACACAGACCTTTAGCCAGCGTTTTCGTCGTTTTGGTTGTGGCGTACTGGTAGGAGTGTTACCTCCTGCTTGATCCGAGCGGGCCGGCTCAGATTGCCCGTGTGCTGCCTTAGCTCTCTTGACTGTCTTTGAGGATGTCCGCGTCCTCTCTGAGGATGCGACTGTGGCGTCGCTAGAGTTGGTGTGCGTGGTGGAGTGTGAGGATTTCATGAGAATATTATAGCATGAAACCGTAAGCAAGACAAATTAGTCGCTCACCCCGAACCAAGAGTATACAACTCGCCAAGTTCTGAAGGCAGCCTTCTCACAAGTTCTGCGCAAATGTAGAGCTGATTTAGGGTAAAAAGGTGGAGCTCTGCTGCCGCTTCCAGCATATACTGCAGCTGCTGCCTGGTGTTTTCGTAGATCTCCTTCTGGACAGATTCCTTCTTGGCTTTTAGCGTCTCTATGGCGTCCTTGACGCGGCATTCATAGTCGAGGGCTTCAGAAGCTAGGTTCCTATAGCCAGTATAGACGGTACCAAGCTCAGGAGCGGAAAGATCTCTCCGCCTCCCTGACTTTTTGAATGAACGCTTCACGACATCAAGACGCGCAGAAGTGTCGTCTGAAATCGGAATCTTTATCGTGACGGAGTCGCCCTGCGTATCAATCCCTGTCGGAACTTGTATGGGGTAGTAGGAGCCACGCTCACTCGGAAGTAGTTGGTGCGCGTCGAGGAGCTGAAAATCGAGGGGGAGGTTGTCGAACGTTGACGGCTCAACAGACATTTCACCCTCGGTCTTCTTCCGCCGGAAAAGCGAACGGCGTTTCTTCTTGACGTTTGACTCACTTTGCAATGAGGATGACATGATCTTTCTATTTCGATCAGGTGTCGTAGCTTTGTTTGCCGCAGTAGTAGTGGTTTCTTGGTACTTGTTGCGTGCAGAACTTTTCTCTGCATCGCCTTCAATTGCCCGTGAGGCAGCCTCCGCAACTGCTTCCGGCCCGAGCTTACTCAGCGCTACCTCCAAGGCGCGTTCGCCGAGCGTTCTTGGATCGCGAACGGTGCCGAGGTCCGACTCACCGCTAGGCTTTTGTCGTTCGTTTCTTCCGGTGTCGTGTGTGTGTCGTTCTGGCATTATAGATATATTTTACCATATAGCAGGCTGCTTGCGACTTATTCGCCCGTGTCGGCTGGGTTAGCATGAAGCGCCCGTAGAGCTTGCTCGTGCAGGGGCGCCGCACCAGCGAGCCAGCTGAAGTTTGTATCGATCTGCGCGAGCGGCTGAGTATACCGAATTGGCCGGCCGTCGATATCGGTGTACAGGCCGCCAGCCTCCTCGATGATGATCTGCTGAGCTACGTTATCCCAGATTCGGCTAGTTTGGTTGGCGGTGATGCCATAATGACCACTTGCGACCATAGCTTGGTCATACACACTGTTGGTGGTGCGGAGGTTTCGTATAGCATCGATGAAGCGAGCCAGCTGCCTTACTTCTGCGGCGGTCTTATGTGGATTTGTGGCGTGGCCATCAATGCCATAAGCCGCCAAGATATTCGCCAGCCGCGCCTCCTTGGTGACCGAGACGGGCTGACCATTCATAGCGCAGCCAAGGTTCTTCCCGGCGAGATAGGTTTGCTGGAACAGCGGTAAGACAATCCCACCGGCCAACGGTTGGTCATCGTAGAGCAAGCCGATCATGCTACCAAAGTGTGGCGTCACGGCGGCAAAATTACTAGTACCATCGATCGGGTCTACTACCCAGGTGAAGCGGGACTTATGATCGACAGCACCGAGCTCTTCGTCAATGATATTGTGCGAGGGGAACTGCGCCATGATCCGCTCTGTCAGTCGTGTACCGATTTCAATATCTGCTGCGGTGAGGACTTGATTTGCGTCATACTCCTTGACCGAGTGCGGTATATTCCCATAGTGGCGGCGAGCGATCTCTGCTGCCTCGCCGAGCCACTCATTGATTAGCGTCAGATACTGATGGACGTCAGGAGACCCTTTCATAACTGTGCCTCGCTCTGTCATACTATTCTTCTCCGGTGATCATCGTCGCCATATACTGGTCAAGCTCTTGCCAGAAGTCGACTTGCGCAAATTGCTCATCGTCATCATGCACAAAGGAGACACCCTGGCCTTTGAGATTGCCATCCAAGATGAGACCAGTCGAATTACCGTCATCGTCGGTCGTGTAGTAAGCGGTTGCTTCGGGGAGTGTTTTTTCTTCATCGCTCAGCCAGTCGGTGTCAATATATCGCCCCCATTCCTGGAGTGGTAGCGGCCCGTATACCCCATTCATTGTGGTGAATCCATTATGAACGTGCTCGTAGAATTGGCGGAGCTGGTGTGGCGCGGCCGACCAAGATGCCACTAGATCAGCGGGGACTAGCAGTGGCGGCTGGCTATCTGCCTCGGACAGTGTGTGGCCGATTGGCAGCCCACCCTCGTAGAAATTATATTCTTTCATGTCATCGTCGTCCTCTTCTAGATCAGCAACGATTTGGTACACCAAGATAGGCTTGCCATACATCCGAGCTGGGAGGACATCTTCACAAGCTTCTTTTAGCCGCGCAATAGTGCGAGGCATCACCTCTGCCAAGCTATCTGCGATGTGTGAGAGGGCAAGCTTGACGCGCTGTTTTGGCGGCAGAGTCGGCAATTGCTGCCAGTAGTCTGGCACCTCGATAGATGTATCTGACAGATCGTAGAGGACCTGATCCCCTTCTGATTCGTCACCCCATTCTTCGACGTATTCTTCGATATGCTCGTTCGTCGTCTGGGCGGCCGTTTGGTTGGTATGAGGGTCTGTGGGAAGTATAGGTTCACTCATAACTCCATTATATACCATGAAATATCAATTTCGCAACAGAGGATTTGTCGGTCGTCAGTATCTGCAGATAGAAAGTTTTCTTGCTATACCCCTCCCACCAAAAAATCGCCCAAAAAGGCGATAATTTGGATCGTGTTCTATAAATTGGTGCTGGAAGTAGGACTCGAACCTACGAAGCCTTACGGCGGGAGATTTACAGTCTCCTGTGATTGCCACTACACGATTCCAGCATGGTGACGATGGAGCCGATTCAGGGACTCGAACCCAGGACCTGCTGTTTACAAAACAGCTGCTCTAACCAACTGAGCTAAATCGGCACTGCCCCTACCTCGGTAATTGTAGCAAGCTTTGAGGGTAATAGCAAGCTTACATGACAACTTTTCGCTGCGGCCTCGGTGCTGCAGTGGCAGCGGCGTGCCGGGGCGGTTGCTGCGCCGGGGCGGCGGGTTTGTCTGGTACGAGCATGCGGGCAGCTTTGCGGCGAAATTCAATCGCCAGTTCAGGGTGCTTGGCTTTGTCGTAAGCCTCGGCTAAGGTAGTGAGAGTCTGCGGTGTCGATTCTAGCTTAACTGCTTTTTCTAATGCGTGAATCATCTTTTTGGTGTTGCCGAGCTTTTCTTGCACTTTTGCATAGGCGATATAGCGCGCCGGCAGATTGTCCTCCATCTCAAGCGCCTGCTCAAAAGCGAGCGCAGCCTTGACGTAGTCTTCGGTTTCATAATAAATCAGGCCGACATTATGCAAGCTCGAAGCACTCGGCTCAAGGCTCTGGGCGATCTCGAAGCATTCGATCGCATCCTTGTAGGCACGCTGCTTGGCATACAAAATACCCAGTCGGTTATAGGCGGTCGCATTTTTTTCATCAACTCGCAGGATAGTCAGAAGCGCTTTCTCTGCCCGAAGATATTTGTTGTCTCGCAGGGATTCTTGCGCAATACGCCACAGCTGATCCAGCTTTTCGGAGATCTTTGCTGGCAGTTCACTGGCTTCTTCGATTGATGGCCGATACAGCACCGCCCACACGATAGCGAAGAGGATCAAAAGCAGTCCAAACATACTCTTTTCAGTATACCACAAGTTGCAGCAAGGCAAGCCGAATATTCCCGTGGTGGCGTAGCAGTTGCTCAGCGTACACGACCTGTTCAAGGAGACGCTGAAGCTGGTCTGACGTATCACCTTGGCGCAGGCGAAAGTGAATCATTGTCAAAATTACATTAATAAGCTGGAGCGCCTGCTGGCGGTCATTGCTATAGCGTGCGAGTAGGGATACTGTCTGATAGGCCTGTGGTTCCGCCAGAAGCTGCTTCGCGTCGGCTGCGATCGCCTGATACCGCTGGCGAAGAGTTGGCTGAGCAACAAGCTGGTTGATCAGTTGTGGCCGCCCGGCCGCCAGAAAGCTAATTTGACGGCGCTGCTGCTCGGTCAAATTAGCCGCGGCGAGGAGGTGAGCATCTTGGGCGCGTGAGGTGCGGTGTAAGACAATAGTCTGGCAGCGCGAGCGAATAGTCGACAGAAGCTGCTGAATGCCGTGAGTGACCAAGATGAAGTGGGTGTGCCGACCGGGCTCCTCCAGTGTTTTGAGGAGTGAATTTTGGGCCGACTCGGTCATTGTTTCGGCTGGCTGAAAGATAATTACCCGCCGCTGCGGCGCCTGAGTGCGCAGCTGAGCCACCATAGTGCGAATTTGCTCGGTAGTAATCATCGTCTTGTCTGCACGTGGCTCAACCACAGTTATCTCACTGGGGTGCGCATTAGCAAGCTGCTGGGCGACAGCGGCGCTATCCAAACCAGCCTCGGCTTGGATAATGAGTGCATGGGGGAGATGGCGCATCAATTGGCGGATGATCTGCCGATCTTGGACAGCAACTAGTGGTCTATGGGTGGCTACTCGCATAATTCTTTTTCGCGTATTGTAGGAAATTGGGCCAAAAACTCCGGCGGGAGTGGTGCGCGGAATGTTTGTGCTTCACCGCTCGGTAGCTGCAGGGTCAGCTGCCAGGCGTGTAGCATCAGGCGGCCGCCCTGACCCTTCTTGTGATTATAGAGCCGGTCACCGACAATCGGTGTGCCAAGCTGTGCCAGATGAACCCGCAGTTGATGAGTCCGGCCAGTTTTGGGGCGGAGCTTGACCAGGCTCAAGGCGCCATTGGTAGCGATGACCTGGTACGCCGTTTGCGCTGATTTGCCATTCGCATCAGCCCGAAAGAGCTGAGGCTGAGTGGGCGAACGAGCGATCGGTATGTCGATATAGGCTGCAGGCGGATGTGGCACGCCGTCGACAATCGCCACGTAGGTCTTGCGGACAGTGCGGTTGGCAAACTGGCGCTGAAGCTCAGCTGCTGCGGCCGCCGTACGTGCCAGCACCATCACCCCAGAGGTCTCTCGGTCAAGCCGGTGGACGATACCGGGGCGGTTTGAGTCGCTGGCGAATGTTGTCTTGTGGCGCATGCTTTCGGCAAGAGTTTGCTCATTGGCGTGACCACCTTTGGCGTGTGTCAGTAGCCCGCTTGGTTTATTGACAACCAGGATGTCATCGTCTTGGTATATCATCGGGATCGTATATGTCTCATCTGGCTTTTCTGGGAAGTTGACTGTGATGGTGTCGGTTAGGTCAACCTCAGCGCTTGGGCGAGTGACGACCCGGCCGTTCACTGTGACACAACCGGTTTTGATGTAAGTCTGCCAGAGACTGCGGGAGATTGAGCGATCAAATTGGCGCGACAAAAAGATATCGAGGCGCTGACGAGTTGGCACGATTCGCCGCATAACCACCTGTTTCCCCTGAAACGGCGTCTCGATCGACTGGGGGTCGTGCGGATTTGGCAGCAGTGTCGCATTGGCTGGCTGGTCGGGCCATAACTGATCAAGAGATAGTTCATCACTCATCGAGCCGTAGAGGAGCTGGTACTGCTGCGTAGCAAGTGTGAAGCTGGCACTGATATAGGACGGGGTGGTGGCGACGGTCAGGTGCCGTAGTGCCTTGAGCGGTGTGGTGTCGTCCGCCAGGCCGTAGAGTCGGGCGATTTTCAACACTGTACGTGGCGATATTTTCACGCGGGCACCTCCTGGCTAGCTGTATGGATCACCTGGCATGTCGTTTGATCAGCTCTTTTCCGCTGCTCTTTCAGAAAGCTATCGGTGATCATTGGGCTATTTCCTGAGCCCCACGGCTATTTGGACACGCCGCAAGGTCTGATTGGCGACAATGTTCATGTCGTGCTCGCTGGACTCCAGCTTATGCTCGATCGCTTGCTCATCAACCGCAGCCAGGCGTGTCTGGAAATTCGCTAAGAATTCTGCCACCTCATCAGCCACAATTCGCTTAAAGTCACCGTAGCGCTCCATGCCGGTGTACTCGCTGATCGTCTGTGCTAAGCTGACTGCGCGGCCGGCATCTTGGCGCACGAGCGTCAAAATCTCTAGCAGATTAGAAATCCCAGGCTGATGCTCCCTGTCGTACTGCACCTTACCTAGCGAATCAGTGGTGGCACTCATAATTTTTTTGTGGGCTGCCTGCGGATCGTCGCCAAGGAAAATAACACCTTTGCCGCTGTCGTCGGATTTGCTCATCTTTTTGGTCGGGTTCACCAGGTCTTTGATCCTGAGGCCCTGGTCGTTGCCGAAGAATTGATGCTGCTGGGCGACTGGTTCGGGGACGATGAATAATTTGCCAAATTTGCGGTTCATCCGCTCGGCGATGTCGCGGGTAAATTCCAAATGCTGCGTCTGGTCGTCGCCGACGGGTACGTAGCTGGCGCCGTAGAGCAAGATGTCGGCGGCCATCAAGACCGGATAATTGAAGAGGCCGACGGAAATTTGGTCGCCATGAAGCTTCTCGGATTTATCCTTAAACTGTGTCATCCGGCTCATCTCACCAAACCCGGTGAAGCAGTCCAAAATCCACGCCAGCTCACTGTGCGCCGGGATACGGCTTTGGCGATACAAATGAATCGTAGGACGATCCAGCGGCAGCCCGGCAGCCGTATAGATCCGGGCATTGCTGAGAATGCTGTCGTACAACTTGTGGTGGTCAATTGGCGTAGTGAAACTGTGGAGGTCTGGGATGAATAGATTGATATCATACTCCGCCGAGCGGCGCGTCGCCATATCGATGATTGGCAGGATAGCGCCAAAATAATTGCCAATGTGAATATCATTATTGGCGCGCACACCAGTGAGAATAACGTGATGAGACATACCCCCATTATAGCGTGAAACAGCCCCCAGTGCCAGGTCTCCAGGGCGACTACTGTTTCGTTTTTTCGTGGCGCATAATTGTCTGGGCGATCACTTTGGCATAGCGAGCGCGAATCTCGTGCCCAGCCACAATAGTTGACTGTGTGACACCGCTGCGCCGACGCTGAATAGTCCGAAAATGAGCTGGTACCATCACCGTATCAAGCGTGCCATAGATAATGTCGATTGGGAGCGGTGGCAGAGCGATGATATCGTCAAGCGACGTCTGCAGCAAAATGCTATTACGAGCAGACTTGGTATAGGGAGAAAAGCTGCTTGGGCTGACATAAAAATTTTTCTGGATAGCTCGATACTGGTTCACTACTTTATCCATATGAGGGAGCGAGTGCAGTGCCTTCAAGACACTGCGGCCGACCAGCTTGACCATCGCCTCGCGGAGCGGTTGCTTGCGCAGATCCTTTGGCGTATAAATTGGCGGCGAGCATAGGATCAGCCGCTCAACACGGTGCGGTGCAATTCTGGCATATTCAATGGCGATGAGTGAACCAAGCGAATGCCCGCACAGCACGATTCGCCTGCCTGGAATGTGCCGGTTGAGGGTTTTGCGGAGAGCCCGAGCATGATCATTAAGCGAATAATCCGGCCAGCGTGGTTTGCGAGAGTCTCCAAACCCCAACAAATCAACCGCCAGCACTGGGTAGTCGGCAAGTGCATTAATCACTCGCTGCCATATTCGGTGGTTGACTCCAATCCCATGTACCAACACGATTACTGGCTGAGACGCGTCTGACCAATTGCCGAACGTTTCCGTATGCAGCGGATAGGCAAGCCTCAATAATTGGTGTAACGCATCATACATAACAATGTACTGATTGTACCATCCCTCAATATTTTTGCCAGCGTCGCTCTAGGCGGGCCAGGTGTGTGGGGTACATATCTTGTGTATATGGCATGCCGAGTTGTTGCAGTGCAGATCGCTCGGCAGCCCGCTGTAATTGGACACTTGGGTGATCATGGATTCCTAATTGAGCCACCAGCGCTGTCTGCGCACCTGCGAGGTGACCTGCCACGGGGTCTTTGAACAGTTGATCACCAATCATCAAAAATTGGTCTGGCCGAAAGCCCTCTGGCATCATAGTGAAGGCATGCAAAATCATATCTGGCATAGGCTTGCTATGAATGTCTGGCGTGTCATGCGGGTCATCTGGATCGACACAGTCTGCCGGTGTAATAATGTGATCAGTTGGCATATAATCGCCAAATATCTTTGGCAGTTCGGCCGCACGTTTGCCAAAGGCATTGCTGATGACAAATAAATCCAGGCCAGCTCGCCCGAGCGCCGTCAATGTAGATTGCTCAGTTTCGGCCATAGATTCAAGGTACTCAGTAAGTGTTCCGTCGACATCAAAGCCTATTGCACGTATACCATAGCGCTCACAATCTTCCGGGCGCAAAGAAGCAACACGGTCAATCAAGTAGTCGGGTGTTATGATGGCTTCCATAGGGTGTGATTATATAATAAGTGTGGACGTACGGGCAACACCCCCTCTTATCTCAAATACCCTGCCGTAACAGGGTATTTTGATTTTGAGTCGAGATGCTGATTGAACGCACATTTAACGCTTCGAGAACTGCTCGCGCTTCCGAGCCGAGCGAAGTCCGTACTTCTTGCGCTCTTTCTCGCGTGGGTCACGCTTCAGGAGCTCAGCCTTTTTCAAGACTGGCCGGAGGTCAGCGTGAGCAGCGGTGAGCGCCTTGGCGATACCAAGTTTGATCGCATCGACCTGGCCGGATAGTCCGCCGCCTTTTACCAAGATGGTCACATCGTACTCTTTCTGCTTGCTGACCACAGCCAACGGGTCGGTTACCTCGGCGAGCAACGTCTTATTGCCATCGAGATACTCACTGGCTGGTTTATCGTTGATTGTCACGATGCCTTTGCCAGGCATGATCCGGACGCTCGCTGAAGCACTCTTGCGGCGGCCGAGACCGTAGAAATATTCATTGCGGGCCATAGTTATTTCACCTCAACTTTCTCTGGTGTTTGTGCTGCGTGGGTGTGCTCGCTCCCGGCAAAAATACGTAGACGCTTCAACCGCTCAGCCTGCAGCTTATTTTTTGGCAACATACCCTTGACGGCAGCTTCGATAATACGCTCTGGGAATCGTTCTCGAACTTCCTTGAGTGTGGCATCTTTGATACCACCAGGGAAGCCGCTGTGGCGATAGTATACTTTGTCGGTTTCTTTGCGACCAGTCACGATAGTCTGGGTAGCGTTAATCACTACAACGTAATCCCCGCCATCAATATGCGGCGTATAGGTCGGCTTATACTTGCCGGTGAGGTAGTTGGCGATTTCTGTGGCCAGTCGCCCCAGTGGTAGTTCACTTGCGTCAAACAGCACCCAGCGGCGAGAAACATCGGATGATTTTTGTGAATAGGTCTTCATCTTATTTCTCCTCCTGCTTTGGCATTGGTTTGATATCGTCGACAAACTCAATGATCGCCATCTGCGCACCATCACCAACACGCAGACGCGTGCGCTCAACGCGGACGTGACCGCTGGTGCGCCCGCGTAGCTGCGGTGCGATCTCATCAACTAGCTTGTAGGCAGCAGCCCGGGTATTGAGTGCGGCAATCACCTGGCGGTGATGCGCAAGGTCTCCCCGCTTCGCCTTGGTGATAATCTTTTCGATATGGCGTTTGAGCTCTTTCGCCTTGGGCAACGTGGTCTCGATCTTGCCATGCTCGACAAGGCTGGTTGCCAAGCCTTTGAGCAACGCTCGACGCTGGTCACGTTCACGGCCGAACTTACGCCCTTGATATCCGTGTCTATGCATAATTAAAACTCCAATTCCTCCATCTTGTCTTTCACCTCATCGAGTGCTTTTGAGCCAAAACCCTTTAGCTCACGGAGGTCTTGCTCGCTCAGGGTGACGAGATCACGGATAGTGCGAATCTCATTGTTAATCAGCGCATTGGTAGTCCGAGCGCTTAAATTCAGCTCTTCGATCGGCATATTCAGCTCAGCATCGGTTTCTTCATCAGTCGAGCCGAGTGCGGGCGCACCGGCGACGGTAGTACTGCCGGCCAATGCCGTATACTGATTGACCAAGATAGCCGCTGCTTCTTCAAAAGCCTCACGAGGCGTCAAGGTGCCATCGGTCTCGATAGTGAGCGCCAGCTTATCGAGATTGGTCTCTTGCCCAACACGAGTCGGGTCAACCTTGTAGCGAACCCGCAATACTGGCGTGAAGATCGCATCTAGTGCGATCATATCGCTATGCAAACGATTAGCGCTCGACTCTTCGATTGTCTGATAGCCACGGCCAGATTCTGCGACCAAGTCCATGATAACTGTCTTGTGCGGATCGTCGACAGTCGCGATCACGTGGTCTGGATTGACGATCTCCACATCAGCGGTGACTTGGATATCGCCCGCAGTGATTGGGCCTGCACCGGTTTTTTCGAGGCGAAGCTCAACTGGCTCATCGGTATGGATGCGCAAGCGGACACCCTTGAGGTTCAGCATAATATCGACAACGTCTTCTTTTATGCCTTCGACAGTCGTAAACTCGTGTGTCGCGCCCTCGATACGAAAGGCGACAATCGCCCCACCGCGAACACTCGATAGCAAAACGCGCCGCAAGCTATTGCCAAGCGTATTGCCGTAGCCAACATGCAGCGGCTCGATCAGAAAGGTGGCACTGGTCGCAGATATATCATCAACGCTCGCCAGTGCTGGATTGTAAATTGCTTTTGCCATAGTTTCCCTTACCCTTCCCCTATCGTGAGTAGTACTCAACAATTAGTTGCTCGTTGATGTCAGCTTCGGCTTCTTCGCGCTTTGGCTGGCCGGTAATTTCGATTGTTAATTTTTTCGGATCACTCTTCAACCAGCTGAGCGGAACTTGCACAGAATTGCTGATGACATCATCAATGTGGGTAAAGTAGCTAGACTTGGTGCTCTTCGGGCGCACGGTGATCACATCGCCCGCTTTGACGCGAATCGATGGGATATCAACACGGCGGCCATTGAGCTCAAAATGCCCGTGGCTAACTAACTGGCGGGCTGCCCGGCGCGATGAGGCAAAGCCTGCACGGTACACCGCGTTGTCTAAGCGGCGCTCCAGTAGCTTGAGCAGGTTCTCACCGGCGAGACCCTCCTGAGCGCGCGTCGCTTCGTTCATCAGCCGAGCAAATTGCTTCTCGACCAGGCCGTACAGTCGACGCACTTTTTGCTTCTCACGAAGCTGTGTCGCATACAAGCTTGGTTTACTCTGGCGACCATGAGCGTGCTGCCCAGGAATACCAGTTTTCTTGGCTAAAATCTTGTGAGCTTTCGGATGAAGTGCGTACCCTTCGCGGCGGCTCTGTTTGACAATTGGTGAAGTATCTCGTGCCATAGTTATGCCCTCCGCGCTTTCTTTGGACGAACACCGCCGTGTGGCACGCCCGTCATGTCTTTAATGCTTTCAACAGAGATGTCAAAGCCACTGACGGCACGAATCGCTGCTTCGCGGCCCAGGCCAACTCCCTTGACAAAGACGTCAACCGCCTTAAGGCCATACTGCGTCTTAGCCGCCTCAGCAGCTTTCTCGGCTGCCACCTGAGAGGCATAGGCTGTACCCTTCTTTGAGCCACGGAAGCCACATGCACCGGCTGACGATGCGGTGAGCACATTGCCTTTCTTGTCTGAGAAGGTCACAATAGTATTATTGAAGGTTGATTGAATATGCAGCTGACCAGATGGAACCGATCGGCGCTGCTTTTTCTTGGTAGATTTTGCGTCTGCCATGATTTCAGTCCTTTCTTTAGGTCTTAGATGCTGCTTTTGGTTGTGTGCCGCCTACGGCGATAGCGCGCCCCTTACGAGTTCGTGCGTTCGTACGAGTCCGCTGACCGCGTGTCGGCAGTCCTGCTTTGTGGCGAAGACCCCGATAGGCATTGATGTCCTTCAAGCGCTTAATATTATTTGTCACCAAGCGCTGGAGATCACCTTCCACGGTGTATTCGCTGTCGATAATTTCGCGAATCTTGTTTTCTTCAGCCTCGGTGAGATCTTTCACCCGAGTGGTCGGCTCAATTTTAGCCGCCGCAAGGATGCTCGAAGCGTGCTTCGGCCCAATCCCATAAATATAGGTGAGCGCAATGTGCACCTGCTTCTCTGTTGGGATAACTACCCCAGCAATTCGAGCCATGCTTAACCCTGCCTTTGCTTATTCTTAGGTTTTTTCTTGTT